>LOEV01000123.1 GCA_001516065.1 Alphaproteobacteria bacterium BRH_c36
GTCTGTGGTCGATTCTCAAAGATACGAGCAAGAGTTATCAACCCAAGTTACCACGCGCTGTAGGAGGAGGATCATCCACTATACACTATACGCAAAACCCGCCGCGACATCATTTCTCTATCGATTATGTCTTAAGACATGAAGATGGAAGTAATCCCAACTGGTTCTTCGTGTCGCCAGTTACCATTCACTCGGCAGTTGAAGGCGATAAAAATCCGCCGACACCATTCGAAAATCGCCGACCCTCAAACGATGCCGGTCAAGAGGCTGATCGCCAGGGCAGAGGATGAGGAAGAATCCTCCCGTGTCAGCCACATTCGGCGGTAACGCGTGGCCCCGCAGATGCCCAACACGCCTCAGACAAGGCAACGCGCCCCATCGCCACCGCGAGTAGCGTAGATTTTTTATCTATGTGCATCTTTATTTTATCTATAGACAATATTTTTGTTGTCATGTAGGCAACCCGCATGGGAATGGATGAGTACACAATTGGCGTCGTGGCCGATCGGCTGGCGGCTCTCTATAACGGCCCCTTCGGGGGCAAGGACAACGGCCGCTACCGTATCGCGGCCAAGCTTGTGCGTGCGCTTGCAGGGCGGCGCAGACTTTACGAGGACGATGTTCGCGATCTGTCGCGGGCGATGATCGAGCGCGGATTCGTTCTCATCGACATGGACAGCTTCTTCGTCGTGATGTCGGCGAACACGTTCGTCAACTATCGCCGCGCCAACGAGGAGTGCCTGGAGTGAAGGCCGCCAAGACACTCAGCCCGCGAACCGACACAACACGGATCGGCTGGCGGGAGTGGATCGGCCTGCCGGCGCTTCAAATCACCTCGATCAAGGCCAAGATCGACACCGGGGCGCGAACGTCTGCACTGCATGCCGTCAACCTGAGGCCATTCGAAATCAAGGGCGTCAGATGGATCGAGTTCCACGTCCCGCGCGCCGGTGTTCCGCGCACCGACCTCTGCCGCGCCATTATTGTTGACGAGCGAAAAATCAAGAACACCAGCGGTGTTCCCAAGCTGCGCTACGTCATTTCGACGACGCTGATCCTGGGCCGGCGCCACTGGCACATCGAACTTTCGCTGGCAGACCGCGAGAAAATGGAGTTCGACATCATTTTGGGGCGAACGGCAATTCGCCGGCACGGCCTGCTCGTGGATCCGGGCCGCTCGTTTCTCGCCGGTCCGCCCATCGCTATTCTCTGAAAAGCTTCCTCGCACGCTGCCTTTCTCGAAGAGTGCCCCGTCCGACAGCCGGTCCACCGGTCCTATGCCTTAGAAAGGGCAGGTCATGAAAATCGCCATGATGGCGCGCAACGCCAACCTCTACTCGCACAAGCGGCTGGTGGAGGCCGCCGAGGCACGCGGACACCAGATCGACGTGATCAACACGTTACAATGCTACATGAACATCGCGTCGCGGCGGCCGGAGGTCTATTACAATGGCCATAAGCTGCCGCACTACGATGCCGTCATCCCGCGCATTGGCGCATCGGTCACCTTCTACGGATTGGCGGTGTTGCGACAGTTCGAGATGATGGGCGTATTTCCGCTGAACGAGTCGGTGGCCATCGGGCGGTCCCGCGACAAGCTGCGCTCGATGCAACTGCTGGCGCGAGACGGCGTCGGTCTGCCGGTGACGACTTTCGCCCACGACCCCAAGCAGACCGAGGAAGTGTTGCGGCTCGCCGGTGGTTCGCCGCTCGTCATCAAGCTGCTCGAAGGCACCCAGGGGATCGGCGTCGTTCTGGCCGATACCGACCGCTCGGCGAAATCGGTGATCGAGGCGTTCCGCGGGGCGGGCGTCAACATCCTCGTTCAGGAGTTCATCAAGGAGGCCGGCGGCACGGATATCCGGGCGCTCGTTGTCGGCGGCAAGGTCATCGCCGCGATGCAGAGGAAGGGAGCGGAAGGCGAATTCCGCTCCAACCTGCACCGGGGCGGCAGTGCGCAAGCGATCAAGATCTCGCCGGAAGAACGCGCGACGGCTCTGCGTGCTGCAAAAGCCATGGGGCTCAACGTGTGCGGCGTCGACATGCTGCGCGCCAATCACGGGCCGGTCGTCATGGAGGTCAACTCCTCGCCGGGCCTCGAAGGTGTCGAGAAGGCCACGGGGATCGACATCGCCGGCCAGATCATCGACTTTCTTGCCAGCCACGCGAGGCCGGGCAAGACCAAAACGAAGGGCAAAGGCTGATGGGAGAGACGGGTCCGTTCGAGATCGGCAGGTCGATCGTCGCTTCGGGAACGCGGCAGACGGTCGAATTGCCGGTCAGCGTTCTGTCGGACCACACTCCCGTCACGCTGTCCGCCCACGTGGTTCACGGCCGCCGGCCGGGTCCGACGATGTTCGTCAGCGCGGCGGTGCATGGCGACGAAGTCATCGGCGTGGAGATTGTGCGGCGACTGTTGCGCGCGCCCAATATCGACAACATGCGCGGCACGTTGATTGCCGTGCCGATCGTCAACTCGTTCGGCTTCATGCATCATTCCCGCTATCTGCCCGACCGGCGCGATCTCAACCGCTCGTTTCCCGGCAGCGCACAAGGGTCGCTCGCGGCGCGGCTGGCGAACCTGTTCCTGCAGGAAATCGTCCTGCGGTCGGACCTCGGGATCGACCTACATTCAGCAGCGATCCACCGGACGAACCTGCCGCAGGTGCGGGTGTCGCCTTCGAAACCGGCAACGATGGAACTTGCTGAGGCTTTTGGAGCACCGCTCATTTTGACGTCCGGATTGCGGGACGGTTCGCTGCGGCAGGCGGCGGCAAAGAAGAACATCGATATTCTGCTCTATGAAGCCGGCGAGGGATTGCGGTTCGATGAGATCGCGGTGCGGACCGGAGTCAGCGGCATTCTCCGGGTGATGCGCAAACTCGACATGGTCTCGGGAAAGGGCATCTCGAAACCGAAGGCGGAGCCGATCCAGTCGACCGCGAGCTACTGGCAGCGTGCATCGGCGGGCGGCCTCCTGCGGACGTTCAAGACGATCGGCGAGGAGGTCCCCAAGGGAAGCGTTCTCGGTATCGTCGCCGATCCCTTCGGCGAAACCGAAACAGAGATCACCGCTGACTACGGCGGCCTGATCATCGGGCGCACAAACCTGCCGATCGTCAACGAAGGCGACGGGCTGTTTCATATCGCCAAGATCAGGAAGGCCGACAACGCGGAAGCGACGATCGACAGCCTTGCAAGTCAACTCGTCGCAGATCCGCTGTTCGACGAAGACGAGATCATCTGAGCCGTAGCGTTCAACTGCGGCGGCCTTTGTTTGGACGCGCCATACCGACTTCCAAGCAGAATTGTTTAGTGGCGCCCAAAGCCCACTATTCAGCCCTGCTCGCCCTTGATTGCGCGACTTGATCGAGGAATTTATCGAGGAACTGAGACAACGCGTTCCAATCGGTGAATTCGTGGTCGCCGGTCTGTTCAAAGGTTCCGGCGGTTTTGGAGACGATGTGCTTGACGATTTCCACCTTGAAGTACTCGTACTGCGAATAGCGCAGGGCGCCGGCAAGCAGCAGAGTCCGGACAGGTTGGAGTTTCGTGATCCATAAAAATCGTTCGACGTACTTCTGCGCGGCAGGGCGTCCGTCGTCGGTCGCAGCAGAAAGGCTGACCGATATCAAAGCCGAGGGCAGAGAGTTGAACTGTTCGCGGTGGGCGATGACGAAGTTTATGAGGCTGTCCTGATGGCGTTCCTGATGAACCGAGCCGGCTAATATCACGGCGTCGTAATTTTCCCAATCCGGCAGCGCGCCCGGTTCTTCGCTATCGATGACATCGACATGATGGGCTTTCCGCGAGACATGTCCGGCAGCCCGACGAGCGATCTTTCCGGTTTGGCCTTCCGTCGTTGCGAAGACGATCAAAATGTTCATGGCAATTATCCCAAACGGGCACTTGGTTCCCAAGCGTCAGCCCGGAACCCTCGGCTAATGCAGCTGGCGCTTAAGGACAGCGATCATTCTTTCCACTTCGTCTTGTTGCAACCGGCCGTGATTTTGCAGGAACTCCGCGATGTCGCGGCCGGTATATCGGCCGGTCAGCGTGCCTTCCCGCAGGATCAACTGGTGTCTCGCAAGTTCGACGGCACGATCGTGACAGACGCGGCATTTGTCCTGAAACAGGCCTCCCGAATTCAGGATGTTCTCGAAATGCACGACGAGAACGTCGATCTCCACCGGGGACAGTTTACCGTGGCCGGAATTGAGGAAGCCGCGCAGCTCCCGCGAGGATTTGCGCGTCAGCATCTTTCCTTGCGACCTGACGAGATAGTTGCGCGCGAAGTCGCCCGCGTGGGGGGAATGACATCCACCGCACCGCTGCTCAAAAATCTGGTGAGGGTCGGGTGCTTGTGCCAGAACCTGTTGATCGCGAGACGCCGCGGTGATCGCCAAAGCGAGCCAGCCGACGAATAGCATGCGATATCTCAACATCGGGGGTGAATCTCGATTTACGATGCACCTGGCAGTTAACATAGGGGGTTGCGCAAGTTCTCGAATTGAGCTGAGTCAATGGCTCGTCCCCTCCGAAAACGTGATCTTGTTCCAGACGTTGTACTTGCCCGACGGCTTGCGCATCGGCAGGCGGCGGACTTCCTCCAGGGTCTCGGCGTCGTAGACGATGACGGCGCCGTCATCCTCCCAGACCGACACGAGGGCATGGCGGCCGGACCGGTCGAATTCGACATGAGCAACGGTTGCTTCGGGCACGGGCCGCAGCGTCTTGACGATCTTCAGGGTCTGCTTATCGATGACGTGCATCGCATCCTTGTTCTTGCCGAAGAAGACGTCAGCCCAGACATAGGGCGTATTCTCGTGCGAGCGCAGGAAGAAGCCGGGGCCATCGGTCGGTATGGTCGTGACAAGGGACCAGTCGTCGACGGCGATAACGCTGAGCTTGGCTTCCTTCAGATGCGGTGTCGCCATGACGCGGCGGCCGTTGCGAATCCAGGAGATTCCAGAGCCGAGGTGCGGCATGCCGGGAAGCGGCAGTTCTGCGATTTCGCGGCCAACCGTTAGGTTGACGACGACGCCCTTGCCGCCGTCACGTGATGCACCGATCAGATTGCGGTAGTCGGAATCGAAGAAGAAGTCGTCGATGGGTTCGGCGACAGCTATTCGTCTCAGCGCAAACAGCCCCTTTGAGGATTCTAGCGCTTCGACCATGCCTTTCTCGTGGCTGTGCACGTAGCCCTGGTAGACCGGCTCGGCATCGGGGTTGGTCGCGATCTCCCAGATCTCGGCGACATCTTTCAGCGCCAGCACGAAGCTGTCTCTCGTCGGCGCCTGGTAAACCGCTGAAACACGCGAAGGGACGCCGGACTTGTCGGAAACATCGAAAACGCGGGCGACGGAGAGATCCGATGTCGCGATGATCGTCAGCGTGTTGGGGAGATAATTGGCAACCGCCAGCCAACGGCCGTCCTTCGAGATGGCGATGTTGCGGGCGTTCAGTCCGGCGCGGATGCGGCCGACTTCCTGAAGCGACCAGATGTCGTATTTCTGCACCCAGCCATCGCGCGACATGATGAAGACGAAGCGGCCGTCGGGCGAGAACTTCGGCCCGCCGTGAACGGCAAACGGCGTGGCGAAGCGGTCCAGGCGGTTGAAGGTGTCGCCGTCGAGGATCGACACGTGATGGTCGCCGGTCTCGACGACCAGGAACAGATTGAGTGGATCGGCATCGAAGACCGGCTTGGAAGCAGCTCTGTAATCTGCATTTAGGGTGAGGCTCGCGGCGATTTCATTCGTGGTCCACGTCGGTTTTGTGCCGAGCGGCGTCTTGATGAACTCGGAGAGGGCTGCGATGTCGTGTTCAGAAAGCATGTCGGCGAAGGCCGGCATCTGGGTCGCCGCGCGGCCCATGGAGATGACGTCCGAAACCGCTGGGCCGCGCATCCGGTGCAAGGTTTCCGGAATCAGAGCCGGGCCTGTTCCGCCAAGCCTTTCAGCGCCATGGCAATTCGCGCAATGGGCTTGATAGAGTTGAACGGCACGTGTCGTCGCGTTTTCTGCATTCACGGAGACCGCGGCAGTGCATGCGAACGCGGCAGTGAAGATGATGCTAGGCAAAGCGGTGCGCGGGATCATTGCTTCGGCCTCGGAATGGTTTCATCTGGAGTCGGTCGGATTCGCTTGAGATGCCTTCCGAGAGGCCGATTTCAGCGTCGCCGAGATAACAAGCAGGATCGGCCTCCCATGGGTCGCCGGTCAGTTGAAGGGCGCGGATACGGGTGTTGCCGCCGCAGACGGATTTGTAGGCGCAGGCGCCGCAGCGTCCCTTCAGGGGACGTGGGCGCAGGCGCAGCGCTGCCAGCATCGGGTCGCCGAGATCCTGCCAGATCTCGCTGAACGGCCGGTTGCGCACGCTGTCGATGGAATAATCCGACCAGTAGGTGTCGGGGTGGACGACGCCCTGGGTGTCGATGTTGGCGACGCCGAGGCCGGAAGAGTTTCCGCCCCAGGCTTCAAGGTGCTGGCGCAAATGTGCGACAGCCTCGGCCGTGAACCGGCTCTGCGCCCAGCGCAGGAAGGTGACCGCATCGGCATCGTTGTTGCCCGTCACGATCTCGAATGCCTCGCCGTTCGAAGCCGACCGCCATGCGCGCTCGATGAGAAGTTCAACCGCCTGGCGCGTCACTTGCCATTGCGTGTCGTCGGCGCGGTGCTTGTTGCCGCGGCCCGCGTAGACAAGGTGGGATAGGTAGAACTTCTCGACGCCTTCGTCACCGGCCAGTGCCAGGAGGTCGGGTAGCTGCTGGGCATTGTCCTTCGTCATCGTGAAGCGCAGGCCAACCTTGATGCCGCGCGCCCTGCACGCACGTACTCCGGCAAGCGCCTCCTCGAATGCGCCCGCCGCGCCACGGAACCAGTCGTTCGTCGCGCCGATGCCATCGAGGCTGATGCCGACGTAGTCGAAGCCGATCTCGGCGATCTCGTCGGCGTCATGTTCCTTGATCGTCGTGCCATTGGTGGAGAGCGCGGTGTAGAGGCCGTGGGCCTTGGAGCGCCGTGCCAGATCGAGGGTGTCGGGGCGGCTCAGCGGCTCTCCGCCCGAAAGGATCAGCGCGGGAATGCCGAAGGCAGCGAGATCGTCGAGCACGACGACGGCTTCCTCATTCGAAAGTTCGCCTGGAAAGTCGCGGTTGGCGGCAACCGCGTAGCAGTGACGGCACTTGAGATTGCAGCGCCGCGTCAGGTTCCAGATCACAACGGGGCGCACCGGCCCCTTGCGGCGGCGTACCGGTGTCGGTTCGATGAGCTGGTGCATATAATGCGACAGGCGAAACATTGCTTCAGCCTCCGTTACCGGACAGACGAAGTCCGGTCTTCTTCAGGATCCGCTTCGAATAGAGAACGTCGCAAGCGCGGCAAGCCGGTCCGGCGAGCAGTGCGATCTCACGCCGCTTCGTTTCGACCTCGTCACGGGTTGTGCCATGAACCATCGCGAACAGGTTGTAGGGCCAGGACGGGAGTGCGCGCGGGCGCAGATAGCAGTGCGTCACGAAAGGCAGCGCGCCGACCTCGCGCCCGACTTCGGAGGCGACTTCGTCTTCGATGTCCCAAACCGTCATTCCGTTGGCGATCAGGCCCAGGGCATAGTGGTTTGGCGCGACTCCTATGCGACGAACGACTCCGCGTTCCATCAGATGGCCAAGCCGCACGATGACGTCGGCTTCGCCGATGCCGACGCTCTTTGCGATTTCGGCATAGGGGCAAGGGGTAATCGCGAGGCCGGCCTGAGCCGCTTCGATGATGCTCCTGTCGATTGAATCGAGACTGCTCATGCCGCCACCCTGAAGCCGATAAAGAACTCTTCGAGTTTGGGAAAGCGCAGCACGGCAAGGCCGGTTGCCTGTTCGATACGCAGGGCGGTGCTGTCTATTTCCTCGGGCGACTCGGTTGCAAGCACGAACCACATGTTGAGGGCATGCTCGCGCTCGTAGTTGTGCGCGACCTGAGGAAAGCCGTTGACGATCCCGGCGATCTCCTCGAAGCGATCCGCGGGGGCTGAGAGCGCACACAGGCAGAAGGCGCCGCCCATGGCTGCCGCATCGAGGAACGGTCCGAAGCGGGTAACAACGCCGGTCTCGGCCAACCGCTGCAGCCGCGCGATCAATTCGCTTTCGGGAATGCCGATTTTGGCCGCGACGGCGGCAAAAGGCGACGTGACCAGCGGAAATCCCTCCTGAAGGACATTGATGATCCGGCGGTCCAGGTCGTCGAGGCCGATGCTTGCGGCCAAGTGGTGTCGGGACATCATGCAGCCTCCTTTGAAGCGGCAACCAGCGCGCCCGTCTGCTTGAAGCAGCGCAATGAGAAAAGGATCTGGCGGGGAACGTCGTCGAGTCCGGCGGCCGTGGAAGCTTCGACCAGTGCCCGCAGCGCCGCGTCACGCGATTTCGCATGGATCATGCAATAGAGGTTATAGGGCCACTCACTCTTGTAGCGCGTGCGACGGTAGCACAGGTTGATGCTGGGGCATTTGGCGAGGGCTGCGCCGGCGCGGTCGATGTCGGCTGGATCGACATCCCAGACCACCATCGCATTCGACCTCCAGCCAAGCGCGCGATGGCGGACTATGACGCCAATCCGGGGTAGAACTCCGGCCTCGCAAAGCTCGCCGGTACGGGCGATGACGTCGCCTTCGGCGCGGCCCAGCCGTTCTGCAACTTCGCGGAATGGCGTGGCGACCAACGGCAGCCCTGTGATGAGTTCCTGGACTAGTTGCCGGTCGCCTTCGCGGAGGCTGCGGCGCGAGACGTCCGCAGTGGCCATGTCGACGAGATCATGCCGAACCACCTGCTCGCTGGAAAGTGGAAATCCCAGGTCAATGTGATAGGGGCGCTCCAGGCGCAGCTCGAGTACCCGGTTGCCGGTTTGGCTTTCCACTTTGGCGATCGCCGCGTTGACATAGGCACGGTCGGGCCCGGTCACCACGAACCAAAGGTTCCAATCGTTTTCTCTGAGGTAGACGTGGTTGATGCCCGGCTCGGCGCACAGAATCGCAGCTTTGCTGTCAACGTCCAGATCGGGCACCGATATCGCTGCGAGAGTGCTTGCCCCAAGCGTATTCGGGCGCACGACGCCGCCGACACGGGCAACTACACCAGATGCCTGAAGCCTCGAAAGGCGAGCGATCACGTCCTCTTCGGCGAGGCCGATCTTGTTTCCAATCTCCAGGAACGGACGCTCAACAAGGGGCAGCGCGCGCTGCCAGCCTTCCAGCAGTTGACTATCGAAACTATCGCTTGACGAGACACCCATGGCTCACAGTCCTGTCCGGTGCGCACGCGAGGTGAAAAAAATTCCGCTCGGGCTGGTAGCGGCAATCTCAGCTTTCTTTTCAAAGGTCCGTGCGTCGTACACGTGGACCGCATTGGCGTCGCGCACCGAGACCCAGACTTCATGCCCCCTTGCGGTAAATTCCATGTGCAGGACTGCCGGACCCGGCTTCCATTCCTTGACGACTTCGGCTGTACGCGAGTCGATGACCTGGATCGTGTCATTGAAGGGATGGGCGAAATTGACCCAGACATGGCGTCCATCTGGCCGCGCAACGGCGAAGACCGGCTGGCCGTGCACTTTCGTCCTGCCGACCTCCGCGAAACTGCGGGTGTCGACGAAGAGTACTTCGTGGCGTCCCACCGCCGGCAACACGAATCGGTCGCCGGCCAGCGCCCAGCCTTCGAGATGAGGCATCTTGTAGACGGGGAGTTTTTCATCTCCGCGCCCGTAGTTGTCGAGAATGCGCCGTGGCTTGACGGTATCGTCCCAGAGATCGACAAGGCTGAGGCCATCCTCGCCGTAGAGGCCGGCGACGTAGTAGCGGCCATCGGCGGTGATTAGGGCGTCGTAGGGGTTGGCGCCGATGCCTTCCAGTTTGGTGATGATGCAGGGTGCAGCACCTTTCGAGAAATCGGCGATCCAGGTTTCGCCTGCGTCCCAAAGCGTGAAAACGAACCTGCGGCCGGGCGCATCGACAAGGCCGATCGTCTTCGATAGACCCCCCGGCCACGCCGCCGGAATGTCGGCGACCGGAGCAAGCGTTGCGGCATCGAACACGCGGACGCCGCCGGGCTCGTAGTTCGAAACCGCGACGAGGGTGCCGTCATCGGAGATCGCCCCGCCGATTGAGTTCCCCGCCTGGACTACGCGCCCGGCAATCGAGCCGGTGAGGAGATCGACCTTGGTCAAGCCGCCGTCGCGGCCGAAGACGAAGGCGTAGCGCTGGTCGCGGGAAAAGACGGCCGAGGCGTGAGACAGGTCCCCGAGGCCTTCTACGCGAGAGAGAGTTTTGCGCCCGGTGGTATCGACGATGAGGAGAGAACCGGTCGCGCGCTCGATGACGATCCCCAGATCGCCAGTACCGCGCAGTTCCTGTTCCGACGCCCGCAGGACGCCCGTGGCACCGACTGCAATAAGACCCAAGGTGAAGACCAGCAGCGCTTTCAGCAGAACCTTCATCGGCCGCCCTCCTGCTGCAAGAGATAGTGGGCGATCCATTCCGCGTCGCCCTCGCTGAGCAGCGGTCGCCACGGGGGCATCGGCGTACCTGGAACCCCATCGAGGATGATCTCCTTGATCGCTTCCGGCGACGAGCCTTTAAGCGTCGTGGCGCGAATATCGGGGCCAAGGCCCCCTTTCAACGTCATGCCGTGGCAGGAGCCACAGTCCTGAAGAACGAGGCGCTCAAGGGCTGCCGCACGATCTGCGTCAACCGTCCGAGACAAGTGTTCTCCGGCCCATAAGGTTGCCGACCAGCAGAGAACTAAGCCAGCTGCGACCCACAATCTATACATGGACGGCAACCTCCTTTTCCGCTCTATGCAAAGCTATGGCGTCGCGAACGACAGGGCAGATGTCGCGGCTCGGATAGAGCGATACGACGTCGCCGATGATGAACAGGACGGGGCCGTCGAAGTTGGCGCGGGCGGTCGCTCCGGCGACGTCTTCCAGGTCGGAGACAAGACGCCGTTCGCGCGAGGTGGTGCCGTTGTTGACAGCAAGCACCGGGGTCGTTGCCGACCGGCCTTCCTCGATGAGGCGCCCGGCGATTTCCGCGATGTTGGCTGCGCCCATGTAGACGACGAGCGTTGTTTCCTTGTCGGCAAGCCCGGCCCAATCGAATTCGAGCGGCTGGTCCTGACGGCAATGGCCGGTGATATAGCGGACGCCGGTCGCCAGTCCGCGATGTGTGAGAGGCACGCCGATGCTTGCCGCGCAACCTTGCGCAGCAGTAATGCCCGGCACGATTTCGCAGGGAATGCCCGCCTCGCGCAGTGCGACGGCCTCCTCTGAACCGCGCCCGAAGATGAACGGGTCGCCACCCTTCAGCCGGATGGTGTTGCGGCCGGCCCGCGCCTCCGCGATCAGAATCGAGTTAATCTTTTCCTGCGGAACGGGGTGGCGTCTGGGCTCCTTGCCGACAGGGATCAGCTTGGCCTGCCGACCGGCCAGCGCCAGGACTTCGTTCGAGACAAGCCGGTCGAACACGATGACATCGGCACTCGAGATCAACCGCATCGCCTTTACCGTCAGGAGATCGGGATCACCGGGTCCGGCGCCGACGAGGAAAACTCGTCCGGGCATTTTCATGTCCTCTACTCCTCAGTTCTCTGGCTTGCGGGAAGCGTAATCATCAAAGCGAAGCAGGAAGCGGCAGGGCCGCTTCCTGCCGTCAACGCAGCATCAATAAACGTCGTTGCGCGTATTGAAGACGTTGAACTTGCCTGTCGGCGTGATGAGCTTGGGATCCTTGATCACGGTTTTCATCTTCAAGGTCTTGTCGTCGACGACGACGATTGCCGAGACCTTGTCCTTGGCGTTCCAGACCGAGAACCAGACTTCATCGCCGGCCTGGTTGTATTCGCCCTGCACGACGCGTGGCTGGCCCTCGCCGATGTTGGCCCACTGGGCAATCGGCAACTCCTTGTACTTCGGCTCCTTATCGCCCAGTTTGCTGACCGTGAAGACAGCAATCGAGCCGGAGACTTCAGCTTCAGGGTTGAGCGGCGCGTCGACGTAAAGGTGATCGGACTTCGGGTGGGATTTGACGAACAGCGATCCGCCACCGAGTGCTTCGAGCGTCTGCACCACCTTCCAGGCCTTGTCGGGATGGCCTTCGGGATCAGTGCCGATCAAGGCCACCGTCTCGTCGCCCAAGTGCGAGGTAGCCCAGACCGGACCGTGCACTGGATGCATCAGGTTGGCGCCGCGACCAGGGTGCGGGGTTTGTCCGCCGGTTTCGATCAACGCCGTCAACTTGCCTTCCTTGGTGTCGATGACGGCGATCTTGTTGCGGGCGTTCGCGGCCACGAGGAAGTAGCGCTTCGTTGAATCCAGCCCGCCGTCATGAAGGAACCGTTCCGCTTCGATCTCCGTCGTCTTCAGGTTCTTGATGTCGGAGTAGTCGACGAGAAGGATCTTGCCGGTCTCCTTGACGTTGATGATGAATTCGGGCCGGTAGTGCGAGGCAAGGATCGCGGCCACGCGCGGCTCGGGATGATACTCCTGCGAGTCGTAAATCACGCCGCGTGTCGACTTGATCTTGAGCGGCTCCAGCGTGGCACCGTCCATGATCACGTACTGGGGCGGCCAATACGAACCGGCGACAGCGTACTTGTCTTCGAAGCCCTTGAATTTCGAGGTTTCGATGGAACGGGCCTCCGCACCGATCTTGACAGTCGCGACGATCGTCGGCTCCTTCATCCACAAATCGATCATGTCGAGCTTGGCATCGCGGCCGATCACGAACAGAAACCGGCCGGAAGCAGAAATCCGCGAAATGTGAACCGCGTAGCCGGTATCGATGATCTTGATGATCTTCTTGGTGCCGCCATCGATGAGGGCAACCTGGCCCGCATCACGCAGCGTCACCGAGAAGATGTTGTCGCGCTGGAGATCGTTTTCCGGCTTGGTCGGACGCTTATCGACGGGGACAAGCACCTTCCAGGTCTTGCGCATTTCCGCCATACCGAATTCGGGCGGCTGCGGCGGCTCGATGAGAAGATAGCGGGCCATCATATCCACATCGGCTTCGGACAGATCCCCCGAGGTTCCCCAGTTAGGCATGCCGGCCGGCGAGCCATAGGTGATGAAGTCCTTGAGGTGCTGGTAGCCGCGTTCATGCGTGATGTCGGTGGTCAGCGCCTTGCCGGTCGCGCCTTTGCGCAGCACGCCATGACAACCTGCACAGCGCTCGAAATAAATCGTGTTCGCCTTGCTGAATTCTTCCGCCGTCATGACCGGATCGTCAGGCTTGCGGCCGGGGATCTCAAGCTTCATCTGGCCGAGCGTGGTCATGCTCGGTTCATAGGCAGCGGCCGGGCTGCTGCCGTGCTCCTTGGGCTTGTCCTCAGCCGAAACGGGGACGGCAGTGAACATCAACGGCAGGGCGACGCTGCTTAACAGCGAAGCCGTTCGAATGAGAAATCGGGTTCTTGTGTCCATAGCAGATCAACCTCCGTGCTGATGGTGCACGAAAAGGATGAACCAAAGTTCGCGTACCCTATTTGACTTTTGGCAAGGCTCATCCGTTTGGCCGTGACAGACTGACCTGGGTCATCAGAAAGGATTGGCGATGGCCCTCGAGAACGGAGAGCGAATGGGCTTAAGAGATTGGCCGGCTATTGACTTGCGCCGCGTTCGGCTTGCGTTTTCGCGGCCGGTCGCGGTCCCGCTACTTGTGGCCGGTATGTTCTCGCTCTGGCTTCCTGGCGAGCCAGCCCTGTCGCAATCAAGTTTTGTTGCAAGCGATGCCATCGCACCCGCCACACCCGATCGTGCCCTGGCGGGCAGACTGCTGCCACAGGCCGGCTCAATCGAGCGTCTCGAAAGGCTTGAGGACAATCCGCAAGGTTGGGCGGCCATCGAAAATTCTGGAACCGTCGGCCTGATCGCATCAACCTGGGAAATCGCGGAGTCGGTTGGCTACTCGGGCCGGCCGATCGATATTCTTGTCGGCATAACGCAGGACGCAAAAATTTCCGGTGCCGAACTGATGAGGCACAATGAGCCCGTCTTGACGCTCGGCATTTCGAGCGAGGACATCGCACGATACGTCGCCGGGTTCGCGGGCTACGACCTTACAGCGCCGAAAATCGAAGCCTTCAAGGACTCGCGCGCGCTGCCGCCCATCATCGCGGGGGCAACCGTTTCGACTGGCGTGATCCGCGACGCGATCCTGCGCACCGCGCGGACGGTTGCGGTCGGGCGCGGACTGATCAAAACGGCGAGTCAGGATATCGACCGCGTTTCGTTTTCCGAAGCAAACTGGGAGAAGCTTGCCGGCGACGGTTCTATTACCCAAACCGCAATGACATTCAATGAAGCTGGAAGGCGCTTCGGCGCAATCGCTCATCCTCTGCCGCAAACCGACGGAACGTTCATAGCGATGGCGGCCGCCATTCTCGACCCGCCGACGATCGGGCGCAATCTGCTCGGACAGCAGGCCTATACGCGCGCCGTCAGTGCGCTCGCCCCCGGTGACACGGCGCTGATGATCGCCAGCTCAGGGGCGCAGTCGCACCGCGGCACAAGCTACCGGAAATCCGGTATCTTCGAGCTCATCGAGATAATCCAGAATGAGAAGACGATCCGACTGAAGAAAGAGGACTATCTGCGCATCGACCGGCTCGCACTTGCCGGTGCGCCCGAATTCAAGGAGATCAGCGTCTTCAGACTCGGCGCCGAAACCGGCTTGCGCGCGTCCGAGGCGTTTCGCATCGAGGTGACGGCGGAGCGCGAACGCGAAGACGGTTCGCCAGCCACTCTTCGCATTCCACTCACTTACAAAATCCCGCAACACTATATCAACATGACGGGTGCCGCCGAAGCCGCCGCAGAAGATCCGCTGTGGCTGGCCGCGTGGCAGCGCAAGCCGCTGACGATTGCGTTCACCGCGATGATGATTATCGGCGTCGCCGGCTCCTTCTTCGTGCAAGAGTTTTTCGTACGGCGGCCCAAACTGTGGCTTTGGGGTCGACTTGGATTTCTCGCCCTGACAGTAGTATTCCTTGGAGGAATCGCCAAGGGGCAGCTCTCGGTGGTTCAGGTCGTCGCCTTCCTGCATTCGCTCCTCAACGGATTCCGCTGGGAGACCTTCCTCATCGAGCCGGTGATTTTCGTTCTCTGGGGTTTCGTGGCTCTCGGACTGCTGTTCTGGGGGCGCGGGGCATATTGTGGCTGGTTGTGTCCGTTCGGCGCGCTGCAGGAAGTCTTGAACGAAGGCGCAAAGCGTCTTGGCGTGCGACAGATCGAAGTGCCGTTTGCGATCCAGGAGCGGCTATGGGCGATCAAGTACACGCTGTTCGTCGTAATCCTCGGCCTGTCCTTCTACTCGATGGAGAAGGCGCTTATTTTGGCGGAAGTGGAACCGTTCAAGACCGCGATCTCGTTCCGCTTCGTGCGCGAATGGCCCTTCGTCCTTTTCGCTGTCGGACTTCTCGCGGCCGGGCTTTTCATCGAGCGCTTCTACTGCCGCTATCTTTGTCCGCTGGGGGCGGCGCTGGCGATCCCGGCGAAACTGAAGCTGTTCGACTGGCTGCACCGCAGGCCGCAATGCGGCAGCGAGTGCCGGTTCTGCGAAACGCAGTGCACTGTCGGAGCCATCGATACGCTCGGCCGGATCAACCCGAACGAATGCATCCTGTGCCTGCGATGCCAAGTGATCATGAACGACGAAGCACAATGCGTGGTGCTGAAGCGGCGCGCGGCGCGCCATGGTGGCGCTTCGGCTGCGGCTGCCAAAACACCGGTGGCCGCGCCGCCGCCTATGTAAAATCGAGGAGGACCGTTCAATGACAATGACCCGCCGGAGATTTCTCGTTACGGCTGTCGCGGCCGGCAGCGTAGGCGGCCTCGGGGCACTCATCGCCTCGGGCGATGCAAGGCCCGGGTTCATCTGGCGCGGTTCCGCTCTCGGCGGCGAAGCTCGCGTGTCGCTCTATGGAGCTGACACGGACGCCGCCCGCAGCGCGCTGAGTGCAGTGGCAAATGAGATTGAGCGGCTGGAGGACATCTTCTCGCTACATCGCGAGACGTCCGAACTTCGCCGGCTCAACCGGGATGGCCACCTGGCGTCCCCATCGCGCGACCTTGCCGACGTGATCGGCTCGGCGCTGAGATGGCGCGAGACAACAGGCGGCGCATTCGACCCGACGGTGCAACCGCTGTGGCAGGCTGCAGCCGATGGCATCGCGCCGACACCGGAGCTTGTTGCGAGAGCGGGCGCTGCCGTAGCCGTCGGCGTGGGAGCGATCTCGATCCCGCCGGGGGCTGGGCTGACCCTCAACGGTATCGCGCAGGGCCGGATTGCCGACCGCGTCACGGAAGTGCTGCTCGCGCATGGCTTTGAGGATGTCGTGGTCGACGCCGGGGAACTGCGGTTGCCCGGCAAGGCGCGCAGGGCGGTCGGCGTTCCGGCGGCCAAGGCTGCCGTTTCGGTCGCTGAAGTCGCGATCGCCACAAGCGAACCGAAGACCCTGGTCTTCGACCAAAGTTCCTGGCGCCACCACCTTATCGACCCGAGAACCGGAGCCAGCCCGCGCCACTGGGAAAGCATCTCGGTGTTCGCGCCGACAGCGGAAACGGCCGATGCGCTATCGACGGCATTCGCGGTGTTGCCGCATGAGGCGGTCGCGGATCTCACCTCGACGATCGGCGACATCGCGGTGATTGGCGCGGATGGCAGGGGCCGCGTGCGGCGTTTCGGCGACCTGTCGCTGATCGGTTCGAGGACTGCAACATCATGACACGTGTAATCGAATCGTCGCGCGCACCGATTTTATTGAGCGAAGGCTTCCGTTTCTTCTTCTTCGCTGGACCGGTGTATGCCATTGTGGCGATGCTGATCTGGCTCGGCTGGCTCGGTATCCACGCGGCGGGCGCGGTGGCGACCTACGTTCCCTTCTCACAACCGCCGCAGCAGTGGCACGCCCACGAGATGATCTTCGGATACGGCGGCGCGGTACTAGCCGGATTCCTGCTGACGGCCGTGCCGAATTGGACGGGGGTCAAGGCCAGCCCTGCAACCTTCATTACCAGCCTTGCTGCGCTTTGGCTGACAGGCCGCCTCGCGGTGCTGTTTTCCACCGAGCTGCCCGCAGCTCTGGTCATGATTGTGGACATCGCGTTCATTCCGGTGCTCGGCGCAAACATCCTGGTCAATCTGCTGAAGCGGCCGAAACCCCAAAACATGCTGTTCCTGATACTGCTGGCCATGATGACGGCAGGGAACGCGGCGGTGCACCTCGAATGGATGGGGGCCGCTTCGGAGACGTCCACGGGGGGGCTTCGAATGGGTCTTCTGACCCTCGCTGCAATGATCGCCGTCCTGGGCGGGCGCGTCACGCCTGGCTTCACCCGGAACGCGATGGTGCGCGCTGGAATCGAAACGGGACTCCCGAGTTCGCGCGGCTGGCTCGACGGAATCGGCATTTCCAGCGCGATCCTGTTGGCACCGCTAGCAGCGATCGACCCGGGCGACACGATACTGGCGGTCGTTGCCGCGATTGCAGCTGTCAGCAACGGCTTAAGGCTTTCCGGTTGGCGCACCCTCGCCGTGCTCGATCAGCCGATCCTGTGGAGTTTGCACCTCGGGTTCGCAATGCTTGCTGCTGGCTATGGATTGCTCGCGCTGCATTGGTTCGGCCTGGGATTTAGCGAAGCAGCGGCCTTGCACGTCGTAGCCATCGGCGCCATTGGCGGCATGACGATAGCCGTGATGAGCCGGGCGACGCTCGGCCACACCGGCCGGCCGCTGACCGTTCCAAAGGCGATAGCCGGTGCCTATGCGCTTGTGGCACTGGCCGCGCTCGTGCGGTCGGCGGGCGTCGTTCTTGCCCCGCAGCACTACTTCACTATGATGTTCCTGGCTGGCGGCCTTTGGGTTGCGGCGTTCGTTATTTTCATCGCCGTGTACGCTCCAATCGTGATGTCACCGCGGCTTCAAAAGTCGGAGTGAGGATTACCGCCATTGCGACAAACACGTTCAGTCGATCGTCGTGGCACGAAAACATTAGCTCTCTTGCCTTTCGTTAAGCGCCAAGGCGGTGCAGCGAGCCACAATGCGCTCACCAACCGCCTGTTTCGAGGAGGCACAAAAAAATGCGCGAAGTCATGACCAAGACGATGGCCCGCAATATATTCTACGGGGGATCGTTGTTCTTCATCATCATCTTTGTTGGCCTCACGGCCCACAGCCATTACTACATCGTCACGAAATCAACGGCCGGTCAGCCGCTGACGAGCTCCGTCGCGAAGGGCAAGCACGTGTGGGAACGACACGCGTGCATCAATTGCCATTCGCTGCACGGCGAAGGGGCCTATTTCGCGCCCGAGGTCGGCAACGTGATGACCCGGTGGGGCGTCATCGACAATCCCGAGGATGCCTTCCAGACGCTGAAGGGCTGGATGGAAGCGCAGCCGACGGGGGTCGAAGGCCGCCGGCAGATGCCGCAGTTCAACCTCACCGACGAGGAAATCCGCGACCTCTCCAACTTCCTGATCTGGGCCGACAAAACGGACACCCAGAATTGGCCGCCGAACGACGCCGGTTGATCCGAAACACGCGTGGAGAAAGCCCCCATGAAATATAAAACCCAGAGAATAGCCCAGGCCTACTTCCTGACGGCCATGGCGTTGTTCCTCGTCCAGGTCACGGTCGGTCTGCTGCTCGGCTGGATCTATGTCGCGCCCAATACGCTTTCCGAATTCCTCCCCTTCAACGTCGCGCGCATGCTGCATACGAACTCGTTGATCGTCTGGCTGCTGACCGGGTTCTTCGGTGCGGCCTATTTCCTCATTCCCGAGGAAGCGGAGCGGGAGATCCATTCGGAAAAACTGGCCTACATCCAGCTCGGCATTCTCATACTGGGAACGGCCGGCGTCGTCGTCACGTATACGTTCGACCTTTTCAACGGCAACTTCTTTCTCGGCAAGGGCGGGCGTGAATTCATCGAGCAGCCGCTTTGGGTCAAGCTCGGTATCGTGGCTGCCGCATTGATCTTTCTCTACAACATCACCATGACGGTACTTGCCGGGCGCAAGACGGCGATCACAAACGTCCTGCTCATCGGCATGTGGGGCATCGCGCTCCTGTTCCTGTTTGCCTTCTACAATCCGTCGAACCTGTCGCTCGACAAGATGTACTGGTGGTACATCGTGCACTTGTGGGTCGAGGGAGTGTGGGAACTGGTGATGGCCTCAATCCTCGCCTATCTCATGCTCAAGCTGACGGGTGTCGACCGCGAGATCGTCGAGAAGTGGCTCTACGTCATTGTCGGCACCGCGCTCTTCACCGGAATCCTCGGCACGGGCCACCACTTCTACTGGATCGGCGCGCCGGGCTACTGGCAGTGGATCGGCTCGATCTTCTCCAGCTTCGAAGTGATCCCGTTCTTCCTGATGATGATCTTCGCCTTCGTCATGGTGTGGAAGGGCCGGCGCGACCACCCCAACAAGGCGGCGCTGTTGTGGTCGCTCGGCACCGTCGTGCTCGCCTTCTTTGGAGCGGGCGTGTGGGGTTTCATGCACACGCTGCACGGCGTCAACTACTTCACACACGGCACGCAGATCACGGCGGCACACGGACACCTCGCGTTCTTCGGGGCCTATGTTTCCTTAAATCTCGCGATCTTCACCTATGCTTTCCCGATCTTGTGGAACCGGGACCCGTATAATCAGGTGCTCAACATGACGAGCTTCTGGCTGATGTCGGGCGGCATGGCGTTCATGACCTTCGTCCTCACGTTTGCGGGTACGATCCAAACGCACCTGCAGCGCGTCATGGGCCAGTACTACATGGACGTCCAGGATCAGCTGGCGCTGTTCTACTATATGCGCTTTGGGGCGGGCCTTGCCGTGGTGCTGGGTGTGATCCTGTTCATCTACGCCGTCCTGGTGCCGCGCCGCGAGGTGATCGCGCCAGGCCCGGTTGTCCAAACAGCAGCGGAGTGAGATCATGCAGGCAGCAATGCAAGCGACGAGGGGGGCCGAGGTCCCCTTCTACCTCCCCCACTCGGATGAGTGCGATGTCTTCATGGCCGCATATGGCAATCGCATGCCGCTGCTTCTCAAGGGTCCGACCGGCTGCGGCAAGACCCGCTTCGTCGCGCATATGGCAGCGCGTCTTGGCCGGCCGCTCTATACGGTCGCCTGTCACGACGACCTGTCGGCGGCCGACCTGATCGGGCGTTATCTTCTGAAAGGCGGCGAGACAGAGTGGATCGACGGACCATTGACGCGGGCGGTCCGCGAAGGCGCCATCTGCTATCTCGACGAGGTCGTGGAAGCACGCAAGGACGTCACGGTGGTGCTACATCCGCTGACCGACGATCGACGCATGCTTCCCATCGAACGCACCGGAGAAACATTGCAGGCCGGGTCCGAGTTCATGCTTGTCGCCTCCTATAATCCGGGCTACCAGAACATCCTGAAAGCGCTGAAACCATCGACGCGTCAGCGCTTCCTGGCGATCGAGTTCGACTTCCCGCCGGCTGCACGGGAGATCGAGATCGTCTGCAGCGAGAGCGGCCTTGCCAAAGACCAGGCCGCCCCGCTGGTCCGGCTCGCCGGCAAATTGCGCAGGCTCAAGGGCCAGGATATCGAGGAAGGCGTTTCGACACGGCTCCTGGTCTATTGCGCCACCCTCATCAAGGCCGGCATGCCGATCGAGCGCGCCGTCAAGGCCGCCCTCATCGAACCGCTCAGCGATGAAACCGACGTCAAGCAGGGCCTCCTCGACCTCGTCGCGGCGGTCTATGGGTGAAACCTGACATGGCCACGCCGCGAGACAAACTTGATTTCGAATTCTGGGAGCCGGAAGAGACCATCGGCAAGATCTGGCACGCGCTCGCCAGCGGGCTCGACGCCCAACCTGAATTCGATGACGCGTCGGTCTCGCTCGAGGAGATGCACGGCCGCCTCGTGATCCTTTTCCGTGGCCTCGGTGGCGAACGCGATGTCGAAATCAAACCCGCGCCGCTCCAGGAATCGCCACACCGGCTGTCGAGGCGGCGTTCGCTGGGGCAAAGCGCGGAAAGACTTGCGCGAGCCAGTTTCGATGGCGAATCCCTGCGCCTGCCCGCAAACCTTGCAGTGTTCCCGCACGCGCAAGCCAACACGGGTCTCTATCTGTGGTTGACGGCGGCAAGCGTGTTTTCCGAGCCGCCGCCGAATGACGAAGATCCATTGCGCGCCGACGTCCGCGCCTTGCAGGCGGCGCATGCAATGACCGAGGCGGTGCTGTGCGAGTGCCCGGGTCTGAGACGCCTCTACGCCAACCTCTGTGTCGCCGCACGTTCATTGCGCCGGCCGCGTTCGCTGCCGGCCGCCGAAGCCGCGATCGAAGCTGCGGTCCTGCATCTTCTCGGCGATCCGCCGCCGGCCGACCCCCTGGCGCAATGGATTGCGAGGGCCGTTCGCGTCGGTGCCGAAGACCTCTCCACCCTTGCTGCCCCGCGCGGCTACCGAACTTTCATGCCTGTTCCAGTCTGGCCCGATCTGCGAGAGCCAGCCCGCCGCCAGAAGATCACCCGCGACGACGAGACGCCAGAACAGGGCCAGTCACCGCAGGATCAGGACGAGCGACTGTTCAACGCCAAACGGAAGAGCGCCGATCAGGCTGCGCGCAAGGACAGCCTCGTCCTGCACAAGTTCGAAGCAATTTTCTCGTGGGCGGAGTTCCTGAACATCAACCGGCGCATCGAGGACGACGACGAGGAGACCGCGAAAAAGGCAGCCGACGACCAGGACGAAATCTCCCTCACCCAGGTGCCTCAGCGCGCGCGTGCACGGCTTCGCCTGCACCTCGACCTTTCACCAGAGGAAGCCGAGTTCGAAAGACTGGCGGGCGAGCACGTTTATCGGGAGTGGGACCACCGCAAGAAGGACTACCTTCCCGACTATTGCCGGGTTCTCGCAGGACCCGTACAGCCTTCTGAAACCCCTCCGGAATTTCTCGATTGCCCCAAGACGCAGCGGCGCATCCGGCAGGTGCGGCGCCAGTTCGAAGCGCTGCGGCCCAAGCGGGTGCATCTCAACCGGCAGATAGACGGCGAGGAGATCGATATCGAGGCGGCGGTCCAAGCGCGGGTCGAACTTGCAGCGCGTGGCGAACACTCGGACCGGGTTTATCGCGCCAGCCGCAGCCAGGAGCGCGATCTTGCCATCTCGATCCTGCTCGATGCCTCGCGATCGACCGAAAGCATCGTTGCCGGCCGTCAGGTTATCGACATCGCCCGGGAAGCCTTGATCGCACTCGCCTGGGGACTGGATGCCTGCGGCGATGCAACATCCATCGATGCGTTTTCGTCCCTGCGCCGCGATCGCGTCTTTCTTCATTCCTGCAAGAGCTTCGAGGAACCCATGTCGCCTCGCGCACAAGCGCGCATCGCCAGCCTCAGGCCAGGCCACTACACCCGCCTCGGCGCCGCCATCCGGCATGTCTCGCACGGCCTTGCCCAACGACCCAACCAGCGTCGGCTGCTACTCGTCCTGACGGACGGAAAGCCCAACGATCTCGACCACTACGAAGGCCGGCACGGTATCGAGGACACGCACATGGCGGTGCGTGAAGCCCGGCGACGCGGCCAATCGGTGTTCGGCATTACCATTGACGCCAAATCGCAGGCGAGCTTCAGCCGCATCTTCGGCAGCGGCGGTTTCGTCGTCATCCCGGATCCGGAAAAACTGACCGCCGCCCTGCCGCAGATCTATTCCCACCTCGTCGGCCAATGACGATAAAGCGGATACCCAGCTGATGGACGGCGGCGGCAAGGATCGGGACGCGGACGATCTGGGCGACGAGGATTGGGGCGTTCTTGGCGAATTGCCCGGCGACCTGATGATGTGGGTGTTGATCGTCAGCGAGTTCCTTGTCTTCGGTGCGGCGCTGATCGCGTTTCTGGGTGTCCGTGTCACCGATCCCGCCGGCTTTGCCGCCGATCAGGCACTGCTCGATCGGACGGCCGGGGCAGCTAACACCATCGTCCTGGTCACGAGCGGACTATGCGCGGCGCTCGCCGTGCGTGCGCGAGACAACGAGGCGCGGCGCGAAGCTCACTCCTGGCTCTACGCCGCGTGCCTATTGGGACTTGTGTTCCTGACCGTGAAGGGCTTCGAATACTGGAGCAAGGCTTCGCTCGGCATCGGCATCGACACGAGCCCGTTCTTCACGTTCTACTACCTGATCACCGGGTTTCACGCCGCCCACGTCATCGCCGGGATCGTCCTGCTCACGCTCGTGAGCTTCCAGGACAGCCGGCGCAACATGGAGACCGTGGCAGCCTTCTGGCACATGGTCGATCTCGTGTGGGTGCTGTTGTTCCCCATCATCTACGTGCTGGGATGAACCGATGCTGACAACCATCTGGCGATCACGCGATCTGGTCACGGCATGGGCCGCCCTCGCCGGCCTCAGCGCCGGCACAACTCTGCTGGCCGCGTTCAAGGACAAGGGGTTCGATCCAAACTGGCTGGCATTCGGCATCCTTGTTCTTGCCGGCCTCAAGGCACGACTCATTCTCGGCCGCTATCTGGGGCTGCGCGCAAGCCGTTTCTGGACGAGGGGCTTCGACCTTGCGACCGGCATCTTTCTCATCACGTGCTTCACGCTGTTTGTTGGCGCGGGGAAAGGATAGCCTATGGCGAAGATGGCCAACGTACCGGACAAGACGAAAATGCCGCTGTGGATCCCCGCGTTCTGCTACGCGCTGATGGGGCCGGCCTGCGCCATCAATGCCGTCTTCATCGCACTCGCCATACCGGCGATGGCGGGCTACGGGATCGGCGGCCTGCTCGCCGCAGGTGCAATCGGCGCGGTGATCGGCATCCTGCCCGGGCTGTGGCTCGCACGGCGAATCCACGAAGGCCTGCAAGACGACCGTTGATATCTGCGCGGTTATTCAGCGGCTTCGATCGCCGGCACGAGTTCAGCGGGGAGCGGCAAGAGCAATGCCGCGCGCCGGCCCTCGGGCGACATCTTGCGGGCAGTCTTCTCGACGATGCGGTAAAGCTCCTCGGGCGTTCGCTTATCGGCAAACGGTGAGAAGTACGCGCGCATGAAGACGAGACAGGCGACGTCTTCGAGGGTCTGCGCATCTGCGTCGCGCTTGATCGCTTCCTTGCGGATGAGCGAGGCGACGCGTTGCATCGAGGCCGCATCGTAGCCTTCGGCCGCCATCAATTCGCAAACGCGTTCCGCATGATAGCGAGCGGCATCCCGGCGCCAGGTGAGATAACCGGCGCGGCCCTCGGGGTAATCCTTGCGGGGGCGCTTCCAGCGCTCGATGTGCTGGCCGCGAACCGCGATCCGAAGGAGTTCGCCCGCCTCGGGGGCGAATTCATCAAGCACCTGGGACATGCGCTGCCCGTATAAAAGCGCTGCTGGTTCGCAGTTCGCGTCGACCTGTTCAAGGGTCGGGTCCGCCGCGTTCGCGCGGTCGATGGCCGAAAGCACGGCTGCCAATAGGGCCTGCTGCGTCACTCAGCCTTCCTCCAGGGTGCGCTGCGGTCCTCGAGCATATATTCGCGCAATTTATCGACGTCGGCGATGGAGGCTTGGTTGTGCGCGATCCTCACGCCGTGCGGTTCAAGCCGGTTGAAGGCGCGCGACAGGCTCTGCGGCTGCATGCCGAGGCGACCGGCGATCAGTGTCTTGTCGTAGGGAAGGGTGATCGTACACGATCCCGTTTCGCAACTACATAACTCAAGCAGGAATTCGGCGACGCGCTGCGCACCGGTGTGGGCCTTTAGCTGTTCGAGCTGCGACACCAGCCCCTGCAGGTGGCGGAACGCGGAGGAGAGGATTGCAGTCGCGATTTCGGGGCGGTCCTTCATCATCGTAGAAAGAATGCCCGCGCGCACGAGCAACAGCCGGCCCTCCGTTACCGCCTCGGCGGAGACTGGATAGGTGCCGCCGGCAAATGCGACGGCCTCGCCGAAGCTGCGGCCCTTGGTGAAAACGCCGACGACTGCTTCCGAGCCGGTCGGCGTAATGCGAAACAGCTTCATCCAGCCGTCCAGCACCACGAAGATGAAATCGGCGGGATCGCCCTGCAAAAAAATGGTTTCGCCGCGGTTGTACGACCTGGTCGTGGCGCGCTGAAGAATGGTCTCGGCAAGTTCATCGGGTAGGCTCGCCAGAAGTACGGCCCCCCGCGCGGTTGTAGAATCGCCGGCCTCCAGCACAATACGTCTCCCGGTCGTCAGAAATGCTCAGAGCAAGTTCAATTCTCCGCCGGCTGGCGGCAGCGCTTGGAATTAACGATCCGGCGCCATCAAACACTATCACGTCGCTAGATCGGCCGAAAGCAACTTTGCTGGACCTGCCTTCATCGACGGTCGGGCAGCTTGATGGCGAGTGACTTCAATCGCCGTGGTAGAGGCACACGACATCACCCGTTTCCGGAGCCAGATCCAAATGACAATCTGCGGTATCGCCTGAGAAATCAGCGTAAAGGAAATCTGAATGCTGGTCATCGTCAGGAATGGAAGGCGAACCGTCTACACTGGCTGGCGTGCTTGGCTGCTCATGGGAGCAATGCTGCTTATTGCCTGGCTGGCACTCGCCCTGATCGCGTTCGCTTTCGTGGGCATCGCGATCACGGCAGGCATCATGTTCCTGCTGCTCGTGCCGGCGTTTCTAGTCGTGGCGGGGCTCGGCGCCTTGATGAAGAGGTGAAGCAATGATGAGCGAGTGGGACTATTCG
This sequence comes from Alphaproteobacteria bacterium BRH_c36, assembly GCA_001516065.1. Taxonomy (GTDB): domain Bacteria; phylum Pseudomonadota; class Alphaproteobacteria; order Rhizobiales; family Hyphomicrobiaceae; genus Filomicrobium. Next base: position 25,724 of record LOEV01000123.1, read on the forward strand.
TATGGTTTTCACCTGGGCCCCATCGGGATGTTGATCATCGCGGCGATGATTGTGTGGCCGTTCTGGCGCATTTGCGACAAGGCTGGCTATCCGGGAATTCTTGCCTTGTTCGTATTCATACCCATCGTCAACGTCATTTTCCTCTACTGGTTTGCGTTCGCAGACTGGCCGAATTTGCATCGGGGAGAACGCCCAGGTTAGCTTACGCCGCTCGCATTCGAGCCGCTGATTCGGCCAGTGGACAGTTGCAGGCCCGCTTGGTTATTTGCCCGACTGCGACCATTCCACCCGTCGAGCATCGGTAGCGTGCTCATAGATATCTTCTTCCTGGGCATTATGGATTCGCACCAGCGACTCGATTGACTCGATGACGCGCTGCGCATCCCTGGTCAGGTAGCGATCGGCGTCGTCAGGGTCGAGGTCGGTCGCCAGTCTGTCAAGCAGGCGGCCGAGGTGCTGAATTTCCCGGTGTGCGCGACTCATGGCGTTCAGGCCGTGACCATCAGGCAGATACCTGCTCAGACCCGGATAGACACTATTCTCGTCCGCCCGCTCGTGCTTCAGAACTTGCTGCTCCACGATCCTGTTGGCCTCGGTGATCAGAGCTACCGCCGACTCATATTCCGCATCATCGAGGCCATCGGCTATTTCACGCAGCCGGTCGAGAGCGGCTTCTATCTGCTCGTGCTCGACGCGCAGGGCCGTTGCTGCCGCTGCGGGCATCGGGGTGCGAGCGAAGGACCAGGGGGGAACATTTGCGCGCAGCGCGTTGAGGATGACAGCAACATCAATGGCTTCCTGTGCGATGGCACCGGCGACGGGACTGAGGTATCCGGCCGCGGCAAATCCCATTGCGATGCCCGAGAGACCAAGGCCGATGACGATACTCTGGACAGCGATGCCGCGTGCATGCCTGGCAATGACCACAGCCTCGGACACGCGGTCCAGGCGGTCCACGAGAATGACGACGTCGGCGGCTTCCGAGGAGGCGCTCGCCCCCCTGACACCCATCGCGACGCCGACGTCAGCGGCGGCCAACGCTGGCGCATCGTTGATACCGTCCCCAACCATCAGCGTCGGATGGAGACGCTGCTCTGTTGCTACGGCATCGACTTTGTCAGCCGGCACGCGGTCGGCTAGAACGGCATCAAGATCCAAAGCCGAACCGATGATCTCTGCGGCATCCGTACGGTCTCCCGTCACCATGACAATTCGCTTTACCCCGCTGTTGCGCAGCACCTGAATGGCATGCGGCGTGTCACGCCTCAGTTCGTCTCCCATCAGGAGTGCGCCAATCGTCTGCCCGTCAACCGCAACGAAGACACTGAGCGCCGAGCGCCACGATGCGCGCCGCAGAACGCGCTGCGCCCAGTCTTCCGGCTTTCGGCCGCCGTAGACGAACTGGTGGGAGCCGACCGAGACCGCTTGCCCCGCGACAAGTCCCCTCAAGCCGGAACCCACGCTTTCAGCGATCTGTTGTGGATGTCCCAGTTCGAGGTGTTTCTTGCGCGCTGCCTCGACGATGGCACCTGCGACGACATGCTGAGAAGCCTGCTCCAAAGAAGCCGCCAAACGCAGAACATCATCCGGGCTTTGCCCCGGCGCTGCTTCGATCGCGATGAGGCGGGCCCCGCCGACCGTGAGTGTGCCGGTCTTGTCGAACATGACCGTGTGCGTTCGCGCGAGAGCCTCCAGCGGTCCACCGCCCTTGATCAGGATACCCTTCCGGGCGGCCTGTGACAATCCGGCGATGAATGCAACGGGGGCAGCGATGATCAACGGGCATGGAGTTGCCGCAACGAGGACCGCCAGCCCGCGCACCGGGTCGCCTGACAAAAACCACGCCCCGCCGGCAACAGCGAGCGTGAGGGGAAGGAGAAAAAGAGCGTATTGATCGGCTAGGCGTATGAAGGGAGACTTCGCGGTTTGTGCCGCCGTTACCATACGTACAATCCCGGCGTAGGTGCTTTCGCCCGACGTGGAGGTCGCACGCATTTCAAATGTCTCGCTGGCATTGAGCGTCCCGCTCTGCGCGTTTTCCCCCTTTCGGCGGGTGACGGGAATTGGTTCGCCGGTAAGGGCGGACTCGTCGATAACGGCCACTTCGCTGATAACGACTCCATCGACAGGTATGATTTCCCCAGCCCGGACCATGATGAGGTCGTCGGCCCTGACCTCCTCGACGGGAATGTCGGAGATGACCGACCCAATCCGTCGATGCGCAACCCTGGGCGCGCGGTCTACCAATGACTTCAGGTCGCGTTGGGCGCGTGCGACGGCAAAATCCTCAAGTACATTCCCGCCGGCATACATTACTGCAACGACAACGCCAGCGAGCATCTCCCCAAGCAGGAGTGCAGCAGACATCGACACGAACGCAATGGCATCGACGCCGACCCTGCCTGCCATGAATTCCTGGATCATGGAAATCAGCAGGCCCACGGCAACGGGCGCGGTGCCGAATGCCCAGATCCATTGGGCTGCGTCCGCATAGCCGCCCATCCATGCAGCGAGGCCGACGCCAAGCGACACCAGGGCGATCAGGATCAGCGCCATGCGTAGTCGTTCCGCGGGGATCATAGGGAGAATGCAATCCCTTGGATGAGTTGTAGGGCGACCTCTGGTCGAACCTTGGCCCCACCGCCGACGGGCCAACATTATGATAAAGTTACGCAGATGCAGCTTGCCGGCAGAATGATATACGTCAATGACCCTGGGGCCGAATGTCCCTCATGTGCCATGGTTCGGAGCTTGTGCAGAGCTTCCCTAATGTTCCTCATGGTTCTGTCATTTGCTCGGAACCTAGCCGGACAGGGTAGCAAATGTCAGAACCGGAACACTGGCGCCTACTGCTCCGGGGCTTGACGGAGGCCATCGTTGATCGTCAGTGTAGAGTACCAAAGTTCGCAACCACCAGCGGCGAACGTGCGAGAGAGCTTCGGAATCATCACACTAGAATCATTTCGTCGTGTGGCTCAGATCGCGAAGTTCACTCCGGCGCGAGCGGCAGGAGGAAGCGAATTCCGCGATCATCACACTAGTTAACATCTCGCCTGTGCACTCTTCTCCTCTCAGGACCGACCAATGTCAAAGCGTTCCAAGTTCATTGCCTCACTCCGATCTGTCACCGCGTGTGCGGTTCTCGCATTTGCGGCGATTCCGCAATTTGCCGCCACGGCAAGCGCGGCTGGACAATTCGAAAAGTTGCTTGGATCCTGGGGAGGGTCGGGCACATACCGGCTCGCCAGCGGGAAATCGGAAAAACTGCGCTGCGACGCCTACTACACAGGCGGGGGGACGCAACTGGGCATGGTCGTGCGATGCTCGGGCGGAGAGAACAAAATCGAGATCCGCAGTAAACTCAGCGCCAGCGGAAACAATCTGAGCGGCCATTGGGAAGAGCGCACCTTCAACGCAGAAGGCACTGCGACGGGCCGGGTCAGCGACGGCCACATTTCGCTTGGCATCAGCGGTGCCGTGTCTGGCAGCATGAGCGTCGAATTCAGCCGCTCGCGCCAAACCGTTTCAATCTCCACGCAAGGCACCGAGCTGGCGGGCGTGAGCGTCAGTCTTTCCCGGAAATAGTTCGTTGCAGGACCTCCATGGTCGCCGTCAATTGCCGTAGGCCCGAAGCTTCGCAGGCATTCGCTGCGATGGTTCCGGCGAATGAGCGAAGGCACGCTGTTCAGATAGGCTTCAGAGTGTGAGTATTACACCGTCCATAACCTCCGGCGGCGATGGGGATACGAAGCGGCTGATGGCAGCCGGGTCATGGACGGCGGCCAATGCGAACCTGCTTGAACCGCTCATCGATGCGGCGGCAAGCAAGACCGCCGGAGAGCCGAGCCTGCTGATCGACATGGCCGGGGTCACTCAATTCGATACGTACGGCGCATGCCTCTTGAAGCGTCTGCAGCAGGCGCGCAGCGCGCGCAATGAAGCGACAGGCATAACTGCATTGCAGGGTCGGTTCGAGGAACTCTTTTCCGAAGTTCAGGAGACGCCGCCTGGTGCAGCGGCGCGGGAGCAGAAGGCAGGTAGTCTCCGATCGGCATTCGAGTTCCTGGGCCGCGCCACGATCGGGTTCGGCCACGATCTCTTCGCCCTCGCCGAGATGCTTGGCCTGCTCTGCCGGTCAGTTGTCCGGGTGATGGCGAATCCGCGTGCGTTCCGATTGACCTCGACGACCTATCACATCGACCGTGTCGGCTGGCAGGCGGTTCCCATCATCGTCCTCATCACCTTTCTCATCGGCTGCATCATCGCGCAACAAGGCTTCTTCCATTTCCGTAAGTTCGGCGCCGACGCTTACGTCGTCGACATGGTCGGAATCCTGATCCTCCGCGAGATCGGCGTCCTACTTGTCGCGATCATGGTCGCCGGGCGCTCGGGGAGTTCCTACACCGCGGAACTCGGCTCGATGAAAATGCGCGAGGAGATCGACGCGCTGCGCACGATGGGGCTCGATCCAATCGACGTCCTCGTCCTGCCGAGGGTCCTGGCACTGGTGATCGCGCTGCCGATCCTCACCTTTATCGGATCGATGGCAGCGCTCTACGGGGGCGGCCTCGTCGCCAACCTCTATGGCGGCATGAGTCCGGATATCTATATCGCCCGACTGAAAGAAGCGATCTCGGTCACGCATTTCCAGGTCGGCATGATCAAGGCGCCGTTCATGGCCCTTGTGATCGGGATCGTCGCATGCGCTCAAGGCTTCCAGGTCAAGGGCAGCGCCGAATCGCTCGGGCGGCAGACCACCAACGCCGTGGTGAAATCGATCTTTCTCGTTATCGTCCTTGACGGGCTGTTTGCCATTTTCTTCGCTTCGATCGACATGTGAGCTGATATGTCAGAGCCGATCATTCATGTGCGCGACCTAGTGGTCGGTTTTGGCGATCGCGTCGTGCTCGACCACGTCTCGGTCGACGTGATGGGCGGTGAAATCTTCGGGTTTGTCGGCGGGTCGGGAAGCGGCAAGTCGGTTCTGTTGCGCACGATCATCGGCCTGCTTGCGGTCCGTGGCGGCTCGATCGAGGTTCTGGGAACCCGACTCGACACCGCGAGCGGCAGCGAGCGGCGCGCCATCGAACGCAGATGGGGAATCTTGTTCCAGCAAGGCGCGCTTTTTTCGTCCCTTACCGCCCTGCAGAACGTTCAGTTTCCAATGCGCGAATATCTGCATATTTCACCGCGGCTAATGGACGAGATGGCGGCAGCCAAGCTGGAGATGGTCGGGATTCGCGCCGTCGATCATAACAAGTTTCCAGCCGAGCTCTCCGGGGGCATGACGAAGCGCGTCGCCCTGGCGCGTGCGCTCGCACTCGATCCGGAACTGGTTTTCCTCGACGAGCCAACGTCCGGCCTCGATCCTATCGCGGCCGGCGATTTCGACGAGTTGATCCGCACGCTTCAGAAGACACTCGGCCTGACGGTCTTCATGATTACGCACGATCTGGATAGTCTCTACACAGTGTGCGATCGTATCGGGGTCCTGGCCGACGGGCGTGTCGTCGCAGTCGGCGGAATTTCGACGATCCTCGCGTCCCCCCATCCCTGGGTCCAAGCCTATTTCCGCGGCCGGCGCGCAACGATCGTGCAGAGCCGGATCGCCAACAGGACAAGCTGAGTTCGCAAAATGGAAACGAAGGCACGCTACGCGCTCGTCGGAATGTTCACCCTCGCCGTCATCCTCGCGGGATTCGCCTTCGTCTACTGGTTGAACAATACCGGCGGATTCGGGCGGCGCGACGTCTATCAGGTCAAGTTCACCGGCTCGGTATCCGACCTCCTCGCTGGTTCGCATGTCCTGTTCAACGGCATCCGCGTGGGCGAGGTCACACGACTAGGCATTGATCCCGAGGACCCGCGCCAGGTCGTCGTCGACGTGGAAGTCGATCAATCGATCCCGATGCGGGCGGACACGTCGGTCTCCATGGATTTCCAGGGCTTGACCGGCGCGCCTGTCATCCTGTTCAAGGGCGGCAGCCCGGAAGCTCCCGCGCTCGTTTCGTCAGGCGGAAAACCGCCGCTGCTCGTCGCCCCGCCTGGTGCGGGCGACAGCCTGACGCAATCGGCGCGCAATACGCTCGGGCGCCTGGATACGATCCTCAACGACAACGCAACTCCGCTGCATGATGCAATCGACTCCATCAGCACATTCTCGAAGGCGCTTGCGCGCAATTCCGATCGCGTCGATGGCATTATCGCCGGCATCGAACGGATGACAGGGGCGGGGGCTGCCAAGGAAAAGCCGACATTCTACGATCTCACAGCGGCCAGGGACTTGAAGCGATGTGAAAGCCCGAAGCTTGGAAACCTGCTGATCCCGGAACCGACAGCACCGCTGGCACTCAATTCAGATAAAATCCTGGTCGTTGGCGAGGACCCCGGCGCTGCTTCCTTCGCCAATGCGCAGTGGGTCGATAACGTTCCAGCGCTGATGCAGGCGAGAGTCATCGAGAGTTTCGAAAACACCGGCTGCTTCCGCTCGGTCAGCCGGCCGCTCGATGCCATCGAGCCAGACCTCACGCTGCGCTTCGAGATCCGCAACTACGGCATTACCGTGTCGCGGGAACCGATCGCGGACATCGAGATCTCTGCAAAGTTGATTGCCGCTAAGGATAACGCTGTAACGACCACAGTGATCCATGAAACTGTGCCGCTGCAGGCGTCCGACTCGACTGGCGCCGTTGCGGCCTTCGACAGCGCCTTCGCCAAAACCGCGCAGCGGCTGGTGGACTGGGCTTCGGCGGGCGCGGCGACCGACATCGACAAAAGCGAAAAATAGATTTCCGGAACTGCTGACCCAACCCCCGGACCCGAAAGCTGAGCGTGCAAAGCCCCCGCGGCTTCGCGGTGCAGGCTTTCGCTGAGCATGTTCCAGAGCACCCGGCTTCTATAACCTCTATAGGTTTGGGTCGCCTTTTCGGCGGTCTGGCTAACGGGTCGGAAATCGGTGGCTGTTATAAGAGGTTAAACGTCTGGGCCCACGAAGGGCTCAGAAAAACTGGCGGAGCCAAGCAGAATGAGTGTGTCAAACGAGCCCGGCACGAGCGTTGCGGCGATATTGAGCAGGCTGTTGGCGCCACGCGGATCTTGTGACCGGCGCGTCCACCCGCGATTAGCGCTCGGCGCTCTGGCCGCCCTTCGGGTCCGCGGAGTTCAATTCGGTGTGGTCCTACGCAACATTTCTGACGGCGGCGCCGCCATTCAGCTTCGCAGCGGACTGGTGCCATCCGTGAATGACTGCGTTGATCTGACCCTCATTGATGGCACGGATCTGCCGGCTGTCGTCATCCGGCAAACCGAGTGCGAATGCGAGTCTGGCATCGCTTTTCTTCCAGCCAGCTTCCGGGCAGATGATCACCTGACCTACGAGCACATGGGCTCCGACTATTTCAGGTCGATCGTTCGAATGCAGCGACTTCTCAGATGATCGGGCGGGGCGGCCTCAATCCGACGAGCCGTTTGCGAACGTGTTGATTGCCAGTGCATAGTGACCCTTAGATTGGACAAGGCGCGCGGTAAATACCTGCGAGCCGTTGCAGGTGGCAACAACGTTGTATTGAGCTTCCAGCGGCAATTCGATCACCGAGCCGACCCTGAGGGCTGCCACCTCCCGCAACGTCGAGCTATGCGCCTGAACGACAGCTCGAAGCGACACCGTCGTACTCTCCAGCCCGTCCTTCAGCCGATTGGTCCAATCCTCGTCGACCAATGCCGACGTGTGTCCGCCCCGGCGTTCAAGCTTGGACCGCAACGGATAGATGCCCGAGCGCGGAATCATGATGAACATGTTGCCGCGGCGATCGAGAAGCTGGATGTCGATCTGCGCCCGGGCCACCCCCGTTTCAGCTGGGCCCAGCATAACGGACGATATCGCAGGCTCGACACGATCGAAAACGAGATCGATGGCCGAAATGCCGCTGAGAAACTTATTCAAAGAGGCGGCGGCAAGTTCGGCGACTTTCTGCCCGAGCCGAAGCTCCAGCTTAGTGAACAGCCGATCGTCGACTTCCGGCTCCTCTGACCCATCACCCCCAAATACACTCTCGACAAGCAGGAAGACCGTCGCCCGCTCAAGCCCGACGACGACCTGTGTTCCCCATCCATTTGCATGGAAGATATAAGCGATGCCATCCCGATACCTGTCCAGGACCTCTGAAGCGTTGCAGAGCCCGGCCTCTTCGAGCGCGAATGTCATAGGATGCGGGCAAATCGCTCGAATGCCTTCCCCGCAATCGGTCGCGAGGGTGGTGAAGGCATCCTTGAGCACCGGCAGCCGATCCATCGAGAGTTCAGGATGGCGAAACAGCTTTTCGACCGCGTCGCGACCGCCTCCAGGCGTTTGTGACATGCCGTTACTCCATCTCTTCGCGCGGGAAGGCCGACAGGGTCTCTGTGGTCCGCAAAGCGGGCTTATTCGTCATGCGATCCGCCTATCTCAATCAGACCGCGATCGGCCATGTCGAGGACGAGATCCGCAATCCAGCGCTGCGCCTTTTGCACGTCCTTCTTGGTAGCGGGCGCGCCGCCCGTCAGCTCCTGCTCGATCATTCTCCTGGCTCTCGAAGAGACACCGCCCAATGCGGCCTCAACGACCTCAGGCTGGGCATCCTTGAGCGCCATGATCGTGACTTCGGAGGGTACTTCGTCGAACAGTTTGGCACGCGCTTCCGGCGCGAGTTTTACGATGTCGTCGAATACGAACAGAAGGCCCCTGACAAGCTTGGCTCCCTTCGGGTTGACCGCCTCGATGCTCTTGAGTGCCTCGTCCATCTGCTGTTTTTCAAGCTTGTTGAGGACGGAAGCCAGTTTGGCCTGAAGGTTGGTATCACCATCGGAGGTGACACCGGACAAAAGGTTTTCCGCAAGGATTTCCTCCAGCAGCGCTGCGGCGGCGTCGGTCATCGGCTTAAGCGCCAGCATTCTTCGCATCACGCTATTGCGTTGCGCGGCCGGCATCTGTGCGACCACCGAGGCGGCAAGATCCGGGGCAACCATGGAAAGGACATATGCGACGGTCTGGGAATTCTCCTGCATCAGGAATTTCGCGACATTCGCCCCAGGGGTCCTCGACAGGCGCGGCCAGAGCGTCTTGCCCGACGACCCGTTGACCGTCTCGAGAATCTGGGCTGCGTCCTCTTCGGAAACGACCCCCGAAATGAGTTCTTGTGCCTGCCCAGGCGTCGCGACAAGTCCGATCCCGACTTCGAGCTGCTTCACCAGATCGTCGACAATCCTGTCAAGCACCGGCCGTTCGACCGTCCTCAAGGTGGATGCCGAACTGGCGACCCGCTTCAACTCGTCGCTATCGAACCTTTTCACAATGCGGTCAGCGAGCGGCTTGCCCATCGCCAGCAACAAAATGGTTGCCTTCTCCACTCCGGACAGCCGCTGCATCCGGTTCAAGTCGGACGAGCTGTCATCAGTAGCCATCGCTGCCCCAGTTCGCAATGAGCCAAGACCTGTCGTCGGCCAAAGTCACACTAGTACCGCCGATCAGAAGTCCCTGCATCATGCCATTCAAACACCGTCATGGACTTCTGATCGAAAAGCGGCACTAGAAACAATATCTTGCCAGTACCCTTTACTTTCCGAAGTTCGCTCCGGAGGTTGACTCACGAACTTCGGAAAGTGGGTGCTTGTGTGATTCAGATTCAGAAGTTCGCTCTGAACCTAGCCGCAGGTGGTAGCGAACTTCTGAATCATCACACTAGGATTGCTACGGCAGAGAGCTTGCCCGGAGCTTGCCAACAATGTCATCCGCCGTATTGCGCGCCTCGGTGACGGTGGCAGCCCAGCCTCTTTCGTCGTGTACTTTCTTGTGCGCGGTGGCGGCTGACCCAAGTTGAACCGGTGCTCGTGAAGCGCACGCCTCGCCAACGCCGCGGATATCGGGCAGGCCGACTTTGCCATTGCCGTTACATCGCGCTTGGGGCTCATCACAAAATCGACTCGCGGCCGGCGTCCAAGCACCGACACCTGCGGCAACAAGTTTCTTTATGACCGCGCAAACGTATCTCTTCTGGGCCTTGAAATTCTTCTTTCCCGCATGATAGCGCGCGACCGCCATCGTCCAGTTGCGTTCCTCCTCATAAAGCTGTTTGAGAAATCTGGCCGCATAATCAACGTTGCGTTCAGGATCGAGCATCTCGGAGACCGAGGAGAAATGCTGCTTGTGGTAATGATGGTTGATCTGCATGCAGCCTATATCGATCAGCTTTATGCCACGACGTCGGGCTTGGGAGAACAGTTTCAGCGCTTGCTGCGGGCTGAGATCGTAATGCGATTGGCCGGCAATGTTCAGGGCATTGGGGCGCAAGCCGTCGCCGCGGCCGGTTTCCGTCTGTCCAACTGCATGAAGGACTTCGGCTGGAACCCCGTGCCTGCGCGCTGAACGATCAATCTCTCGTTCGCAGTCGGTCGCCGCTGCAGGCGGCGCAAACCACAATGTGCTAGACAACAACACTGCGAGGATTGCGCGTGCCGGCCAACATGCCGGGCTCGACGGGTTCGGTTTTGGCGGTATTGTTCGAGTGACCGGCAGTGTCTTTCGAGTCGTCCCGTTCCCTACCTGAACCTGTGGTGTCTGCATTGCCATCTCCGCGCCCCCCAGTGGTATTCCTGCCCGTCGCATCACCCCGCAACTGTTGATCAGGCTGGTTTCGCACCTGTTCCAGATCGGTGCGATGAACTTTCAATTCGTCGAGCGTGTAGCCTGCGTTCTTCAGGGCTGCCTCGATGCTGTCGCGTTCGTTATTGATGGCATCGAGCGCGGATTGTGTGTCCGCCGAGAGGCTGACCGAGAGTTCCTGGCCGCGCAAAGAGAGACGCACAGTGAGCGCGCCCAGTGAAGCGGGCTGCAGCCCGACCTCCAGGATGCGCACAACGTTGCCGCCGATCGGGGACGATGGCTGCAGCGTCGCCACCTTCGAGGGCGCCGCGGGTGCGGCTGGTGGCGCTAGTGGCGCGACTTCACGAGCGATCCTCTTCGTCAACTGCTGAGCGAAGCCGTCAACGCCCGAGTTGCTCTCCAGCGCGATGGGGCTGTCTTCCATTCTTACCGACTTGATATCTTCTGTCATTTCGTCCCGTGGGGCGCGGACAGGGGCAGAAGCTTGGAGCAGCGCCGGGACCGGGGCGGAGGCAGAGGCAGACGCCTGGCCCGGGGCAGAAGCTTGGGACTGGAGCGGGGCAGGCGCGGGGGCAGAATCATGGAGCGGAGCAAAGGCAGAGCCAGCGACCCTTTTCGGTGCATTCCCGACGACCAACGGTCGATCCGCGATGGGAGGCTCGGGTTCAGGCGATTGCAACGACCACGGCTCGAACGCCCCCCGCTTGTCCAAACCCCACAGCGGCAATGTCGGCATGTGCTTTTCCTGCCGCCGGACATGGATTTCAAGCACGGCTGAATTGGAATCCTGCCAACCAGTGACTCCTTTGCGATTGGACGGAAGGAAATGATGCTCAAGAAGCTCACCGAGCGCGGAGGCAACCTCGGGCAGCGCATTACGGGCATGACCTGCCGGCGATGCGGCGTCGCCGGTCGCCAGCAGAGCGGTACTCGCGTGGCTGGACTCTTCGGCGCGCACTGGCGGCGATGGCATCGTGAGGCTCATCTCCAGCTTCGGCTCCAGTGTCTTCAAAGGAACTGGAAAAATGCTCCCGGGGTGGGATTGCGCTTGCGGGATCGGGAAATTCGCTGCAGCGCGCAGGGCTGCTGTCTCGACGTCAACAGTGCCGGAGAATCGCTCGTTCGCATCTATCATGCGGCCGCGAATGGCAAAATCTGGACCCGACCGGCCTTCGACCCCGGGACCGCCCTTGATCTCCACACCCTGCGCATCGCCGGCACTCTTCGAACGTTGGATTTCCAGGTCCTCGACTGGCCACTGTTGACGCTTTACGAACTCCTCGACCGCCTTGGAGAACTCTTCCCCCAAGGCATCGTTCAGGCGCGCGCCCGCGGGCGACTGCGCCTTCTTCGGGCTTGCGTTGTTTGCAAGGGCGTTGAGATTTTCCGGCAGTCGGCTCTCGAGGCTCATAAGTCCAGCTCCGCCAAATATTTGTCGATCATTCCCAATGTCTTCCGACTGGACGACAGTGCCTCGTTTTCAGCCTTGCCCTCGTCCGCCCCTGGCGCCGTTTGCGTCGAAGCCGGCTCATCAGGCTGCCTGCTCGTGATCTCAGCAGCGTCCGTGTTTTTCGCTATCGAATCGATTAACCGGTTCGCCGCCTCGGCCAGTTCGCGCTCGCGCTTCTCTAAGCGCGACGTGTTGACACCGGCAAGAGCGGCGACCCCGGCCTCGAAGTCATCGGTAAGTATGAGTGTCGCGGCAGCATAGACCCCGGAAGCATTGACGTCCGTTCCGCCCGCGGGAGGAAGTGCCGACATCCTGTCGAGCGCCAGCCTTGCCGTAGCGATGTGGCCCAGCGCCAGACTTTCCTTGATGACGCTGGAGAGCAGTGCCTGCTGCTTGTCGATCGCGAGCAGCGAGAGAACGCTTTCGAAGAATTTTGCGCGCGGGGGGGAACTGCCATAGTCATGCTCCGCGAGTGCGACACCGATTTGCGACAGCAGGCCATCCGCGTAGAGCGAGTTCGGGAACCTGCGAAGATAACGCGTGGCCAGGGCTTCGAAACGTTTCAGTTCGCCCATCGACGCCATCGCCGGCGCATGCCTGCGAAGGGAGGCTTCCTCGACGATCGTCCCCGGCGACAGCAGACACGCTTCATCGAGGAGCGCGTAGGCTTCATTTGAATTCATGGCCCCGCTGACCAGCGCCTTGACCAGTGAAACGTGCCCACCCAGGCTCGGCTCCAGCTTGCGGTGATCGATGTCCTTGAAGTACCTGTGCGCCTCCGCCTTGCGGCCTTCCGCAAACGCAAGGGTCGCAGCCCCCAGAGGCAGGTAAGGCTGCGCCAGCAGCTTTGCCTCAACCAGTTTCTTCAGGATGTCGGGAGGACCTCCGCTCAACACCAGTTTTATCACAGCCCGTGCGTTGCGAGGATTGTCGGGCCATACTGCCTTGTCAGCCGAGAGCAACGCATTACTCGTTTCAACGAGCCGCGCCTGGAGGGTCGCCAATGCGGCGCGGTCGCCATGAAGGATTTTGTTGTGTTCAACGCTGAGCGAGTGGACCAGTCGATAGGGTTCAGCCGGTGGATCTTTGCTGATCGCAATGGATGGCGACGCGAGCCCAAAACAAATGACGAGCAAAATGCCCGCACTCCGGAATTGTGCTGGACAACCGATCATTTCTGCCTCTTGCGCAGCAGTACTTCGATTCTCCGGTTAACCGCTGCGTCGGGTGCATTCTCGTCCCTGAGCATGCGGTCCGCATATCCCTCGATTCGGTCGAAGCGCTGCTCTTCGACACCGGCGAGCATGAGCGCGCTGTAGGCGGTGTAGGCGCGCGCCATCGACAATCGCCAATTGTCGTTGTCGGTGGTTCGGAACGGCCTTCCATCGGTATGGCCGCGCACCACGATCGGCCCGTCCATCGATTTCAGTATCCCGCCGATCTTCGCCATCAATTCGCTCATGCGCTTTTCCGGTTCGGCGGATGCGGTTGCAAACATCTCGAAGTCCGACTTGTCCGTAAGACTGACGAGAATGCCCTCAGGCACGATGGATATCTCGACGTTAGGAAGCTCGCTGGCCTCGACGCCGCCGGTTGCCTTTCTGAGTTCTTCGGCAAGTTTCCTGGCTTCCTCTTTCACTGCTTCGCTGGGCGTCTTTCCTTCATGCTGCAGCAGCGAACCGGCTGCGGACGGCACGTCGGCGGCATGGTCTTTTGCGACTTCGCTCGCAGGGTCGCTCCGGGGGGACTTCGGCTCCGGCTCGTTCGAGATGGCGTCATTGGCCATTGCCAGGGTTTCGCTGCGGAAAACCGGATCGAACGGATCGCGGAACGCCTTGCCTTTGTCGATTGCAGGCCCGCCGCCCTTTGCTTCCGTTTGCGCGCTCAGGCCGGTGCCGCTGGGCTCCACCTTCTGCGATAATCTGCGGATCGCGTCATAGGGATCGGCAAGATGCGGGCGGACGATCTTCTCTGGCCCACCATCGAGCGTCCCTGGATCCTCGCCGCTATTGTTTGCGCGTCCCTCGGGCTCTTGATTCACCGTCTCTTTATCGACGATGACCTCGCCATCGACAGCGCGGATTCCCTTCTCAAGCGGCTGGATGTCGGTCAGTTCGATGGGATTGAAATAAGTCGCTATCTGCTTCTTGGTGGCAAGATCAGTCGCGTTCGTCAGCCACAGAACCAGGAACAGCGCCATCATTGCGGTCATGAAGTCGGCAAAAGCGATTTTCCAGGCCGTGCTGCCGTGGCCATCCTCATGACCGTGCCCCCGGCGCCGAACGATGATGATCTCGCTTGCGGCGACATCCTCGCTCATGCCGAAGCCTCCTCAACGCGCTTCACCCAGTTGCCGATCTGCGTTCGAAAGAGGCTCGTGTCGACCTGAACCGTGAGTTCTGGATCGCTCTCATCGGCCGTCGCGGTCAGCTGCCAGCGTTCAGGGAGCCGTTGCTGCAATGCGCCGATCAGCGCGGCAGGACCCGTCACGCGCAAATGGACATCACGAGTATCCTGATTCATTGCCATGATGCTTTCCGCAAGATCGTCTACCGCCAAGGCTCGCATCTGCGTATCGATGAAGGGGAGGACGCTGCGCGCAGCGTCCCGCGCCAGATCCTCCCTGATCCTGTCGATCGCCTGGGTCAGATCTTCGACGAGCCGGGCTCCGCACCTTTCCGCGAATTCCAACTCCGCGGCCGCGAGTTGAATGCGCGTCTCCTCGTCGCGTTGGCTGAGCACGACCTCGAACTGCGCCGTCGCTGCCTGATAACCCGCCTCATAGCCGTTATCATGAGACCGCTGCAGATCAGCTTCGGTCAGGACGTTGACCGACTTCGCCGCGGGCTTCTGCGGCTCCTCGTCCTTCGCCCATGCAAGCGCGTTGCCGCCTTCAGCTGCGGTATCGAATTCTTCAAGAACCATGAAGGCGGGTGTAAACCTCATGTGGCAGCCTCTTTCCTGATCCACTGCTTCAGAACTTCCACAATCTGCTCTTCCTCGATTTCAACGAGCTTTTCGAGCCGATCCTTGGGAGACAGCGACCGGCCGGTATCCGGGCCAGACAGGTGGGCAAGGCCGTTGTTGATTGCCGCGCCTGCGCCCTCGCCGTTCGGCAGCATGGGCGCCTGCGAATTCTCGTTCTCGCTGTCGAGCGCGACCGGCGGCGGAGCCTGCGAGAGGGCGGCCACAGCTGGCCTCAGACCAAACCACACGACCATGGCGACGACTGCGAGCGCGGCGAGGGCGTTGATAATCGTTCCGATGTTTCGAAGCAGATGGTCGAGGATTGAAAGGTCCGAGATCGGCGCCAGACCTTCGGCATCGTCGAGGAAGTCGATCGCAGAGATCTGTATCCTGTCGCCGCGATCTTCTTTGACCCCGGTCGCCGCCGAGACGATTCTGGACAGCTCTTCGAGCTGCAATGAAACCTGCTCTTCGCTCGCGGAGCCGCCGAGGCTTTCCACGAGCCGCTTCTTGTTGACGATAACCGCCATTGTCAGTGACTCGATGCGATATCCGTTACTCTCCGTCTGGACCCGGCGCGAGTTCAGCTCATAGTTGGTCATCTCCTCGCGGCGCTCCTCCTGCCTGCGGCTCTGATCCCCGTTTGTGTTGTCGCCGTCCTCGGCGGGAATATTCTGCTCGACGCCGACTGCCGGATTGGAGGCCTTGTTTTCCGTCTTGCCTTCCTCGCGAACGACCTTGACCGAGCGCTCGACCCGCGATTCTGGATCAAATGTCTGTTCGTTCGTTTGCTTCTTGTCGGTGTTCAGTTGGAGCGCGACGCTGATCTGGTAGTTGCCGAGGCCGAGGTGGGGCGCCAAAGTATTGCCAGCCGCCTCTTCGAGCTGACTGCTCATGTTCTTTTCGAGTTCGAGCATGTTGCCCGGCGCCGCTATCGACGAGTCCCCGACAGCTGCCAGGACAGAACCCTCGGTGCTGAGAACCGATACCTGATCGAGCGACATTCCCGGCACGGCGGCGGCAACGAGATGGCGAATGGCCTGGGTCCCGTTAAATACACTCGTTGGCCCGGCAAGCCTGACAACGACGGACGCAGAAGGCGGACGCTGTTTGCGGCGAAAGGAACCGGGATCAGGCAGAACCAGATGAACGCGGGCGGCCTGAATGCCTGCCATGGACTGGACGGTCCGCGAGATTTCACCCTCAAGCGCCCTGACCCGCGTTACCTCCTGCATGAACGAGGTCAGCCCCATCGATCCGAGCTGATCGAACAGCTCATAGCCGCTGGATGCACTGCTCGGAAGGCCCTGTTGCGCAAGCAGCATGCGGGCGCGTGCGGTGGTGCCGTACTGCACGAAAATGCTCTTACCTTCCGCGCTGACATCGAACTGAACGCCGGCCCTTTCGAGGGCCCCCGAAATGCGGCCAACGTCCTGCGTCTCCAATCCGCTGTAGAGAACCTCCATGGTCGGCCGGCTCAGATAGTAGGCGCTGCCGCCCACGGCGAGGATGACGGCAAGCCCGATCGCGGCGAGCGCGCCGAGGCGGCGTCCACCGAGTTGCTGTAGGCTGCCGAGTAGCAGCGAAAATTGCTCTTGCCCCATTGCCGAAGACACGCATCAAAGCTCCACGTTGAATCAGAGCCCAGCGTCGTTGATTTAGCTTGTGCGAGAATGGTCTTGGCTGATCAGATTGCCAGTTGAGCCACGCCCGACGCCGGGCGTGACTCATTCGCGTTGTAGTGGCTAACCTTGAATTGAAGTTTAGCGGAACAGCGAGAGGATGTTTTGAGCCGACGAGTTGGCGATCGACAGCGACTGGATGCCAAGCTGCTGCTGAACCTGCAGAGCCTGCAGGCGCGTCGACTCTTCGTTCATGTCCGCGTCGACAAGCGAAGAAATTCCACGATCAATGGAATCCATCAATGCACCGACGAAGTCCTTCTGCAAGTCAATGCGCTTCTTGGCCGAGCCGAGATCGGTCGCGGAGGTCGTCATATCCTGAATGGCGCGATCGGCAGCCGAGATGTAGTCGTTTATCTCAGCGTCGGTTGCAGTGCTAATGTCGATCTCGGACGTTCCATCGTAGGATGCGAGCACGATCGAACCAGTATCGGTTCCGGCAACGATGCCGCCGGCGACAGCAGTAGTTTCAGCAGAGGCGGCTGCCTCTGCCGCTGTATAGCGCTGCGAACCGAGAATGCCGAGCTGGCCTTCGGTTGCCGAACCGCTGCCGGCTGCGCCGCCCTGGCCGTCGGTGTTGGAGTTGAACAGGTAGGTGTTCGATACGTCGATCGAAATCGTACCTACCGATACGGCGTTATCGGTGCGCGTGAATGAGGCGACAATCTCCTCGGAGTCGGAATACGTGTAGGTGCCGGCGCCGTCCTGTCCATTGTCCACCTGCAGCCAGTTTTCGCCGGTGAACGAGGACGAGCTGGCGATCGAGCGGAGCTGATCTTGAAGCGCGTCGATCTCGCTCTGCACCTTGACGCGGTCCACACCAGGCTCGCGAGCGGCCACGAGCTTCGCCTTCATTTCGTCGGCGACATCGATGGCGCTGTTGATTGCGGTGTAGGCGACGTCGACCGTTGCCGCACCGAGGCCCAGCGCATCGTTCACCGTCGACAAGGAGCGGTTGTCCGAGCGCATCGTCGTTGCCATGGACCAGTAGGCGGCGTTGTCTTGAGCTTCACCAACGCGAAGACCTGTTGCGATCCTCTGCTGGGTCTCAAGCATATTCTTGTTGGTCTGGTTGAGCGATTGAAGCGCGGTCATCGCCGCAACGTTCGTGTTTATGCTGTTCATGGAGAATGTCCCTAGAGATTGACTGTCGATTCGATTGGGACATACCGGTTCGACCGGTATAGCGGTACGGCATCATGCCTTTGGAATTCCAATCCGCTATGAGATCGCTACACTAGAACTCGGACCCTTTAATTCTAGTAAACTTCCATTTTCTTCTTCATGAGTAGGACCTTACCAAGCTGCCGACCAGGAGATACCAACCGTCAAGTAGCACGAAGAAGAGGACCTTGAAGGGCAGCGAAATAGCAGTTGGCGGTAACATCATCATCCCCATGGACATGGTCAAAGTCGCAACGATGAGGTCGATCACCAGGAACGGGAGGACGATCAGGAAGCCGATCTCGAACCCGCGCCTGAGTTCGGAAATCATGAAGGCAGGCAACAGAACACGCAGTTCGATATCGTCACCGGCCTGTCGCGATGCAGACAGGCCCGCAAGCTCCTCGAACAGCCGAACATCCTTGTCGCGGACATGCTGCGTCATGAACTTCTTGAATGGCGCCGAGATGCGCTCAAAGGCTTCTTCCTCGCCGATCTTCTCCTCGATAAGCGGCTTAACCCCTGTCTGCCACGCCTCGTCGAATGTCGGTGCCATGACGTAGAATGTGAGAAAGAGCGCCAGGCTGACCAGCACAAGGTTACCTGGGGTCGTCTGTAATCCGATGCCGATTCTCAGAAATGACAGCGCGATGATGAAGCGCGTAAAGCACGTCACCATGATGAGAAGTCCCGGAGCGACCGAAAGAACCGTCAATAGCGCAACGAGCTGCACGATGCGGCCGCTGGCGCTCGTCGAGCCTTCCGGCAACAGGGAGCCGAGGTCAGGCAGCTGTGCGGCCGCAGGAGTAGCGGCGACAACCGTCACGACCGCGGCAACAATGATCAACCTCGTCATTCGACGACAAGCCCCTTGATGACGAGCCGATCAGCGGCTCCATGCGTGCGCACCCGTACGATGTCGGTCAGGTCATCAGTCAGATATTCGAGCCCTTGGGCTCCCTCGATCTGCGCTGCATTGACCGTGCGCAGGTAGGCGACGAAATCGTTTGAAACCTCGGCCGCGACTGTCTTCATGTTCTCCTCCGGCTGCCTCTTGAAGATCAAGGAAACCTCCAGCCTGATCCACGAGGGAGGCCCTTGCGCCAGTGTGGTCACGACGGGATCGATGCTTACGATGAACGGCTCACCAGCGGCCGCGCCGTGCTGACCTGAATTGACTTCCTCGCCGTGCGCGCCAAGATTGGATTTCTCGCCGTGAGCCGCCTCAGGATGCCCGTCGGGCTTCCCAGCATGCTGCGCGGGCTCCGCATTCGCCACTGCGGCCTTGGTTTCGCTGGTCGCCGGGCTGAGGAAATAGAGTTTGAATCCGATGCCGAAACCAGCCCCCAGGATCGCCAGTACGAGGAACGGTAATAGGGCTCCCCCGAGACCGGCTTTCTTTACGTCATCCGCTTTGCCGGCAACTGCCATTTTCGCAAGCCCCCCACCTTGTTCGGCCCCGTCCACCGTTATAGGCGATCGGACCGTGTCCCCATTCGGGGCGCAGTTCGAAGCGCCCCTTCAGAATGGGCTGACCGCGTCCAGTATCTGGTGCCCCCAACCTGGCTGTTGCACCTCCATCAGACGCCCGCGGCCACCATACGAAATTCGCGCTTCGGCGATCCGCTCGTAGGACACGGCGTTTTCGGAACTGATATCCCTGGGGTCGACGAGGCCGGAAACGCTCAGGACGCGCAATTCGTAATTCACCCTCACCTCCTGCGAACCGTTGATGATGAGACTGCCGTTGGGCAACACGTCGGTCACCACTGCAGCTACGACGAGATTGATTTTTTCCGAGCGTTCGATCGCACCCTTGCCCTTCGATTCAGTATTCGCGGTAATTCCCGATCCGAGCGAACCTGAACCTGACGACGACCAGCCCCGCCAGTTCACGTCGTGGTCGAACTGCAGCCCGAGGTCGTGCTTGGCGTCGCGCGACCGATCCGAGGAGTTGTCCAGCGCCGCCTTGTCCGAAATCTGAATCTTGACCTTGAGAACATCTCCGACGCGACGGGCCCTTGGATCCTTGAACAGGTCCGCGGAACTGTCCCGCCAGAACGATTGGCTTTGATAGCTGGCTTTATGGATTGCCGCGTCCGTCGGCATCTTCAGAACGGGCTGATTGACTCCGGCACCGACAGGGCTCAGTTCCGGCTCGCGTCCGATCTCGCGGGGATTGATCGCGCACCCCGCCAAAATGGGAAGCGCCAGTAGTGATACCTGTGCCAGCTTCATGTCTTGCCGCCCTTGCCGACCCTGGCGGCTCCCGCAATCGTAGCGGCCAGTCTCGCGGCGCGCTCCGGATCCATTTCGTTGAGGATGGAACTCGCCGTTCTGGGCTTCAATTTCATTAGGATAGCGGCCGCCGTTCTCTCGTCGACAGCGATAAGTTGCGCGGAGGCCGAATCCGGCCGCATCGCTGCAAAGATGTTCACCAGCGTGTCTGTTCCACGGCTGACGAAGTCATCGCGCCGGCGGACCCAGTCCTTCAGCTCGGCGAGTTTCTGTTCGAGCGCGGCGGACCGCTTGGCAACCTGATCGGAAAGCTCCCGCAGTTCCTGCTTCTGCTTTGCCAGCAGCAAGTTAGCCGCCTTGTTGGCGACGTTGGTGCAGTAGCGCTCTGCGAGCGTTTGCGGTTGCCGGCCCTCACCGACGAACGTGTGCTCCGGCTCGGCGCCAACCTGCCGCCCAGTGAGGCAGATGAAAAGGAAAGCGAATAGCGCCACCAGCGCCCCGACTCCGACATTCGGTTCCCAAGCGTCAGCCCGGACTGCCAGACTCGCTATTTGTTCGTGCGCTGGATTCACAAACGCACGAGGACGTTGGCTGTTTTGTACGTTCATCGTCCTGCTGCGCTCCTGTAAGCTTCGACCAAATTCTGCCTCACTGAACGACGAGTTCCGCCTGGAGTGCCCCCGACGACTTCATTGCCTGCAGGATGGCAATGATACCGGGAGGCTTCAGACCCATTCTGTTGAGACCGTTCACGAGAGAGTGCAGATCCGCTCCGCGCACGATCGACAACATTCCATTTTCCTGGACAGCATTGACCTCGGTCTCAGAGGTCGCGACCGTCTGCCCGTCCGAAAATGGCAACGGCTGGGAAACAACTGGTGTCTCCGTCACACGTACCGTCAGGTTGCCGTGCGTCACCGCGACGGTCGAGATACGGACATCGCGCCCGATGACGATCGTTCCTGTTCGCTCATCGATCACCACCCGTGCGGGCATGTCCGGCTCGACGAGCAGTTCCCCGACCTCGGCCAGAAACCGGCTGGTGGAGATGCCGGCAGGAACCTTGATCGACACCGAGCGCATGTCGAGTTCCCTGGCCAGACGTCCTCCGAACCGGGACTGGCTATATTCATTGATGGCATCGGCGACCTTCACGGCGGTCCCGAAATCGGGATTGCGCAGCTCAAGATTGATCTGGCTCGCCTGGTCGAGGCCCTGTGGCGCCGATCGCTCCACCAAAGCGCCGTTGGCAACCCGGCCCGCGGTCGGTACGCCGTGCGTCAGGCTTTCGGCATTGCCTTTGGATTCGAAGCCCGAAACGGCGATCGAACCCTGCGCCACCGCGTAGATCTGCTGGTCGCCTCCATACAATGGGGTCATCAGCAGCATGCCGCCGGCCAGCGACGTCGCATCACCCAGAGATGTCACGGTCACGTCGATGCGCCCACCCGCTCGCGAGAACGGAGGCAGCTCGGCGGTGACCATGACGGCTGCGGCATTCTTGGTTCGCGCGCCGGCGTCGCGAATATTGACCCCGAGTCGCTCCAGCATCGAACGCAGCGACTGCTCGGTAAACGGCGCGTTGCGAAGGCTATCGCCGGAACCCTTCAGTCCGACGACAAGCCCGTATCCGAGCAACTGGTTGGAGCGGATTCCGGTGACGTTCGTCACATCCTTGAGCCGTGCAGCGGCGCAGGCGTCACCGCTGGCGATCGCAAGAATTGCCAGAACCAGGAGGGGGCGCATCATAGCCCCCCAACATTGATGGTGCCGTCCTGCTGGATGACGCCCCTTACGAGCCGCCCGCTGTCGATGTTTTGAACGCTGATCGTATCGCCGACCGAGCCCGCCTGAATAGCTTTGCCAATCCCCTTGATCGTGAAGCCGCTGGCGCCGAAGACGAGCGTTACACTGCTGCCTTCGGTGACGACGTCGCTCGTTTGCAGGGCGTTTCTTGGTATCGGACGTCCCGCAACAAGCGTGCGCCGCGCGACCTTGCCGACGATATCGTCCAGATCCCGAATGTAGGAGCCGATTGCCCTGGTGCTCAGCCGGAAGCGCTTCTCGATCAGCAGGTCGGAGGCAATCGCGTCCCCCGTATATATGGTCATGGAGGGGACAGGATAAACTACCTGAACGACTTCGGCGCTCGCGGCTTTCGCGCCGCCGAGCAAGGCAAGTACCACCAGGAATAGACTCGGAATACGCATTCACTTCCCCCCTTGCGAGCCTCGTCTGTTTAACGAAGGCCCTTGCTTGTTGTGGACAGCATGTCGTCAGCCGCCTGGATGACCTTCGAGTTCATTTCGTAGGCCCGCTGTGCAGAGATCAGCTCGGTAATCTCCTTCACGGGATCAACGTTGGAGTCTTCGAGATAGCCTTGCCGGATCGTGCCGAATCCCGGCTCACCTGGAACGCCAGTCGTCGCCGCACCTGAGGCCTCGGTCTCGCGGAAGAGGTTGTTACCCAACGGCGTAAGACCGGCCTCGTTTGCAAACGTCGCAAGGGTCAGTTGCCCAATTTCCTGAGGCGCGGTCTCTCCATCGACCAGCGCGAAGACTTTGCCGTCCTGATTGATCGTCAACTTCACGGTCTGGTCGGGAACGGAAATTGCAGGCTGCACCAGGTAGCCGTCGATCGTGACGATGCGGCCGGCGGAGTCGGTATTGAAAGCGCCGGAGCGCGTGTAGAGCGTCTCGCCGTCCGGGCTGTCGATCTTGAACCAGCCCGATCCGATCGTTGCGAGGTCGAGCTTGTTGTCGGTTTGCGCCAACGCACCTTGCGTGTGTACGTTGCGCACCGCTGCAGCGCGGACGCCAAGCCCGACGTTGATACCTTCCGGCACAACGGTGTCGCTGCCCCTGGCGGCAGCACCGGCAGTGCGTTCGGCCTGGTAGAGCAGATCGGTGAACTCGGCTCGCCCACGCTTGAATCCTGTCGTATTGATGTTTGCGATATTGTTCGCAATCACCTCCACGTTCAGTTCCTGCGCATTCATGCCGGTCGCGGCAATGGCCAACGCTCTCATGACTTCCCTCGCTTAGATTTGCATTCGGCTGATCTCGAGATAGGCCTGGACGACCTTGTCTCGGATGGCTATCGCGGCTTGCAGTTTCTGCTCGGCATCCATGACCGTGCTGACGACTTCAAGCTGCGATGCCTCTCCCTTGACTCCACTGATCGAGACGGCCTCCGCCTGACGCAGACGACCGGCAACGTCCATCACCGCACCCGTCAATGCGGCCTCGAAGTCGCCTGCGGCCGAATGATCCATTCGTGCGGTCGCCGCCGGTCCCGACCCGATCGTCTGCAACGCGTTGACTTGACCTATGTTATCGATCATCGGCTTGTCCTCAGCAGGTCGATCGTTGCGGAGATCATTTCGCGGGCCTGGCGCACCAATTGCAGATTCGCCTCATAGGAACGCGTCGCCTCGCGCATGTCGGCCACTTCCGAAATCATGTTGACGTTGGGAAAGCGGACATAGCCTTCGGCGTTGGCGGCGGGATGGCCTGGCTCATGCACCAGCCGGAAGGGCGCGCTGTCCCTGGCGATTTCAGAAACGCGCACGCGTGCCGAGCCCTGCCGATCGTCTATCATCTGCGCGAAGCTCACGACCTTGCGGGCGTAGGGCTCACCGCCGGCCACTTGTGCGGTGGACTGAGAGTTTGCAAGGTTTTCGGACACCACTCGCAGTCGAACAGACTGTGCATGAAGTCCCGATGCCGCAATCGAGGCAGCCATGCTCAGTGCGTCAGCCATCTGCCTAACCCCTTACCGCTGAAGCCAGCATCTGGTGGAACGACCTCACGATCGACACCGCAAGCGTGTGATTGCCTTGAATCTGACCGGCCCGAATCAGTTCGCGCTCGAGGCTCACCGTGTTTCCCGAGTGCTTGACCTCGCCCCCGGACCGATCGCTGGTCTGCACCGGAAAGCGCTGGCCAGCATCGGTCGACTGGTGAGCGGGCGAAGTCACCGTCAATTCGATCTGCGAGCCATCGAGGTAGGAAGAGAACGGAGCAACGTCCCTGGCGCGGTAACCGGGAGTATCCGCGTTCGCAATGTTGCTTGCGATCGCTGACTGCCGAGCAGACAGCCACTCCATTCGCTGCGTGGAAATTGCGAATATCGCCAGATCAGACAAGGCAGCTTCCTTTTCAACTGTGCTGATGTTCGGTCAGCTTAAGAATTTCCGCTTGCCCCAACCTGACCAACCTGAACGAATGCCCAACGGACTATTTAATATTAATTAAATGCCCATTTTTTCCAACCACAAACCCAATTCATGCGAAAGGATTATTCGCCGCCATTCCGGGCCGGTTGCAGACGTGTCCGCTGCAATGATTCGCGAAACCTTGATTCGAAGTACTCTAAATCGTTTTGCCAGTCGGTTGGGCAATCGATGAAATCAATCCCGATGGCGCCATAGGCGTCGCTGAGAAGCATCCGGAAATAAAGCTCCAGGGGAAACGATCTTAACCTGAAATTGAACTGTATTTCCGGTGTCTTTCCCCAGGCAACGTGGACATCGCCGGAATCCAGGATTTCGATATTCCCCGGCTTAAAGAACTGCTCGACCGCAGATTCTACCAGCGACTTGAGGCTATCGTTGCGCTCCAGACGGCTGAATGCGATGAGATCGACGACGTCAAATCCGCGCAATTCGCTCAGCAGCGGCAGAAGCTGGTGGGCCAGCATTGCTTCGCACTCTCCAACTGCTACCCAGCCCTGCTTTCGCATCGTTTGCTTCACCGTTACGGCTTCGTGGTCGCGGAGGGAGGCTGCTTCGACAATGTCAGGACGAGGCTGGCAATCGCACCGTAGAACTCGGAGGGAATCAACTGGTCGATTTGAACAGCATCGTAGAGCGACCTTGCCAGTGCCTTGTCTTCGATGACGGGGATGCCTTCACGTTCCGCAATTTCCCGGATCTTTAGCGCAATCCGGTTCTTACCCTTCGCCAATACCGCGGGGGCTGGAGTCTCGCCCTTCACATAGCGCAGCGCGACCGCGTAATGGGTCGGGTTCGCAATGATCATCGTCGCCCTCGGTACCGAGGAGATCATCCTTCTTCTGGCGAGGTCGCGAATCATCGAGCGCACCCGCGAGCGTACGATCGGATCGCCTTCGAGTTGCTTGTGCTCGTCCTTGACTTCCTCTTTCGACATGCGCAGGTCACGGCGCCACGAGAACTGCGTCCAGATGACATCTGCGGCGACGATCAAAAGAAATGCCAGCGTCACGCCGACCAGCATTCCGTTTGCAAGCTCGTGGAGGAGTTGTATCTGGCTGGCGGGCGATACCTGGAGCATGGCCACCACTTTGGCCTTGTAGACGCGAATGACGACTAACCCAACAATGCTCAGGATCGCGAACTTCGCCAGAGTCTTCAGGAACTCAACCAATCCCTTCGTCCCGAATATTCTGTTCCAGCCCTTGATGATGGAAAGTCTCGACAGATCCGGGGTAATTCGTTTGGCGATAATTCGCGGCTGGGCCTGAGAAGTCGAAGCAATCAGAGCGAAGGACATTAAGACTGCGGCAACCGGGACAAAGATCCAAAGGCTCTGCATGGCCGTGAAGAGGAAAAGGTAGTGAGCATCCTCACCGCTCAGCAACCTCCACTGATCCGGCTGTTCAAGGAATTGACGCAATAACAGCAATATTTTCTTAATACCGAATTCCAGGAAGAATACCGAAATAAAATAAATCCCGAACATAGACACAAAGATGCCGACCTCCTTGGAAATTGCAACATTGCCCTCTTCGAGAGCGTCGTGCAGTTTCTTGGGAGTGGCCTCTTCGGTTTTGCTGTCCTTATCGCCCGTATCACTCATCCTGCGACACCAGACTTTCGCGGGCTTGGCGCGTCAGCTGCTTGCGACCCTTCGAAACGGAAATCATGTGGCCTAGAACCGCCAGCCATCGAGAACCCTCCTACTCCGGCAGCAACACTGGGCAACGGAAGCGTTATCGCGGGAGAGCCGGTCATATGTTCTTTGCGTTTCTAAATTCACAGCCGCTCGACCAACTGCACCCAGTGCTGAGTCGACACGATCCAACCCCTTTAGCTCTCGGCTCTGTTGAGGCCGGCCACGCTCGTCAAGGAGACGCCAAAGCGGGATTGATCCTCGTCGAGGATCACGACTTCGCCATGCGCAACCACCTTGTTGTTGACGATGACATCGACTGGCTCGCCGACCTTGCGATCGAGTGGAATGACAGTTCCTCGCGAAAGCTTCATAAGTTTCGAGAGCGGCATTTTCACGCTCCCCAGCACGATTTCGACATCGACGGCGATACTCATGACGACGCTCATGCCGTCGGCGACTGCGCTTCGTGCACCGTTTCCGGCTTCGATACGCTCAGGTTCGCCGTTCTCACGATCCAGAGAGGTGTCCATATCGGGAGACGTTGACATCGGTCTTGCGCTTTCCTCTGTTTCTTGCCGGAAGCCGGCTTGTTAAGTACACGGCTTGATGTGGACTAGTGATCCGGTTCTGACATTTGCTTCCCCGTGCTGCGACGTTCGGAGCACATGTCAGAACCATAAGAAACACTAGCAACACTATGATTCTAGTGTAGTTTTTCCACCTGACGTTTGGTTTTAGTCCAGCCGCAAGCGGGTGCCAAACGTCAGGTGCGCTAAACTAGGCGGCGATCTTCTCCTCACTCTTGCCGCCATTGGCGGTTTCCGCCTCGAGCTCGTCGATCGAGGGTCGTTCGCCGAAGTTGATCGTCTTTCGACCATATTCGATGGCAATTTGCGGCACCGCGCCATTCATGAATGCGAGTAGCGTCTGTTTGACCACGACGTACTGGCGCATATTTTTTTCCCTCACGATTTTTATCTGCGTCGCGATCGGAGCGAAGATGCAGTAGGAGAAGAATATCCCGGCGAAAGTGCCGACCAATGCCGCTCCAATCAGTTTGCCAAGAACCTGCGGCGGCTGGTCGAGCGAGCCCATCGTCTTGATGACGCCCAGGACGGCAGCAACGATTCCGATTGCCGGAAGCCCTTCGGCAACCGAGCTTAGGGCCGAATAGGCCTTGAGCTTGTCGGCGCGCGAGGTCTCGATTTCCTCGTCCATGAGCGCCTCAATTTCGTGGGGCCTGGCGCTGCCCATGATGATAAGGCGGAAGTAGTCACAAATGAATGTGCGCAATTCGGGGTTCTTCTGGAGCTTTGGAAACGCCTGGAAAATCGGAGATTCGTCGGGATTTTCGACATGACCTTCGACCTCGCTGCGAGACTTGCTTCTGAACTCACGCATCAGAAGGAACAGACAGCCGAGTATCGAGAGGTAGTCGGTCTTCTTTGGAACCTTGCCCGCAAAAGCCTCGATCACTGCCTTGCCGGTGTCGATGATGACCTTGACCGTGTTGGCCACCACAAACGTGCCGAACGACGCCCCAAGAATAATGACATATTCCCATGGCTGCCAAATCACGAGCACCTTGCCGCCCATCGCCGCGAAGCCGCCAAGCACGCAGGCAAGCGTTATTACAAGGCCGATAACGATCGTCACAGCTGTCTCCCATCCCTAGATTCGCGAGCATCAGAAGCTGATCCGCTTGCGTGAGGCTTGTTTCGCGGCAGCGCGAATCCGCTGAACGGGAAGCGCTACCCAGGCGCAGCCGCAAATAAGTCACCCCTGATCGGACTCGCATCGCCGCTGCCAGCAGACTCAAGGTTGGCGCAAGCCGACCGAGGCATAGAGAGGGCCGGCATCAGGGATCATCTGCAATGTTGACCACTATCGCGAGCTATCGCCTGCTGACCCAGGACGTTGAGCGCAACCTCTCCAACACACGGTCGACTCCGGCCGTGCAGCGGGAGTCCGACTACTATCTCGCCAACATCGAGAAAGTGAAATCGATCGACGACTTTCTGGGCGACAACCGCCTCTTTAATTATGCCATGGAGGCTTTCGGCCTGGAGGAGATGAGCTATGCCAAGGCTTTCATGAGAAAAGCCCTCGAAGGCGGCATCGATGAAACAAATTCTTTCGCGAACGGCCTTGCCGATGCCCGCTATCGCGAATTCGTCGAGACTTTCAATTTTGCCCGATACGGTGAAACCGCGACGATCTTCGAACGGGCGCGCTCAGGCACCGTCGATCGATTTGTGAGACAGACCTTCGAGATCGAAGCCGGAAACCAAAACCAGGGCGTCCGCCTGGCGTTGTACTTCCAGCGCAAGGCGCCGACTGTCAGCAGCGCCTTCGGCATCCTTGCCGACCGTGCGCTGCTCGAAGTTGCCCAGATCGCGCTCGGATTGCCCGGCAACATGTCGAACCTCGATATTGATCGACAGGCAAAAATCATCTCCGACCGGCTGGAAATCGCCGACCTCAAGGACCCTCGAAAACTTGAGAAGCTGATCGAAGGATTCACGGCCCGCTGGGATATTTCCAACCCTTCCAGCACGACAAGCATCGCAGTGCCGAACGCGATTTTAAGCTCGCCCACGATTGCCGGCGTTGGCATCGACATCCTGGCAAGCCTGCAAAACCTCAAATACGGAGGATAGTTTTCCTTGGAGAGCGGGCTCTACGTCGCAGTCTCCGGCCAGCTGGCGGCCCAGCGCCGGCTGGATACGATTGCGCACAACATCGCCAACATAAACACTCCGGGGTTTCGCGCCGAAGAGGTGAGCTTCGCGAGCCTGATCTCCAACGCGGGCAAGGATCCGGTCGCCTTTTCGTCATCCGGCGAGTCGTTCATCTCGCGCAAAACCGGACCGGTGATCCAGACCGGGAACCCACTCGACATCGCCGTTTCCGGGGATGCGTGGATGGCAATGGAAACGCCCTCCGGTCTCGCCTATACCCGCGACGGCCGGTTGCAGGTCACCCAGGAAGGCCAGTTGCGTTCAATCAACGGCTATCCCGTTCTGGATGTCAGCGGTGCCCCAATTCAGGTCGGGCCGAAAGACGGGCCCATCACCATCTCCGCAGACGGCATGGTCAGTCAGCAGGGCTTGCGCCTCGGCGCGGTGGGTCTGTTCACGCTCGACGAGCAGTCCAAGCTTGTGCGCTACGACAATTCGGCACTGTTGTCGGACATACCCGGCCAGCCCGTCGTAAACTTCAACAACGTCTCCGTTCAGCAGGGATTTCTTGAGAAGTCCAATGTCGATGCGATGATGGAGATGACGAAACTCATCACGCTGACCCGAAACTTCGAAGCCGTTTCTTCCGCGACCGATCAGTTCCAGGACTCGCTGAAAGAGGCTATCCGCAAGCTCGGCACGAATGGCTAATCAGAATAACTCGCCAACACGTGAAGCGCATTCGCAAAAAACCGCCTTGTCGCGACTTGCAGATGTGCTCACCACGGCGCGCAACTCGAATATCAGCCAGTTGGGCGGCCGCGTGATCGAAATCGGGCGCAATCACTACCTAGTCGAAGGATTGGGGAATTCCGGCCGGCTCGGCGACATCATCACCGTGACAAGTGATAGTCGCCAGACGATGGGCGAGATCATCCGCCTCCAGACCGGGCGAGCCGTCGTGAAGCCATTCGAATCCACCGACATGATAAAACTCGGCGATACTGCCTGGTTGACCGAGCGGCTCGATATTCGCCCGGCAATGTCCTGGAAAGGGCGCACCCTCAACGCAATGGCCAAACCGATCGACGGACTTTGCGAACTTGAGGAAGGATTGCGAGGCTACGAACGTGACTGCCCGCCGCCTCTGCCAATGACGCTTCAACGAATTTCAAAGCCCGTTAGGACCGGCGTCCGCGTCATCGACATGTTCACACCGCTGTGCTGCGGCCAGCGGATCGGGATCTTTGCCGGCTCCGGTGTCGGCAAATCCTCATTACTTTCCATGCTCGCCCGGGGGCAGAGCGTCGATTCCGTCGTTCTTGCCCTTGTCGGAGAACGCGGCCGAGAAGTGCGCGATTTCCTCGAGGATGTGCTTGGTAGCCAGAAGCAGCGGACCATCGCGGTCGTGGCCTCCAGCGCCGAGAGCGCGATGATGCGGCGCCTCGCCCCTCACACCGCCATGTGCATCGCTGAATACCTGCGCGACGAGGGTGAGGATGTTCTGCTCATCGTCGATTCGCTGACGAGATACGCCCATGCTTCACGCGAGTTCGGACTGGCCGCCGGAGAGCCGCCTGTAGCACGCGGCTTTCCGCCTTCCGTGTTCAGCGACTTGCCACGGCTGCTCGAACGTGCCGGTCCCGGGGAGGAAAACTCCGGTTCGATCACCGGTATCTTTTCCGTGCTCGTCGAAGGCGACGACCACAACGACCCGATCGCAGACACCATCCGCGGCATTCTGGACGGACACATCGTGCTGGAACGCGGAATTGCCGACCAGGGCCGCTATCCGGCGGTAAACCTGCTCGCTTCGATCTCGCGTCTCGCACACGTCAGCTGGACCCCATCGCAACGCGATCTCATCCAAAAGCTGAAGGCGCTGATTGCCAGGTTTGAGGAAAGCCGCGATTTGAGATCGGTGGGCGCCTATCAGCCGGGCGCCGATCCCGAACTCGACGATGCGGTAAGAATCGTCCCGAAACTCTATGAAGCATTGACGCAGCGTGCGAGCGAGTTGGACACCCAGAATGCATTCGCCATCGTCGCAGCGCACCTTGGCGACAAGAAGATCTAGATCAGTCGATCCCGCCTTCTGGGAAATACTCTCGCGGTCAGTAGTGCACGGCGCGAGCGGGCTAAAGCTTCTTGTGTTTCATCACATCATGGCGCCGCAGCTACGAAGCGTCGGTCCAGTACTCGACGCTTTCCATGAGAACGAAACGGCGGGACCATTCGACTGGTCGCATCTCAGCGTCGTAAGCAAGCCGGTCGCAGACCAGGATCGACGAACTCATTTCGATCTCCAGCTGTGCTGCGCAGTCTTCGTCCGGGAAGGCCGGCCGCACCCGTTCAGTGCAACGCCTGATGTAGGCGCTATAGCCAAGGATGTCATTGTCTGAAATTTTCGTCCGACGCTTGTCATCGGCAGCCAAGCCGTCGAGGACATCCTCGGGAACCTGGAGTTCCTCGAGCAGCCGAAGAATCCCCTTGATGATCTTCTTGCGCCTGATGCGGATGACGCTATCGCCTTTGCGCAGTTCCAGGCGTGAAGCCACCTCTGGACGGGCAAGCTCAACCGTGCAGGACAAGTAGTTGTAGCCGTCCGGGGAGAAATGCTCCCCGTTGAGGTAGAAGTGATTGAGCCGCCGGCGCGAGGCTTGCCGCGGATCCGTCACGAACGTTCCGCGGCCCTGTCTGCGTGAGATCCAGCCTGCGGATTCCAACTCCTGCAGGGCCTTGCGCATGGTACCTATGCTGACGCCATAGGCTCGCGCCAGATCCGACTCGTTCGGTAGCGCCATTCCCGTCGACCACTTGTTCGACAGGATGTTTTCGTGCAGCAACTTTTTTATTTGTACATAGAGCGGGCCGGCATAGATCGACTTCCGCACCATCATCTCATCTACCATTGCTCCCCCGATCAGATTGTATGAACTCGATCAGTACGGCGCCTTGCCGAGCCGACGAGTGCGCGACCGAACCATGCTGTTTGTCTTGGATCTGCGTAACCGGACGCCACTTGAGCCGATGCGCACCGCCTGGCGCTGACTGAAATATTGGCGCAACGGGCCTGATTCGCAATTGATCTTTTGCTACTTAAGGTAGAATTCTGTTCACTATTGGACCGTCCTGCATACTTTGCATTTCAGGAGGCGTCTCTTCTAAAACAGCATGGGATCAGCGGAAATAGCTATGTAATGGTCGAAGTCCAGACCATACAGCTCGGGGGGACCCGCATATTTGAGTCTCACATAAACACAACCTTAGGATTGCACCTCTACCATCGCGCCTGGCGCAGCAGTCGCACTGCGCGTTCTGTTGAATCCGAGTACCCGGATGTCCGCTGTTTCCTTCGAGTCGATGCTTCGCAGACTGGCAATGCAAGGTCGCGTCGATCTGCGGCCTCTGCGTGGGCCGGATATCAGTTCGATCAGTACGCAGCGGGTTGCCGGAGCGGATAATTCGCCACCCCCCTCGGCAATGCCGCCAGCTGACAAAGACAGTTTTCTGAAAGTCTATCTATCGCACATCGATCCGGACTCGCTGCGGGATGACGTGAGCGAGACGCCGCAACACGACTTGCCGCTCCTGCTTGAAACTTCGCGAAAGACGCTCGCAGCGGTGGCAGCGGTCACGCCATCTGAACCCGGTCTACTGCTTCAGCTCCGTTCACAGTACGCACGCAGGTTTCATCCCGACAGGCTGCCGCGCCATCTCTATCATATTGCGAACAGCAAGATGGCGGAGGTCAACGCGCACGTCGATGCCGCAATCGCAGCTCATGCCCGATGCATAAAAATCTAAGCATCTCGCCGGCGAACGGTTAACCATCCCAATATCAGCAATTTTATCATTAACCCCGTGCGAAGGCCGGCGCGGCAAGCTGCTGTGTATGAAACATGCTACGCAAATAGCCCCACTCCAGCAGCGCAGAGAAGCGATCCAGCAGTGGCTCGACGACACGGCACCTTACGCCGACGTCGACCAGCGCCACCTCGATCAGGGCACACCCGAGCGTGCCTATTGGCACCTGGGTTACCAGGCGGCGCTCGCTGACATCATGGAGCAGCTCTTTACCGGTTCTGAATCGCCATACAGCGAGGACACACCCAGTTCGTCCCCTTCGGCCGATCCGGATGCAAATGGTTCCCAGGCGGCTTGAACTTGTGGAACAGTTCACAATGTGACTCGAATGTCTCCCGGTCGCTGGGAGTTTCCAGGTACTTGAAATAGGCGCTTGTCCCGATGAGTTCCCGCAGCGCGTTGCGCAGATCTCGATCGCTGCGTCCGACATGGGCAATTCTGAAGCGCCCGTCGAAATCCTCATGCCCCAGTGCAAAGACGCCTCTTTCGACCTCCAAGATCGCTCCATCGATGCCATCCGCAGTCAGCCTGTAGGGTCCCTTCAGTCCGCTTTTCACTCGATGGTCTCCTCCGACAATTCCCGCTGCGCGGCAGCCCGCCCGCACGTCGGCTGTCGAAGCGGTTCACGGCCGGCGATGCAGGCTATTCCACTTTCTTCGCACATCTAACTTGCTCGACCGATATATAATTAATCTGATCGATAAGAGCCTCCTCGACGATGTTCTCGCCCAGCGACCCATTCACTCGATCGAGTATTTCCTTCTTGATGTCATCCAGATCGCCAGGCCGTATCCCCCCCTTTTTCTGGTTGTAGAGGACGCGAAAAACCGAGTCGATGAAATGGGGCTCGACGCGTTCTGCGATGTGCTTGTCTCCGGTGTCGCGGATCCCGTAGACGAATTGCGCAACCACGTATCCGTCGAGCTCTCCATCCCTGAGGACCGGCACCGACATCGGCAACATCTTCGAATAAGTGATGCCGCCGACGCGT
The DNA here is from genome assembly GCA_001516065.1 of Alphaproteobacteria bacterium BRH_c36. GTDB lineage: Bacteria > Pseudomonadota > Alphaproteobacteria > Rhizobiales > Hyphomicrobiaceae > Filomicrobium. The sequence goes on from LOEV01000123.1 coordinate 59,276, forward strand.
ACCGACATTGGGTCCCTTGCACCAGTGGCAAGCAGAAAATCTGCGCCGTAGATGCCGCCAAGCGTCGCCAGGCACACCCACACGCCGAGAATGATCTGCTGAATCATTTCGCCCTGCCGCGCGTGGCATGGTGGACTGAATACGTGCCGTCGGAGTCGGACATATGGATCGCATTGCGAAGAATTTCTGAAACCTCCCGGACAGCTTCGAGCTGCCTCGACAGAATTTCCGCGTTGGTCTTCACCGCTTCCCTGAGGGCTTGGATCCGCTCACCGGCACGCTCTGCGAGTTCCTGCGAACTCAATCCGCCGATGACTCTCTGCAGTTCAAGTAGCGCATGGTTCTTGCGCGCTATGTGCTCGCTGGCATCGACGACCGACCTCGTTCGCAGGCACTCATTCTCGAACTCGAGCGTCCTTTGCAGACGAAGGAACAATTGCGGTATCGGATCGAACCGGTCGACCGAATCCTTGCCGCCGCCCTGATTTTCTCTCACTTCGAATTCCCCGCGATCGTTCCATACTAAACCTGCGAAGCAGGCCGCCTTCCATGCTGCACTGACCAAGGACCGCCATCGGTATTCTCTGCCGATCGGCCCTTAGCATCACGGAACAACTGGAGATCGAGCGCCGGCCCGACCTCCTTTGCGATGTGCTCGGCAAGCATCGATCTCCACATGCGGCCGGCGGTTCCCTGACCGGTCAGGCTCTCACCTTGCTTGGATAGCATCACTTCAAGGACCGACTGCAGAAGCAGGCCCTGCAGCATGACCTCGGCACCCTGCGCCTTGGGCGCGGTATGCACTGCGCCGACGTGGGCAGCCTGCGTCGTCGATTTGGGCGGGTCGGCCGCTCCCGACTTCGCGGCAAGCGTATTGGCGAAGCTGCCGGCGTTAACCGCAGCGGGCGCGGCGGCGGCGGCTCGACTCGCGTTGATCTCCTGCAATGGCAGAGACTGCGGACGCTGCCGGTGCGCTTCCTCGATCACTGACATTATGAGATCACCGGGAATCATCTGCCGCCTCCTGTGAATTGGAATTAGTCTGAAGGAGGAAGCTTGCAGGAAGCTTGCCGAGCGTCCTGTCAGTCGCGAACAGACCGCGTCGAAATTTCGTCGACGGTGGCTTGTTCAGACTTGCGGATTGCGGCGACGGCGGCTCCTGCAATATGTCGCCGCACGCGTTCCAGCTGCGCCTTGCGCGGAGCCGCGCCCTTTGCGCCTTCCGCAATCTCGACCTCGATCTGCTTCATAGCCGCGGCGAGGCGGACCGAGTTCGACAGCAAGTCTTTCATCAATCCAATCATGCATGGGTTCTCACTCGACAACGCCTTCTGAATGGCATCTCGCCGCTCGGCGAGTTCGCTTCTGCGCGCGCGCAATTCCATCAATTTCAACTGGTCGGACCAGTAGAGGGAATCAAACAACGATTCCAGCCGCCGCAGGCGCTGCATGACCGACATGACGGTTAGCCCTCAATGATGAAGCTGCGGAAAACGGCAAAGTAAACAGCCATCATTTCCCCGAGCAGAAAATACAATAAGGACAGCCCGCCGGCGATCAGGAACGGGATCGATACAAAGTATGCCGGAATCTGCGGCACCATCTTGTTCACCAACCCGAAAAGCAGGTTGACGATGAGGCCATATGCGAGAAACGGACCTCCGATCTGCAGCACCAGGAGAAAACTCCGCGAGAGCGCACTTGCGATTTTCTCCAATGCTTCACCCGGATCGATGCCGGAGCCGAACGGCAGATATTCGTAGCTCAAGACGAGCCCCCTCAGGACTTCCAGATGAAGATCAAGCAGGAAGAACAGAATGGTGGCTACCGAGGTGATGAACAAGGACAGCGAGGCCAGTGGCTCGTCAAGATCGGCGGGGATGCCCGGAAGTGTTCCCAGTCCGATGTACATGCCGATCGCCGTCGTCATGAACTGAAGCGCACTGAGAAACACACGAACGCTCAAGCCGAGCAGCACGCCAATCAGCGTCTCCGTTATGATGAGCTGGATCAAGCGCCCGCCAGTGGCCTCGCCAATGGATCTTTCGCTGGCATCCAGGATCAGGGGAGCCAGCGTCAGAGCAACGGCAAACGCAATGAACAGCCGGACCTGCATCGGCACTTGCGCCGATGCGAGGCCTGGTACCAGCAGCAGGCAACCGCCGATCCGGCAAAACAGGAGGAATGTGGGAATGACGTAGCCAGCAAGATCACCGATCATTTTGCGATCGTGCCCAACGCCCGCAGCTGAATGCCCTTGGCAATTTCGGTATTTGAAAGCACCGCAAGCGATGGGTACATTCTTTCGATCACCATTCGCACGTAAGGGCGCGAATCGGGCGCCGTCACGACGACGAATTGTTCGCCCTTGTCCATCAAGGACCGAATCACCCTAGTCGCTTCATTGCCGAATTCTTCAATCAGCCGCGGATCGATGTCGAACTCCACGATCTCCCCATTAGGTCCCCGCTTCAAAGCCTGGTGGAACGCCAAATCCCATTGCCCACCCAGCCTCAATACGCCGAGGACGCCGTCGCGCGACACCTCACCGCAAATCTGCTGGGATATCCGAATCCGAACGTGTTCGACGATCTGCTCGGCTCTGCGGGCATGCGGTGCGATCTCGGCGATAGCCTCGAGGATGAGGCTCAGGTTGCGTATCGAAACGCGCTCGGCCAACAACATTTTCAACACACCCTGAATTCCCGAATAGGAAATGTGCGTCGGCGTGAATTCGTCGAGAAGGCGCTTGTATTCAGGGGGCTGCGAATCCAGAAGCTTGCGCATGTGCTTGTAGGACAACAACTGCGCCAGATTGTTGCGAATGACCTCACTGATGTGGGTCAGCAGCACGGACTGGGCATCGACAGGCGAAAATCCTTCCCTGCGAACCTCCTTGGCGTAGGCTTCAGGAATCCAGAATGCGCGCATCCCGAAGGCAGGCTCGCGCACTTCATCTCCCACTACGGCGGGAGGCTTAGCGTCACCCACGATCACAAGCACGTCCCCAATTCTTAAATCCTGCTTGGAAACAACCGTGCCGTGAATCTTGATGAGATAGGACTTTGGCGGCAGTGAAACATCGTCACTGAGCTGGATATCGGGAACGACGAATCCATACTCCTTGGCGAATTTCCGCCGCATCTTTCCGACGCGAAGCGCTAGCTCCTGCTTGCTTTGCAGCATCTCGTTGGCCAGATGGGTGCCGAAACAGACCTCAACCTCGGGCACCACCAGCGCATCCTGCACGGAGCCGCTTGCGCGAACCGCGGCCTCGCGTTCGGCCTCCACCTTTCGCGATGAAGCTTCCTGCGCCTTCTCCTTGCGCTGATTAAGCACGGCAAAGGACACGTACGCCAGAATGCACGCAAGAAGAGCGAACGGAAAAAACGGGAGGCCAGGAAGAACGGCGATAACAGCCATCAGTCCTGCGGACACCGTCAATGCCCTCGGATAGCCGCTGAGCTGATCGAGGATGGCGACGTCTGCTGAACCCTCGATACGACCTTTCGCGACGAGCAGTCCTGCGGCGAGCGAAACGATCAACGCCGGGATCTGCGACACAAGTCCATCGCCGACGGAAAGCTTGACGAAGACGTCGGCGGCTTCCGCAGCCGGCATGCCGTGCCGGAACACGCCGATAATGATGCCGCCGCCGATATTCACGGCCGTGATGATGAGCCCCGCGATCGCATCGCCGCGGACAAACTTCGAGGCGCCGTCCATTGCTCCGAAGAAGGCACTTTCATGCTCAAGTTCCACGCGCCGGCGCCGCGCTTCTTGTTCGTCGATCATTCCAGCGGAAAGGTCTGCATCGATCGCCATTTGTTTGCCGGGGACGGCATCGAGCGTGAACCTTGCTCCCACTTCGGCGATTCGTGTGGCACCCTTCGTGATAACCAGAAAGTTGACCGTCAGCAAAATGGCAAACACGATCAGACCGATTACGAAATCGCCGGCCATCACCATATTGGAAAAGCCGCCGATGACATAGCCGGCGGCGTTGTAGCCGCCGGCGCCTTCAGAAAGGATGAGCCGGGTCGTGGAAATGTTCAGAGACAGTCGCAGCATCACCGCAACCAAAAGGATCGTGGGGAACGCGGAGAATTCCAAGGGCCTGCGAATCCACAAGGACACCATCAGGATAAGAACCGACAGGGCAATCGAGCAGGCCAGCCCCACGTCCACGAGAATCGCTGGCAGAGGCAAGAACAGAACACTGAGGATGAATACTATGCCGATGGCGAAGCCGATGTCGCGGCCACCCTGCGACTGTCCGGCTGGCATGCGAATATCTTCAGTACCGCCGGCTGCCATCGACGCCCTCCCAGAAAGCATTTTTTCTGCGCAGCGGGCGTCGAAGGAGATCTCCGATTGCCATTGCGCTAGAATCCGTTCTCGATGCGCGAGAAGCACATCTGCGCGAAAGCAAACACGACGCCGCCCATGAACGGCGCCGAGACGATCAACATGAAGAGGATCGCGATGATTTTGGGTATGAACGTCAGGGTCATCTCTTGAACCTGCGTCAATGCCTGGAGCAACGCGATCACAACACCGACGACGATGGCCGCAACGATAGCCGGGCTCGACGCAACGATAACCGCCCAGATCGCAGCCTGCGCGAGATCCAGCGCATCAGCTTCATTCATCGCAATGCATCACGAGATCTTCACTCCCTCGACCATCGCGACCGTCTCGCCATCCCCGAGTATTGCGACCAGCCCACCCTCAGAGACCTTTACCGCTTCGACTACACCGCTCACCGCGCCGTCGGGAGACGTCACCGTATGGCCAACGAGGCCTTCGGACTGGGCAACCTGCAAACTCGTCAGCATCTGATCGAGTTTCTGGTTCGCCTGAATCGATTGCTCTACCTGGGAAAACGTCGCGAGCTGCGACACATACTCCGTCGAGTCCGTTGGATTGAGCGGATCCTGATTTTCCATCTGCGCCATCAGCAGCTTCAGGAACATTTCGTAGTCGACCGAGGCCAGCGTCGAAGACGATGCAGCTCCGCCCGCTCCCGTCGCGCCGGTCCCTGCCGGCTGGCCTGAACCTATTCCAGTGATTTCCATTAATTCTCTCCCCGCTTTGGTTTCAATTCGCTCATCCCGCAGCCAACAGGGCATCGCTGGAGAGAATGCTGTCCTCGATCGGAAACATCCGCCGGATAATCTTCATGGCGTCAAATACGCGATCCGACCGCACCATGGCGTCCGCCTCCCCCAGCCCGACGAGCACCACTTCGGAGTCGAAGTGACTGCGGACTAGCCCGAAGGACTGGTGGTACATCGCTCGTGCCATATCCGCCGACTTAGGCTCGATGAGAATGTACTGGAGCATGAAGTAGAGCTGGCGTAACGGAGTGTCGGCCTGCTCTTCCTGCAAGACGTGGGATTCCAAAAGGAACACAACATCGTTGAGGAATTCGATCGTCACCTTGCGATCGGCGCGCAGCACTGCACCGTTCACAAAAAGACGTTCGTTTCGACGCAAGTGTATTTTCAATGTCGATGTCATTTAAGCCCTTCGGCAATCGCCATGGAAACAGCAAGCAAACCGCTGAAACTATTGGATTTGCCGGACCTGATTTTCTCAGCTTCTTTCAGGATCCAAATCCCGATAGAGATGATATGGGCGCGAAGCTCCTTAGGTAGATCATTTTCCGGACTGGCCAAATCCTCGATCAGCATCGACCAGAGCTTGGTCAGGAACGTGACTGCTTCGACGGCCTCGACCGAATTCGGCCCGGCCTTTTCTGCTCTCTCCATCAGGCGAATCGAATGATCGAGGGCCTTTTGCTCGCGCACGCGAACCTCGTGCGGATCATCCTCGAGCACATCGGCGTAACTGATTCTATACATTCCGGATTCCCTTATGCCCTACTTCAGCGTCCATAGCCCGACGCTGCTTGCCTGCCTCAGAGGTAATTGAGGATCGTCAGCCTCTGAATTCTTGCGGTTACTGCGTATGAGGCTTCGATCTGCGTCAGCAATGACGTGAGACGGGTGGAAGCTTCGAACGGGTCGACACCTTCCAACCGGCCAATCCGATCCTGGAGAATACCTCTTTGAATTTCGCCTCGGTCGGTGGCTGTGGCCAGCCGCGCCTGGCTCAACCCGAGACGGGATTGCAGACCACTCAATTCCTGCATCGCACCCCCTGCAACCGTCACAATGTTATCGATAACCGCCTCGACGGTGGCCTTGCTCAAGGTCTCGGTCCCAAGATCGGCAGCGGCTGCATATACCTGCACCAACTTGCGAATTGCGCTCTCGTTCGCACTGACCGACGGCGCGATTGTCTCGGAGCGGCCGATTCGAACGGTCGCCAACTGGCTTGATGCCGACGACCAATTGTCTCCCCAGCCGGGATCAGCGAACAAATCCGGAAAGGCGCCGTCAAGAAACGACTCCATTGCGCCGGGCGTTATGGACCGGGCGCCGGGATCGCTTTGGGCCACGCCGAACTCGGCCATGAACGAGGCTGCTAGGGCCGTCCGGCCTGGCGGTGGCGGATCGCTCCAGTAGTCGGCAAGAGGTGGCTGCGAGACATTGATGCCGGAAAATACAAATTGGCCATTGTAGGAAACGTTCAGCTGTTCGACGAGGCCCTGAAGGCGCCCCTTCGCGGATTCCTGTATCAATTCTGCGCCCGACGGGGCCTGGCGCGCTGCGATCAATTCGCTGATGAAATCCTGCGCGCCATCAACCAACGACTGCATCGCAGTTTGGGAAACCTCTAGTCGTGTCTGCAGGATCGCGTTCGACTTTTCGAAAACCCGGAGGGACTCGAATTGCTGGCGAAGATCGACGAGATTTGAGTATTCACCGCTAATTGCAATTCCGGTATCGAAGTGCTTGCCCGTGCTGAGTTCGCTCTGAGCTTCGGAAAGGCGGGCCTGCGATCGCATGATGTTAGCGCGCGTCGCCTCGCCGATAGACTGGGTCGAAATGAAGGTCGTTTTCATTCTGGTCACCTCGTCGCAGCGAAGATGGAATCGAACATGGAATCGACGACCTGCAACAATCGGGAAGACGCCTGATAGGATCGCTCCAGATCAAGCAGCTCAGCCATCTCCTCGTCCAGGTTGACGCCGGAGCTTTTGGACAATGCTTCTCGCGAACGATCGGCAAGCACGGCCTTGTACTCGAACTCGCTGGCGGAATTCGAGCGCAGCAGCTGGAACGCACCCTCCGAGTCCGACGCGTAACCGATCAGGCTCTTCGAGTTTGATAATCCGGCAGCGGGATCGAATGCCAATGCCGCATCGAAATTGCCGATCAGTTCGTTGATCCGGTCCGTAAATCCAGCAGCGCCGCTCGAATTGTAGACGTAGGCGGGGTTGAGAGGATCCGAAATCGCGCCATCGCGAAGCCGGAACGGATCTCCGCCCTGGGCGGCGACCGCGTTCGGATTGACACGAATCGCCAGGGCGATGCCATCAACGATGCTGCCTGCGGCGGGAATTCCGCTGGCGCCCGAAAACGTAAACAGGCCGGGCTGATCGGGAAGTGCCGGAACGGCACTTTGGTCGCTCTCGGCGAATGACGCCACGAGCCCTCGGGCGATTTCATCGAGCTGCCTGCCGAATTCCGGAGCGATCGTATCGCGAAGCGCCGCCAGCCCTGCGATCCTCCCGCCTGCCGCTACCGCCGAAACGCTGGGATCGGTGACCGGAATGCCATCAATGAAAACGGCTGATCCGCTGACGCCGGCCGGCAACACCGGCATCGAATTCATGTAGACGGTGCGCGGAACCGTTTCGAACAATGTGACACCACCGGCCGCGAAAATTACCATGTCGTTATTCGGCTTGGTCAGCGCCCTGATGTCGATCTCTTCCGACATCTCCACCAGCAATCCATCGCGATGATCGAGGAGATCCGTGATGTCCTTGTTCAGCGCCGACCCGGCGACGATGTCGTTGTTGACCTGCTCGAATTTTACAAGGAGTGAATTCAAATTCGTCACGGAGCGCGAAAGCGCAACATCCGCCGATGACCGCACCTCTAGAACCGTCTCCGCCAACCGGTTCAGCTGCCCAGCGATATCGCTGGCTGCATCGATAACCGAGTGAGCGCTCACCACGTCACTTGGAGAGGCAGAGAACGCCTGTAGGCTGTCGCGCAAGCGGCCGAGGAGTGCCGTCGGCGAGCTGCCAAGGTCGGCGCTGCCCATGACGCTCTGGATTTCCTGGAGACCCTTGTTGATTGCGTCCTGTGCGCCAAGTACGGAAGTCGCTCCGGTGAGGTTTTCAAACAACGCGATATTCACCGCACGGCGAATCTCCGAAACGCGTATTCCACCGCCAATGCTCGTTACAACTTCCGCCGACTTCCTGGTCGCCCTGGGATCGTCGCTGCTGGCGACGTTCCTGGAGACGACCGAGGATTGCTCGGCGGTTGTCGACAACGCTGAGCGCCCAATGTCGAAACTTAGTGAGAGTGACATACTACGAGGCCTGCTTATTGTTCACCGGTCGGCCTGGGATCATCGCTTCAGGTTCACGACAACTTCGAGCAACTCGGAACCGGTCTGGAAGACTTTCGAGTTGGCCGTGTAGTTGCGCTGCGCCTCGATCATGGTGGTCAACTCGCTGGCAAGGTCGACCGTCGAACCCTCGAGAGCGCCTGACACGATGGAACCAAAACCGCTGTCAGCGGGGAATCCCACTTTCAGATCGCCCGAATCGGAAGTGAGCCAGAAAACGTTGCCGGCCTTGGGCAGGAGACGGTCGGGACTAATGACATTTCCAAGCGGGATGCGGTACGTGGGTTTGCGCGCGCCGTTCTCGAAAACCGCGTAGACGAATCCGTCTTCGGTAAATTCCAGACTGGCCACGCCGCTCGGGGCGTTGCCATCAACTTCTACATCGAGAACGCTGTAGTCGGCTGCAAGCTGCGTCGTTCCCGACAAATCCAGATTGAGCGGCGAGCCTCCTGGAACAGTAAATGAAACTGTCGAAGCCCCGGTCAGCGTGCCGGCGGCGGGATTGAAGCTAAGCGTCTGCGTTGCCAGTGGAGCCGATGCGTAGGGGAACAACGTGGCGGGATCGGCGTCGGAGTTGCGGTAAACTGCAACCTCCCACGCCGCAGCCCCAGTCTTCGTGAAATAGGCGTCCACGATCACTTCGTTGCCGAGTCCGTCGAACGTAACAAGTGAGGACTTGGCGCTGTAGTCGCCACCCAGGACGTTATCCGATGGCAGGCTTCCTGCCGCCACGATATCGGCGTTGGAAGGCAGGTTGACGCGCAATGTCCCGGACGTGGACGGCGTTGCAGCCAGACTCTGCCCGACGACCGACACCGGCTCGAGTCCGGCCGTGCCGTTGGCGACAACCGTGTTTCCACCTGCCTGCACGGGGTATCCCATGAGGCGATAGCCCGCTGCATTGACGAGACTGCCGTCGCCATTGGGGACGAACGAGCCCGCCCGTGTCAAACCGGCTTCGCCGCCTGGCGTTTCGACGAAAAAGAATCCGCTTCCGTTGACCGCCAGGTCGGTGGATGAGTTGGTGAACTGGAGGTTGCCCTGCGCGCTGATGCCGTAGCGCACATCGGTCACGACGCCGCCGGAGGTATATTCCGATGTTGTCGAGTTAAGCACCAGCGAGGAGAACTGCGCCTCCGCCGCCTTATAGCCGACCGTATTCACGTTGGCGATGTTGTCAGCGACCGTGCCCAGGCGATTGCCCTGAGCCGCCATTCCGGAGGTCCCGGTTCGCATAAGATTGTAAACGCTCATCGACGTCCTCCTGTCCTAGAATCACGTTCAGCTTCGGTGCTGACCATTGAATTTTAAACTTGCGCTGGGCTGGAGCAGATCCGAACCAAGCGCGAAGAGTTCGCGCCAACGACATGAAAATGGCTGCCAGAACCGCCTCAGCGATTGCCGATCATGTAGCCGAGGTGCCGTTTGGTATCGACGGGGTCATAACCGAGGCGCGCTCGCAGGCGCTTTCTCAATTTGCTGACATGGCTTTCAACGACATTGTCGTCGATGTCAGACTCAAAGAGCCCATAAACAGAGCTGAAGATCTGCGCCTTGGTCACGCGCCGCCCGGCATGGGCGACAAGGTATTCAAGGATTCTGAGTTCGCGCCTGGGAAGCGAAAGGGGCTGGCCGCCGACGATCGGCTCGCGGCCATCTCGAAAGACCTCAATCCCGGCGACGGCAGCGGTCCCTTCCGACTTCATTCTGCGAAGTATTGCGGCAACCCTCGCAAGTATCTCCCTTGCATCGCAGGGATCGCCGACAACGTCGTCCACACCAGCGGCGAATAGCTCCAGAGTTTCTTCCAGACTCGCCTTGGCGTCATAGGCGATAACCGCGGCAGTCGACCGTTTTTTGGTCAGCCGCGCCAATTCCTTGCGCGCGCCAAAGCCGCCGAGAAGAACAGCGTCAACTGCGTCGACATCCGTCACATCGGCACCAGTGACCCACCCTCCGAAATCGCATGGCGTCAGCGCGGTTGCCGGCACTCCTTCGCGAAGTAGAGATGAAATGTAGAGGCTTTCTCCACTTTTGACATCATCAACAATGATAATCATTATTTATCGCCCCCCAAGCGAATCAACCAGATCTATTGCAAAAAATTTGTACCAGTCGTTTTTTTTATGGTCAACGAGACAAGAACCAAACATATCGCCTATGCCATTTCTGCAATAGACATATCAATTACATCTTTTGCAGATTAGTTCTCTATATGAATTGCGGCTCTTTACTTGTCTAAAAAATATCCCTGACGAACAAGCTTCTCAATCCAGCCGAGCGCCCTGAAAATAGTACACCGCTGCGAAGATGGTTGTGGACGGGCAGCTTCAAGCAAGGTTGGTGGGAGAAGAACATTCGTCGCGTCAGCAGGGCCGCTCTTTAGCGTGAAGCGGTCTGAGGGGCTCCCCAGCCATCAGGCTCCTCCGAGAAGCCGGCGTTGCGCCCGCGGCTGAGGCCGGCTTGGTGTAGCGCGCATCGAACGCGCCACTTGCCGCGGCACCGTTACCTGGAGTTACCTGCTAATCCTGGAGCGAACCATGCTCGACGTCAGTCTTGTTTTCATCATCGGCACGACCGTCAGCTTCTTTCCTCTGCTGTGGCTTATGAAACGTGTTGGCGCCACTCAGATGAAGGCCGACGGCAAGCCCGGCTTGGAGGCTCCGGTCGATCCGGCCCAGGCCATGTTCCTGGAGACACTGAAACGGGAAGGCTTCGAACGCACGGCGCATGCGATTGAGCAGGCCCGGCAGGAACTGGACCTGCGTTTGCAGGCATTTTCCGCTGCAACGGGTCACCAACCGCAAGCCACTCTGCAGTCGCCGCCCGACATTCCCTCGCTGACCAGTGAGCGGCTACGCGAATGCATCAGCCTGGTCGAATCGCTGTTCTCCCGCAGTACGGCAAAGCGGTTCCGCGAAACAATCCGGGCGCTCGAGTCGGACTACCGCGACAGAAAGGGCCATTGGGCAAGCCACGCCAATGCCGCGGTCGGCCTGTTGCGCGGCGAACTGCACGACGGCACCTGACCGGCACCGATGTATTCAATGGATAGTTGCGAAATCAATTGGAACAGAACGCCGATGGACGAGTGGGATGCCATGTTCGCAACGGTGAGAAGGTCGACGCTCCTGCAGCATTATCCTTACGCGCAGGCGCTGCGGGAAACGCAGCAACTGGGAGCGCGACACGGCATAATTCATCTTCGCGGACAGGCCGCCGGGCTCGTACAAATCGGCGAGGTCGGGCTAATGGGCAATGCCATCCACGCCATTACACTCGATCGTGGACCCTTGTGGTTCGATGGATATCGAACCTGCGAATCATGGGAGAGTTTCATTACCGTTTTCGCCCGTCAGTTCCCGAGACGGCTGGGACGCAAAAGACGTATCATTCCCGAGTTGGAATCTTCAGAATTAAATGAACAATTTATTCTATCTGTGGGTTTGAAACCCAATTCCAGAATTGAAAAGTATAAAACCGCATGGCTGGACCTCGATGCCGACACGGGGCTTCTGCGTTCGCGCCTAAAAGGGAAATGGAGAAACACGCTTTCGAAATCCGAACGCTCAGCACTCATTATGGAAAACGACGAAAAACTCGCTGGTCTGGGCGTGCTTATGCAGCGGCATGAAGATTTCAAGCGGAAAAAAGGTTTCTCCGGCCCTTCCGCCACGCTTATGCAGGCCCTCGTCAGCTTCATGGCTCCACGCGGCGAAGTTCTGCTGCTCCACGCAAAGCTCGATGGACGAACAGTTGCTTCCGTACTCATCCTCATTCACGGCAGATCAGCAACCTTTCAGATCGGATGGACGAGTGGCCTGGGGCGGAAACACGGGGCGCATCAGGGTCTGCTGTGGAAAGCCATCGTCGAGTTAAAAGCCATGGGAATAAGAGATTTCGATCTGGGTGGACTCAACGACGAAACTGCGGCCGGAGTAACGACCTTCAAGGCTGGACTTGGCGGCACAGAGTCCACGCTAATCGGAATGTATCGCTAGTGTGATGATTCAGAAGTTCGCTACCTGCGGCTAGGTTCAGAGCGAACTTCTGAATCTGAATCACACTAGCAACTTTCTCATTCTAGTGCCCCTTTGTCTCCGAAGTTCGCTCGAGTGGTTGCCGCAGAGTG
>LOEV01000124.1 GCA_001516065.1 Alphaproteobacteria bacterium BRH_c36
GCGGCGTGCGCCCCGTCAGGCCGGCGGCCAGAGCCGACGGACCGCCCTCGAAATTCGACCGCGCCCCGCAGACGCTGTTGCAGTAGATGACGACACCAGTATCGCCGTAGGCGACATGCTCGCCGAGAACGGGCGGCATGATCGTCTGATAGTTGATGCAGGTATCGGTTAGAAGAATACCAAGCGAGGTACAGGCGGCAATGAACCGGCGTTCCAGTTCGGCCATCTCCTCGGTCTGGCCCAGCGGGTCGTAGAAGGTGAGGTCGACGCCGCGCGGGTCCGTGATCATGGGTATCGAGACGCGGCGGTCGCGTTCTGGAAGTTCTGCGAAGCGTTCGAACAACGCAACGCCCGCCTCGCCAAGCGACTCCGGGTCGGCCATCATGTGGGCTTGGGAAACCGGCACCATGTCAGCGGCGTCGAACATCCGCCCGACCTGCAACTGGTGTTCGAGGGCCCATTTGCGCGCGGAGCCAAGTTCACCGGCCAGCATCGCTTTTTCTTCAGGCCAGAGCCTCATGATGCGAGTCTCCTGCGGCAGGGTTCCATTCGCTTTCGATCCTTTGGACTAGATGGCCCGCGACACAGCGAGCGTCTGATAGGGCGCGAGTTCGCGCGGCAGTTCCTCGACCCCGAGGCCGGCCGCCTCCGTCAGCCACCACTGGCCGTCGCGCATCGCCGATCCGCCTTCGGCGATGACGTCGCGCAGCGGATTGGCATTGACATCGATTTCCAGCAACCCGCCGCCGCCGGCCGCCGCCAGCAGGTGCGCCGAAGCAATGAGCCCGATGCCGCCGCCGAGGAAGTGCGGGCAATACCGGCGGCCCGCTTCCATGGCTTTGCGGGCAACGGAAAGGCAGCCCGTAATCCCGCCCCACTTGGCGACGTCGGGCTGCAGGATCGCCAACACGCCCCCCTCGATGGCCTTGGTGAAGTCGCTGGTGCCGGCAATGTTCTCTCCGCCAGCAAGAGGAATGCTGCTGGCTCGCGATAGCGCCTGCCAATCCTCCTCGGGCGCATCGACCGGCAGCGGCTCCTCCAGCCAGCCCACTCCCGCGCCGTCGGCACGGCGCACGAACGACAGTGCCGTGTCGAGATTCCAGGCCTGATTAGCGTCCGTGAATAGCTGTTCGCCCGGATCAAGGCCAGCCGCTAGAGCCAGCACCTTCGAAAGATCGGACTCGAGTTCGAAACCGATCTTCACTTTGAACCGTGCGATCCCGGTGCCGCGCGCCGCGCAAATCAACTCTTCGCCATCGCGCACGTGAATGCCGCTTGCGTAAACCGGCACGGATGGCGCGGCGGCCGGATCGATGAAACGATTGAGCGGAATGCCTTGGCTGCGCGCGAACAAGTCCCACAGCGCGATATCTAACCCCGCCGTCACCTGCCGGAAGGGGCCGGGTTCGCCGCACTGCACGGCGCGGATATGCGTCTCGCGCTCCAGTTTATGGAACAGATCACCAGGATTGTCGAACCGCACCCCGAGAACGAGATCGGCGACGTCGCGCATGAGGAGATGGGCGCGATGCTCGGCCCCGGCTGCCGGCCAGTTGGCGAAAATCTCGCCCCAACCGAATGCGCCGCGATCGCTCTCCAGGCGAACGAAGACCGCCGGCCGGTCGGTCATGATGCCGAACGACGTTGCAACGGGACGCGGGGCAGGGAAGCGATAGACGAGCGCATCGATGCGCGTGATGAGCATGCCGTCGTTCATGTCCCGGGTCCTTCACGAACGCGCGCATCAGGTGAGGGCGCGAGGAGGTGGAAGCATTATAGAACCGAATATGACTAGACATCCACTTTTATGTATGACTTTATTTTGGGGAACGTGGTCGTGCAAGGGATGTTCACCGTGGCGAACCTCAGACGAAGCGCAATTCCGCTTTACACGCAGATCGCTTCGTCGCTGCGCAACGAAATCGACATGGGCACGTGGCCGGTCGGCACAAAGATGCCGGCCATCCATCAGCTCGCAGACCGCTTCGGCGTTGCCGCCCAGACCATGCGTCAGGCCATCGGTCTTCTGGAGGGAGAGGGTCTCGTACTGCGCCGCCAGGGAGTCGGCACCGTCGTCCAATACCTACCGCGCGATCTGCGATGGCTCAATCTCCCGACAGACTGGGTCTCGCTCGTCGGCATGCTCGATAAGCTCGACGTGCGCGTCATGCTGGTGGAGGCTTCCGACCGCATGCCCAAGGTGCGAGAAAGCGAAGGCCGTCCGGTCGGCGCTTACAAGTATGTCAAGCGCGTGCACTACCGGAACGACGAGCCGTTCTGCGTTGTCGAGTTCTATCTTGCTGCCGAGGTCTACCTGCGCGCTCCGAAAATGTTTCGGAAATCGACCGTCATACCGGTTCTCGCCAAGATGAAGAACGTCGATGTTTTCAAGGTGGGTCAGTCGATCAGTATCGGTGTCGCCGATGCGGAAACGGCCAAGCAGCTTGATATTCCGCTTGCCAATCCCGTTGCCCGGGTCCGCAGATCGATCTGCGACAAGAAGGGCAACGCCATCTACATCGCCGAAGCACTCTATCGAAGCGACGTGATCCATATCGACATGGACTTGTCACCGGGCCGGAAAGGGCAATAGTGCAGTCAACTACAAGAAAGCACAGAACAGGAGGAGACGAAACGATGATGGAGAAACTAGGAAGACTGCGGAGTGCCGCGGTGCTGGGTCTGGCCACACTGGCCGCGGGCATGTCTGCGTTCGTCGTATCAGACGCGCGCGCTGAATATCCAGAACGGCCCATCACGCTGGTCATCGCCTATGGTCCCGGTGGCGCTACCGACATTTCGGGGCGCACGCTGGCAGTTCCGCTTGGCAAAATCGTGCCTCAGCCGGTTCTGGTCGTCAACCGCACGGGCGCCGGTGGCGCCACGGGTACGGTCTCGGTCCGCGATGCCGACGCCGATGGCTACACGATGATGATTTCCCGCGTCGGTTCCCTCACCGTCAATCCGGCGATGAAGGCGACACTTCCCTACAAGATCGATGAATTTGACCAAGTTGGCGTCTACGAGATCAACCCTGTCGCCTGCGCCGTGAAAGAGGATTCCGACATCAAGTCGATGGATGACTTGGTCGCCAAGATCAAGGCGGCGCCCAAGACCGTCAGCTACTCTTCGTCCGGAGTCGGATCGCTGCTGCATATCGCTGGCGCAATGGCCGTCCGCGAATTCGGTGTCGCCGATCCCGTCGCGGACGTGATCCACATCCCACTGAAAGGCGGTGGGGCTGCGGCTACGGCCGTGCTTGCTGGCACTGCGACATTCATTTGTACGAACACATCGGCGCTGGCCAGCTTCGTTGTGAACAAGCAGTTGCGCCCGCTCATGGTGACGACGAAGGAGCCGGTCGCCGGCTTCGATGCGCCGACGGCTGCCGACCTCGGCAAACCGAACCTGCATCAGCTCGTTGGATGGTCGGGGATCGCGGGTCCGAAGGGGCTTCCCGCCGAAGTCAAGGAGAAGTGGCGCGGCTGGCTCAAGGCAGCAACAGAAGACGAGGAGTTCCTCAAGAATATGCAGGCTCGTGGCTCGGTGATCCAGATGATGACCCCGGAGGCGTCCGACGCCTTCATCAACAACCAGTATGAAGTCTTCAAGAAGCTCGTCGACGAACTCGGCATGCGGGTTGAGGGCTAAGGTTCAACTGTAGCGAAAGCGGTGGCCGGAGATTCCGGCCGCCGCTTCATGTCAACTGCCGGGCGGTTGCGAAACGCCTGTTCCCAATTTCCATTTGCGTGGCCCAAAACGGCATGAAGCTCCATTCCAAGGATGTCTGGCTCGGTGCCGGTGTCGTGACCTTCGGCGTTTTCCTGCTGGTCTATGCGATCCCGGTCTTCGTCTCATCGCCAAGCAACGTGCGCGTGATGTTCCTGTCGCCAACTTTCTGGCCGATCATCATCGCTTGGGGGGCAATCATCACCGGCACGCTCCTCATCGTCAGCCGCGTTTTTGGACCGACGGTGATTTCCTCGCAGGAGGCAGAAGTTGGCGATCTGGGTCACGACGAAACCATTTACGCCATCGTTAGAGTTGCCGCCGCCGCAGCCATCATGACAGGGCTAGTCTTCGCAATCCCAGTTCTCGGTTTGGTGCTGGCCTCCGGACTCGCATTCGCATTGATCAGTGCGCTAATCATGACTCCGCGACCCATAACTGCCTTGCTCGTGGCGATAATCCTGCCCTTGGTGCTCTACGCCTTCTTCACCCATATCGCCGGAATGGCGCTGCCTCAAGGAAGGTATTTCACGCTGCCATGAACGTGTTCGACAACATCGCCGCTGCCTGGCCGCTGGTGGCAAATCTTGAAAGCTTTCTCGCGCTAGCTGGCGGCATCGCCATCGGCGTGATTGCAGGTGCAATCCCCGGCATGTCAGCGACGATGGCAGTCGCGCTGACGCTGCCGTTTACCTTCGCAATGCAGCCGATCACCGGCATCCTGCTGCTGCTCGGGGTCTACAAGGGCGGCATCTTCGGCGGTTCGATCCCTGCCATCCTCATCAAGACCCCCGGCACGCCTGCGTCGAGCGCCACCGTTCTCGACGGCTACCCGATGGCAGAGAAGGGACAGGCCGGAAAGGCGCTCGGAATGGCGCTCTACGCCTCCTGCACCGCCGACATGATCTCCAATCTTTCGCTGATCTTGCTGGCTGGCTGGCTCGCATCCTTCGCCCTCAGTTTCGGCCCGCCGGAGTTCTTCACCCTGATCCTGTTCTCGTTGACGATCATTGCCGGCGTATCGGGAGACAGTCTGATCAAGGGGATTATCGCAGCAGTGTTCGGTCTGCTGCTGGCAACCATCGGCCTCGACTTGGTTTACGGTACGAACCGCTTCACCTTCAACGATTCAAACCTGATGGGCGGGTTGCACTTCATCGTCGTCCTGATCGGGCTGTTCGCGATTCCCGAGTTTCTCTCCTACGTCTGGAAGCCGAGTAGCGACAGAGAAAAAGTCCGTGCGCTGGGCGAGCAGCATGTCACGTTCGCCGAATACCGCCGCTGTTTCCGCACGATCTTGCGTAGCAGTTTCATCGGAGTGTTTCTGGGCAGCATCCCTGGCATTGGCGCAGCCCCCTCGGCGTTCCTGTCCTACAGCGAAGCGCGCCGCCGCTCGCCCAACAAGAAGAACTTCGGCAAGGGCGAGATCGAGGGTGTCGCCGCTAGCGAAGCTGGAAACAATGGCGTTGCCGGCGCCACGCTCATTCCCCTGCTTGCTCTTGGGATTCCAGGAGACATCATGACGGCGATAATAATCGGCGCCTTCATGGTGCACGGCCTGCAGCCCGGTCCCATGATGTTTGTCGCCAACGCCAACATCATCTACGCACTGTTCCTCGGCCTTATTATCAGTTCGGTGCTGTTGTTCGTCATCGGCGGGCTCGCGATCAAGATGTTCCGTTACATCGTCGATGTTCCGAAATCGATCTTGATGCCTTCCGTGCTAATTCTCTGCGTGTTCGGCGTCTACGCGGTCAACAACAACCTGTTCGACATCGTCGTGATGTTCCTCATGGGCTGGCTCGGCTATTTCATGCTGCGCAACGATATCCCGGCGGCGCCATTCCTAATTGCCTACATCCTCGGGCCGTTGCTTGAAGACAATTTCCGCCAAGCGATGCTGATGTCGAATGGAGCCTCAGATATCCTGTTCCGCAGCTGGATCACGTGGTTCTTCTGGGGAGCAACTTTCCTCACCATTGCAGCTCTCGTTCGCACCGGTCTGCGCCAGCGCAGCGAGGCCGCCGAAGCCTTGCGAGCCACGGCCAGCGAATAACCCAAGCCCGCCGCAGCAAGGGGAAACGATTCAATGCCCTATTCGCACTACCGCCCCGAGTTGATGGGCAGCGCGACACTTGATCCTAGCGGTCCCGTCGAAGCCGGATCCTACCAGAGTTTCACGCTCGTCTACACTGCCGGTCCGTTTGGCGTCGACGATACCGGCTCGATCAAGATCGGGTTTCGCTTCGCGACCGATTTCGGGCCCGTGCAGTTTGACGATCCGCAGGCGGCTGGCTACACCACCCTCGAAGCCTCCAACGGAGCGACGCTCGAACCGCGCTGGGAGTTCAAGCGCAACATCCGCCCCTGGAGCCGCTCGCTCTACATCGGCGTGATGAAGCACTTTCTGAGACCCGGCGACACCATTACCGTCCGCTTCGGTGACAGGCGGCATGGCTCTCCCGGCATTCGCATGCAGACGTTCTGCGAGAAGGAATTCGAGTTCCGGATCCTCACCGACGTCATCGCCACCTACGATTACGTCGCCCTGCCGCAGAGTCCCAGGATCTCGATTGTTCCCGGTCCCGGTGTCGACTGGCATGCTGTCGCGCCGACTTGCGTGCGCACCGGCGAACCATTCAGGCTCGCCATCAAGGCCAACGACGCCTGGGGCAATCCATCCGACCAGATGGAACAGGTTCTTTATCTTTCTGCCGAGGGCGCGACCGTGTCTGGGCGGACCGAGACAGTTGCGTTTCGCAAAGGGGAATTCGCAGCCTATGCAGATGGGCTCTCGCTCGCCAATCCGGGGGAAGCCGTCTTCACCGTGCGCGAGGAAGCCGGCAAGGTCCTTTGCCGTTCGAATCCGATCCGTGCCATCGCCGATCCAGCCGGAGAGGCGCGCGTCCATTTCTGGGGGGATACCCACGGCCAGTCCAACGAAACGCTCGGCACCAACGACGCCCGCGACTACATGCTGTTTGGCCGCGACCGCGCCTTCCTCGACGTGATGGGCCACCAGGGCAACGACTTCCAGATTACCGGGACCTTCTGGAGGGAATTGAACGTTCTCACCGCCGAACTCGACACGCCGGGAAGCTTCGTGTGCATTCCGGGCTACGAATGGTCGGCCAATACCGCCGTCGGCGGCGACCGCAACGTTCACTACCGCCACGAAGGCGAGACCATCCATCGCTCCAGCCACGCCCAGATCGCCGATCCGACCGACCTGGTCGACGAGGAAAGCGACTCCCATACCGCCCACGAACTGTTCGACAAGCTGCGCGGCAAGGACTGCGTGGTCATGGCCCACGTCGGGGGGCGCTACGCAGACATCACCTTCGCCCACGACGAGGAACTCGAAACCGCCGTCGAGGTGCATTCAGACTGGGGCACCTTCGAGTGGATCGTGTGGGATGCGCTTGAGAAGGGCTTCCGAGTCGGTATTGTCGGCAACTCCGATGGCCACAAGGGCCGCCCGGGCGCTTCCTATCCCGGCGCCAGTTTCTTCGGCAGTCAGGGCGGACTCACCTGCTTCCTTGCTCCCCGGCTCGACCGCGACGCCATTTTCGAAGCCATGCGCCGCCGCCATCATTACGCCACCACCGGCAACCGGATGCTGCTCGACGTATCGGTGACGACACCCAGCGACTCGACCTTGATCGTCAACAAGGCTGTGACTCCCCAATCCGGCCGTCTGACGACGCGCAACCTCATAATGGGCGACATTGCCAGCGTTAGCGGCGAAGAGGTGATGCTGGAGGTTGGCGTCGTCGGTTCGGCACCCGTCGAACGCCTCGACATCTTCCGAGGCCGCGAATTGATCGAAACGGTGCGGCCCTATTCGGCGGCAGAATTGGGCAGGCGCATCCGCGTCACGATGGAGGGAGCCGAATATCGCGGCCGGGCGCGCACGACCGTCTGGGACGGCACGCTGAAAGTCACCGGCAATTCCATTGACGAAGCCAGCCTATTCAACAACTGGAATCTCGATCGTGGAATCCGCTCGCAGGCGGGCGACGGTCTGACATGGAAAGCGGTCACGACCGGCAACGTCTGCGGTATCGATCTGTGGCTGAGCGAGGCGGCAGCGGGGAACATCGCGGTTCAAACGCGGCACGCAAGCCCGACCGTCGAAATCGCCGGCATCGGCATCGAGGAGACAGTCTTCGAAGCCGGTGGGCTGGACCGGCGGGTCAAATTCTACCGCCTGCCCGACGCCCCCCGCGAAGTCCGCCTCTCCCACCGCATGAGTGTCGGCGTGAATCCGCAGGGGGATACGCCGCTGTTTGTTCGCGTGACACAGGTCGACGGTCACAAGGCGTGGTCCAGCCCCATCTACCTCGTGCGGTCATGACTGCAACCCAGGTCGTCGCCGTGATCGAATGCACGCGGCCTGCGGGTCCGCCTGGATGCAGCCAGCTATTGGAAGGCGAGTTGCACGAGAAGAACGGTGACCGGCAGGGTGACGAACGCCGCTGCCGTCTGCAGGGTCATGATCGCAGCCATAAGTGGCGCATCGCCGCCGAGTTGGCGGGCGAGCGTGTAGGAGGAGGTCGCGGTGGGCGCGGCCGCGAAGAGCAGTGCGATAACCGTTTCCATTTCGTTCAACCCGACCAAATGCGCCAGCACGACGGCGGCCATGGGAAAGACGGCAAGCTTGCCGACGACTGCCAATGCAATCGGCGCCGCCGAGGCCGACAAGCCCCTCAGGCGCAAGCTCGCGCCCACCGACAACAGTACTATCGGCAGGGCGGCTCCGCCGAGCAGCCGTGTCATGTCGTGGACGACGGGAATTTCAGCCGGCCAGATGATGCCGACCGCAATGCCGAGGCCGACGGAAAGCAGCAGAGGGTTGCGCACCAGATCGTTCACGATCGCCTTGAAGCGTCCCGGCGTTGCCGCTCCCGACACCAGCGAGATCAGCAGCGGCACCATCGTCAGGTTGGTTACGGGGATCAGGAGCGCCGCCGCAAGGATGGCTATCTCCAGGCCCCCGAGGCCGTAAATCCGCTCGGCGGCGGCCAACGATATAAACATATTGTGTCGGGCGCATCCCTGAAGCAGCGTGCTGCAGACGGGGCCGCTGAAACCCGCGATGCGTCCGCTCAGCAGGGCGAAAACAACGCTTGCCAGAAATGCGCCAAGGATCACTACCGTATAGGAGCCGACGAGACGGGGATCGAATTGCGCTGTCGACATTTTGTAGAATAACAGTGAAGGCAGCAGTACCCAGTAGACCAGCTTGTCGACGACATCCCAGAATTCGGTGCTCGGAATGCTGCCGCGCCGCAGCGCGTGCCCAAGGATGATGAGGCCGAAGATCGGCGCGATCGAAAGCCAGATGGAAAGCATGAAGGGTGGGTCGGTTTTAACGCAACGGATCGTTACTTTGCAGGGTAGGACCGACAAGCTAACAGCACGGCATGGGAATGTCTCAAAAAGAAACTGAAAGGCCCGGATTGTGTCCGATGCCGTAGTTCGCCACCGGCCCAAAGCACGTGAGCGAACGTCGGATCACCACACAAGCCAGCAGCAAACGGGAACCGAAAATGAAGCGAGGCGCGGACCTTCTGGTCGACACATTGGCCAGAGCCGGCGTGACAAGAATTTTCAGCCTGTCTGGAAATCAGATCATGCCGATCTACGATGCCTGCATCGACGCCGGCATCACGATCCACCACACCCGCCATGAAGCCTCTGCCGTTTTCATGGCCGATGCCTGGGCGCAGTTGACGGGGCAAATCGGCGTGGCGCTGGTGACGGCGGCCCCAGGATTCGCCAACGCGATGGGCGCGTTGTTCACCGCCCTGCAATCGGAAAGCCCGGTTCTGCTGTTGTCGGGCGACTCGCCTCGAACGCAGGATGGCCGAGGCGCCTTCCAGGAACTCGATCAGATTGCCGTTTCCACGCCTATAACGAAGCTTTCGGCGCGGCTGACAACGGTCGACTACGTCGCCGAGGAAACGGCCGAAGCGATCCGCGTCGCGTTGTCCGGCCGCCCTGGGCCAGTCCACCTGGCGCTGCCCTTCGATGTCGTGCAGGCGACCATTGAAACCCCAACGCCGCTGCAGCCCGATGCATTGGCACCTGTTGCCGGTCGTGTTGCGCCCGAAGACATGGAAGCGTTGAAGGAAGCACTCGCAGCCGCCGAAAGGCCGATCATCCTCGTTGGTCCATCCTTGAATCGAACCCGAGGGGGAAGCGTGTTCGGCGAGCTCGAATCGACACTTGGCGTTCCCCTGCTCGCCATAGAAAGTCCAAGGGGCCTCAACGATCCGGCTTTGGGACGACTGGGCACGGCGCTGACCAAGGCAGACCTCATCGTCTCGCTTGGCAAGCGCATCGATTACACGCTCGCACTTGGCAACTCCGACAAGGTTGGTGGCGAACAGAAGTGGATCGTCGTCGACGTCGACCGGAAGGAACGCGGCATTGCGGCACTCAATCTGAAAGACCGGCTACTTCTTTCAATTGCAGCCGATCCACGAGCCGTTGTGACTGCGCTATCGAGCCAGCCAGCGGAGGCAAGCGACCAGTCGGGCTGGCAATCGGAAGTCGCGTCCCTGACAAGCGAACGCAGCTACGATGGCGCTCCTGCTCCGGCGCACGGAGCAATTTCGCCTTGGGCGCTGTGCGCGGCTGTGCAACGCCAAATCGATAGCTCCCCGCAGTCGGTGTTGATCTGCGATGGCGGTGAATTCGGCCAATGGGCCCAGGCCGTCTGCAGTGCCAGGGAACGCCTGATCAACGGCCCATCGGCGGCGATCGGCGGCATGCTCTGCTATGCGCTCGGTGCGCGCTGCGCACGTCCCGACGCGACCATTTTCGCACTGATGGGCGATGGCACGGTGGGCTTCCAGTTCGCCGAGTTCGAGACAGCTGTTCGCGAGAAGCTGCCCTTCGTCGTGGTCATCGGGAATGACGCTTGCTGGAATGCCGAGCACCAGATCCAGATGCGCGAATATGGACCGGAGCGGCTGATCGGATGCCAGTTGAGTGACGCGCGCTACGATCTCGCCGCCGCCGGCCTCGGAGGTCATGGCGAATACGTCACTGATGTTCGCGACCTCGATGCAGCTCTTGCCCGCGCCCGCGCTTCGGGGCTCCCAGCGTGCGTGAACGTGCGCATCAGAGGGGAGCCCGCGCCGACAATCTCATCGGGTCCGGCCGTATCGGCTCATTAGACGTGGAGAGTTGAGACATGCTGATTGCGCGCACCTGCCTTGGCGGCATGGTCACGGCACCGCATCATCTGGCGGCGGAGACCGGAGCTTCGGTGCTGCGCGAAGGCGGCAACGCGATTGAGGCGATGATCGCGGCGGCGGCGACGATCGCCGTCACTTATCCGCATATGAACGGCATCGGCGGCGACGGATTTTGGCTGATCGCGCGGGCTGGTGCACCGCCGGTCGCCATCGAAGCCTGCGGCCCGGCCGCTGCCTTGGCGAGCGCCGAAGCCTACCGTGCGGAAGGATTGAAGTCCGTACCGTTGCGCGGGCCCAAAGCCGCCGTGACAGTCGCTGGAGCCGTCGCCGGCTGGTCGAAAGCCCGCGAGGTGTCGAAAGCCTTGGGCGGACGCCTTCCCCTGAAGCGCCTCTTGGAGGACGCTATTCGATATGCTCATGATGGTGTGCCGGTCAGCTCATCGGTTGCGTTCCGCGCCCGCCTCAGGTGGCCGGAGCTGAGCTGCATCTCCGGATATGCCGAGACATTCGGACAGGATGGACCGTTGCGGGAAGGGGCAATCCTCAAGCAACCAAAGCTTGCTGCCACGCTGCAACGGCTGGCAGGTGCCGGGCTCGACGACTTCTACAGGGGCGACCTCGCACGCAGTATGGCAGATGATCTCGAAGCCGCAGCCAGCGCGCTGAGGCTCGACGATCTCGAAGCCTTCATGGTCCGCTTCGTGGAGCCGCTGAACACCCGCCTGCGGGCCGGCAATGTCTACAACCTGCCGCCACCGACACAGGGCGTGACAACATTGATGATCCTCAAGCTGTTTGAGCGTCTCGGCGTCGTGGAAAGCGACACTTTCGAGCACCTTCATGGCCTCGTAGAGTCCACTAAGCGGGCATATCTGGTGCGCGAGGCGGCCCTTGGAGACCCGATCCGCATGAGCATAGATTGCCGCGATTGGCTTGAAGAGCCTTTCATTGCCCGGGAAGCGGCCAAGATCGATTGCGACCGTGCAGCCCCCTGGCCGCATCCTTCCGGCGAAGGCGATACCATCTGGATGGGCGCTGCTGACGCCCAGGGCACCGTCGTGAGCTACATCCAGAGCATCTTCAAGGATTTCGGTTCGGGGATCGTGCTTCCCGGCACGGGCGTCCTTTGGCAGAATCGCGGCTTCGGATTCTCGCTCAAACCCGGCCCCAACGAGCTTGGGCCGCGGCGTTTGCCTTTCCACACGCTGAACCCGGCGCTGGCCCGTCTCGACGACGGCCGCACGCTCGCTTTCGGAACGATGGGCGGCGACGGCCAGCCGCAGACGCTTGCCACCATCTTCACGCGGCACGTTGTCTATGGCCAGGATATGCAGGCTGCGATTACGTCTCCGCGGTGGTTCCTCGGCAGCAGGTGGGGGGCTCCAGAACCCACCCTCAACCTTGAGAACCGTTACAAGGACGAAATCGTCGCTGAGATGAAAAATGCCGGACACAGGGTCGAACTGGTCCGGTCTTTCGACGAGCTGATGGGTCACGCGGGCATGGTTTCGATCGACAGGGGCGGCGTCATTCGGG
Organism: Alphaproteobacteria bacterium BRH_c36; assembly: GCA_001516065.1. Taxonomy (GTDB): domain Bacteria; phylum Pseudomonadota; class Alphaproteobacteria; order Rhizobiales; family Hyphomicrobiaceae; genus Filomicrobium. Next base: position 12,474 of record LOEV01000124.1, read on the forward strand.
CTGCGAGCGATCCGCGCGCAGATGGATCCTGCGCCGGCATCTGACCCCACCTATCATGGCCTTGCAATCAGCGCTGGGCAGGAATGGGTCGGGTGACGTTTGGATGCAATGGCTTGCGTCCATTCCCCGACCGTTCATCATGCCGACATGCCACAGGGGGAAAGCAACGCCCGGCGCTGTATTGTCCGCCCTGCCATCGGCCAGTCGCAAAGTCCGCGCACCAATGCCCGCGTGTGCGGCCCTCAACAGTTCGAACAGCGCAGTTGCAAATGACCAACGGACCCGCCGAGACACCGGTTCTTTCCATCATTATCCCCATGCACAATGAGGAAGAGGTGATGGCGGAACTGTTCGCCCGCCTCGTTCCGGTGATGGAGAGAATCGCAGAACCTTTCGAAATCGTCTGCGTTGACGACGGCAGCCGCGACAGGACGTGGCCGCTCCTGAAGCAGCGCTCCGCGAGGGATGACAGGGTGCGCCCGCACCGGCTATCGCGAAACTTCGGCAAGGAGATCGCCATGACCGCCGGGCTCGATGCCGCACGCGGGCAAGCAGTCGTTTTTATAGACGCCGACCTCCAGGACCCGCCGGAAATCATCGAGGAATTCGTCAAGCTCTGGCGCCAGGGCTATCAGAACGTCTACGGCCTGCGCACAAGGCGCGCCGAGGACACCTATGCCAAGCGCAAGACGGCCAGGCTTTTCTACAGCGTCTTCAATCATTTGAGCGACACGCCGTTGCCGGCCAACGCCGGCGATTTCCGCCTGCTGGGACCCGATGCCGTAAGGGCTCTTCGCGCCTGCCGCGAGCGCCAGCGGTTCATGAAAGGGCTTTACACCTGGGTTGGTTTTCCGTCGATCGCTGTGCCCTACGAGAGACCGGCGCGCGCCGCCGGTCAGACCAAGTTCTCGATGTTCCGCTTGTGGAACTTCGCGCTGGAGGGCATCACGTCGCATTCGACCGTGCTGTTGCGCGCCTGGACCTACGTCGGGTTGATCGCCATCGCCTTCGGCGTACTTCTCGGGGTCTGGCTGCTGATCGAATACTTTGCCTTCGGGCGCAATCCACCTGGGTTCTATCTGACGGTGTTCGTCGTCCTGGGGTTCTCGTCGCTGAATTTCATCATGCTGGGAATCCTCGGCGAGTACGTCGGGCGCATTTATCAGGAAGTCAAAAAGCGCCCGCTCTACTTCTTGCGCGACGACGACCTGGATTGAGGGGCAGCGTTGGGCGTCGATGCCAAGACCGATCCTGCGCGCCCATTGAGCCCGCCGGCGCGCGCCCTGCTTCTCGAAGCGGCGCTATTTCTTGCCGTCGGCGGGTCGGCGACGCTGCTCAATATGATCTTCTACGTTGGCCTCGTGAACCTGGCCGGAACGCTGCCGACCTACGCTGCGGCGTTGTCGTTCGCGCTCGTCGTCCCGTTCCACTTCCTTTCGTATGCCCGAATCGTCTTTCCACCAGACCGTTTCGACCGCGCGTTGCTCATCAGGTACGTCCTGGCGCTGGCCTTGAGCTTCGCCCTCAACGTCGGCCTCGTCGGCATCTATTGGGGGCATTTGGGCGCGCAGCCGATTCCTGCCCAGGTGCTCGGGTTGATCCCAGCGATCCTAGCCAACTACCTGACTTTCAAATTCTTCGTTTTCCGTTCGGCAATCGTGCGCGTGCCGCAATTCGCGGCGGCCACGGTGCTAAGCTTGGCGACGGTGAGCATCTCGGCCATCACCATATATGCCGCAATCGCCGCCATGCTGATCGCCGCCGGTCCGGCCCCCGCGCCCGGAGCGGCCGCAGCACTCAAAGCAGTAGCTCTGCGCGACATCCTCGATTTCTCGGCCAGCCTGCCGCAACTGCTTCCGGACCTCATCATCAAGCTCAACGCCATTGTGTCGGGATCAGCACCGTCCATCCTCGTCATCCTTGTCACGGGCATGACCGGGCTAGCCGGACTCCTCATCGCTTATGCCAGCGATCAGGCGCTCCTTGGCACCCATGCGCCGGCCAGCCAACGTCTCGCGGCAGGACTGACTGTTCTTGCCGGCGTCATGGTTTTCCACATCGCGCCGGCCGACGCTAGTACGTCTGGGGGGCTTGCCTGCGCCTTCACCGTGCTTGGCGCCACGGGCGCGGCGTTGGCGTCTAGCGGACTGATTGGGCGGCCGACGCAACCTGGAACGGCGATCGTTTTCGGCATTTCCGCGCTGATCGCCATGCTCAGCGGAACTGCGGGAGTGCTGGTCTTGCTGATGGCGCCGGCCGGTCTTGTGCTGACGCGCGGGTCGCGCTGGCCGGGCGGTGCTTCGCCGTTTGGCGTCCATGTCCTGCTGGCCGCCTTCGCCGTCACCGCCAGCCTGATCGCCGGTACGCCAACCTACCAGGCGCTGTTGTTTGCAACCCTCATCGCTGCTGCAATCCCGGCGCTGGTAACACTGGTTGAAGCCCGCGCCGGAGGACACACTGCGGCGGCGATTGCCACATTATGCATTGCCCTTGCCGTATCGGTGCTGGCTTATGGCGCAATCGTGTCGATCTGACGGTTGGCGACCTGATCGGGCGTCGTCTCGATCATCGCGCCAAGCCTGAGCGTGAATACCTCTCTCAGCGCCGCGTCGACTTCGCCCATGCCGGTTGCAAGCCCGAGGTCGGCAAGGCTTGTGACGCCATGTTCGCTGATACCGCAGGGTACGATGCCGCTGAAGTGCACCAGGTTGGGCGCAACGTTGATCGAGATGCCGTGAAAGCTGACGCCGCGACGAATGCGAATTCCGAGCGCGGCGATCTTGTCTTCGGTCCCGATGCCCTTGCTAGGACGCGTCACCCATACACCGACCCTCCCTTCGCGCAATTCACCCTTTATGCCGAACCGGGACAGCGTTTCAATCACAATCCCCTCGAGGAACCTGACGAAGGCGCGCACGTCGCCGCCAAACCGTCGGCGCACGTCGAGCATGACGTAAGCGACCCTTTGGCCCGGTCCGTGGTAGGTGTACTGTCCGCCCCGCCCGCTTTGGAAGACGGGGAAACGATCCGGTGCGATCAGGTCGGCTGTCTTGGCGCTGGTTCCGGCGGTGTACAGGGGAGGATGTTCGACCAACCAGATCAGTTCTCGTGCCTCCCCGGATGCGATTGATGCAACGCGCGCTTCCATGGCGCTGACGGCCTCGGGATAGGCGGCAAGGTCGCGCGATACAAGCCATTGCACCGAAGCGGCGGTCACTGGAACTGCGATCTCCATGGTTTCAGGAGTCCTCCTCAGCAGCGTGCGACTGCATCATGTGGGTAAATTGGCCCGAACGGCGCGCCAACTCGTGTATCGGGCCTTGCCATCTGCGACCCCATCTGTTAGCAGCATCTTCCTCGATCGTCACACGGGTCCTGCACCCTGACGATCGGGTAATAACCCGCCTTCTTACAAGCGGGAGATGCGGTCGTGGCGGAATTGGTAGACGCGCTACCTTGAGGTGGTAGTGGGTAACACCGTGGAGGTTCGAGTCCTCTCGACCGCACCATATTTGAGCTCACTGGCCAAAGGCCCTCCGCAGGGGCGGCGCTCTTTGCGCCAACACTCGGCAACCCGGTGTTGGACTGCGCCGGGTCACCTTCCTCCAGGATCCTATGCGGCGATCAACGTGCCAAACAACCTCGTCTACCCGCGCCAATTTTTTAATCATTTCCTGTTGGTACAGCAATGGGCTAGTGGCCCGTCGCGCTAAAATTGCATCATAGCCGCAACCTCGTCCGATTTTGGCGCGACATCAGGGCCAC
>LOEV01000125.1 GCA_001516065.1 Alphaproteobacteria bacterium BRH_c36
GGCGGACAACTGCATCATCATCTGCTCGATCGAGAACATCGATCCGATGGGCGTGCATACTGGCGATTCGATCACGGTCGCGCCGGCCCTCACACTGACGGACAAAGAATACCAGATCATGCGCAACGCCTCGATCGCTGTGCTGCGCGAGATCGGGGTCGAGACCGGCGGCTCGAATGTGCAGTTCGCCGTCAACCCGGCCGATGGGCGCCTCGTCGTCATCGAGATGAACCCGCGCGTGTCACGCTCTTCCGCCCTGGCTTCCAAGGCAACCGGGTTTCCGATTGCCAAGGTCGCCGCCAAGCTCGCCGTCGGCTACACGCTCGACGAACTCGAAAACGACATCACGGGCGGGGCGACGCCGGCCTCGTTCGAACCGACTATCGACTACGTTGTCACCAAGATCCCGCGGTTTGCCTTCGAGAAGTTCTTCGGCGCCGACACGACGCTGACAACCTCGATGAAATCGGTCGGTGAAGCAATGGCCATCGGCCGTAATTTCGCTGAAAGCCTGCAAAAGGCGCTGCGCTCGCTTGAGATCGGGCTCAACGGCCTCGACGATATCGAACTCGACGGCCTAGGGCTCGGCGACGACAAGAATGTCATCCGCGCGGAAGTCTCCAAGCCGACTCCCGAAAGGCTGCTGAAGGTTGCACAGGCGTTGCGGCTTGGTGTCGATGTCGAACAGGTACATGCGTATTCCAGAATCGACCCGTGGTTCCTTGAACGGATCCGCGAAATCGTCGTCATGGAAAAGCGGGTCATCGATCACGGCCTGCCGACGACGGCACGCAGCATGCGTGCGCTCAAATCAATGGGCTTTTCGGATACGCGCCTGGCAAAGCTTGCCGGGCTCGATGCCGCCGAAGTCACCGCCCGGCGCAAGGGACTTGGCGTGCGGCCGGTGTACAAGCGGATCGATACCTGTGCCGCCGAGTTCGCGTCCCCGACTGCCTATATGTATTCGACATACGAAGCCCCGCTCGACGGAGAGCCGGTGTGCGAGGCCGAGCCCTCGGACCGCGAAAAGATCATCATTCTAGGCGGCGGCCCTAACAGGATCGGGCAAGGAATCGAGTTCGACTACTGCTGCTGTCATGCCTGTTTTGCGTTGACGGACGCGGGCTATGAAACGGTGATGATCAACTGCAACCCGGAGACCGTATCGACGGACTACGACACCTCCGACCGTCTCTACTTCGAGCCTCTCACCGCCGAAGACGTGCTCGCCGTGATCGAGGCCGAGCAGGCGCGGGGCAGCGTCAAGGGCGTCATCGTCCAGTTCGGCGGGCAGACGCCGCTGAAGCTGGCTTCCGCGCTCGAGGCGGCCGGCGTGCCGATCCTGGGAACCTCGCCTGACGCCATCGATCTTGCCGAAGAACGCGGCCGCTTCCAGGAGCTCATCAACGAACTGGGGCTGCTGCAGCCGCCCGCCGGTATCGCTCGTTCGCCGCAGGAAGCGCGCGCGGTCGCAGACGCGACCGGCTACCCTGTCGTCATCCGGCCATCCCACGTGCTCGGCGGCCGGGCCATGGAGATCGTCCACGACGGCGCCGAGATTGACAGGTACATTAAGAGGCTCTCCGATATTCTCGACCGCCCCAACGAACTGATCGTTTCGGAGAAGCGCCCGCTGTTGATCGACAGCTACCTCACGGATGCCGTCGAAGTCGACGTCGACTGCCTCTCGGATGGCAAAGACACGTTCGTTGCCGGCGTGATGGAGCACATCGAGGAAGCCGGCATCCATTCGGGCGATTCGGCCTGCTCGCTGCCGCCGCATTCGCTTGGTCCCGAGATCATCGCCGAGATGGAGCGCCAGGCCAAGGAACTCGCCAAGGCTCTTAACGTCGTCGGCCTGATGAACGTGCAGTTCGCCATCAAGGACGGGCACGTCTACATTCTCGAAGTCAATCCGCGCGCTTCGCGCACAGTGCCTTTCGTCGCCAAGGTCATCGGCCAGCCGATCGCCTCGATCGCCGCCCAGGTCATGGCCGGCCGGCCGCTGGCGGACTTCAACCTCAAGCCACCGGTCTTCAACCACATCGCGGTCAAGGAAGCCGTATTCCCGTTCGCGCGTTTTTCCGGCGTCGATCCCATACTGGGGCCGGAAATGCGCTCGACCGGCGAAGTCATGGGAATTGACCGCGATTTCGCCATGGCCTTCGGCAAGAGCCAGCTTGGGGCGGGGCAGACGCTGCCAATGACGGGTGCGGTGTTCGTCTCGGTCAAGGACGAGGACAAGCCGCGAATCGTTGAACCCTTGAGAGAACTCGTTGAGATCGGCTTCAAGGTCATGGCAACCCGGGGCACCAAGCGGTTCCTGGAGAGCCACGGGGTAGCCTGCGAAGCCGTCAACAAGGTTCTCGAGGGCCGGCCGCACATCGTCGATGCCATGAAAAACGGGCAGGTGCAGTTGGTTTTCAACACGACGGAGGGTGCAAAAGCCCTGGCGGACTCGAAGGATATCCGCCGAACGGCCTTGCTTCACCATATTCCCTATTATACAACGCTGGCCGGCGCGAGGGCTGTCATCCGGGCCATCCGAGCGTTAAAATCGGATAGTCTCGAAGTTGCGCCATTGCAGAGCTACACAATCCGCATAACATGATCCCCCTGACGACCTGAGCGCGGAGCTGGGCCGTCGTTCCCTGATTGGTATGACTGTCAATACGTTGAATTGGTCCCGGCACATCGAGCCGGGCCTCGTGGGAGGCTTTAAGAATGTCCACGGAACGGGTCCCTATGACGACGGAAGGCCACGCACAGCTCGAGGCTGAGCTGCTGCGCCTCAAATCCGTCGAACGCCCGCGCATCATTCAGGCCATCGCGGAAGCCCGCGCCCATGGCGACCTGTCGGAGAACGCCGAGTATCATTCGGCCAAAGAAGCACAGGGGCTCAACGAGGCCTCGATTGCCGATCTGGAGGACAAGCTGTCGCGCGCCGACGTAATCGACGTCACCACCATGTCGGGGACGACGGTGAAGTTCGGCGCAACCGTCAAGGTCGTCGATGAGGACACCGAAGAAGAGACATCCTACAAGATCGTCGGCGACTTCGAAGCCAACCTGCGCGAAGGCAAGATCTCGATTTCGTCGCCCATCGCGCGCGGCCTGATTGGCAAGTCGGTGGGCGACAGTGCCGAGGTCATGACGCCCAAGGGACCGCGCTCGTTCGAGATCCTGAAAGTTTCCTGGAAGTAGCAGCGGCCTTGCCCTGACGCGCCTCCCCTGGCATTCGCATCCGGTGAACCGTTAATGTGGTGGTCAACCGACAATGTGGGGCGAGTCCGGTGAAGCGCGCAAAGACTATCCGGCCAGCGAAGATGATCCCGGAGGACGACTACAAGGCGGCGCTGCCCGCCCTGCAGGAGTTCTGCGACCGCATCCGCACGGAGATCGGCTTGCTGCTGCGTAGCGAGGATATCACGCTCGGTGCGCCGCTCGAATCGCGCGTCAAGTCGTGGGCATCGGTCTGCGACAAGTCAGAGCGCGCCAGCACGCCGATCATCTCGCTCGATGGTGTCAAGGATCTGGTCGGAGTGCGGGTCATCCTGCTCTACCGTCCCGACATCGAGCGCGTGCTGGAAATCCTGCGTGACGAATTCCCGATCGAAGCAGAAGAAAGGAAGGGCATGGACGAAGACGCCGAGTCTTTCGGCTACCAGTCCGTGCACGCGCTCCTGCGGCTATCAACGCCGGCAGCACACCTCACTCCTGTGCCGCACGCCCCACCGGCGCTCCGCGCCGAAGTGCAGATCCGCACGCTCGCCCAACACATCTGGGCAGCTGCCTCGCACGATCTCCAGTACAAGAAGGAACGCGCCGTCCCCAAGCCACTCAGGCGGACAATCCAGCGCGTCTCGGCACTTCTGGAAACCATCGACCTCGAACTGGAGCGCGTACTTGCCGAGCGCGAGGAGTACGTTGCCGAACTTGAGACCGACGTCGGCCAGCTGATGCTCGACATCGACATCCTGCGCAAGATCCTGTGCGAACGCCTGCCTGAAGCGCATCGCGACGCCGACGAGCGCTACGCCAAAACTCTCGAAGCGTTGAAGAGCGCGGGTATCGACGATATTGCCGGATTGTCCGGATTGATCGAGCGGCGGCTCGAAGACGCACTCGCCTTCGACGCGCAAATCACCGGTGCGCTGCAGAAGTCGTCGTCCGCGGGCGGCGGTGCGCGGCTTGCCGACTTCAATCCCGACCGTCTCGCGCGCGGCGTCTATTACTGCCAGGAAGGTCTCCTCCGGAAGATGCTGGAATTCGAGAGGGCCGCGGGGAGGAAGGGACAGGGCACAAGGTGATGGCTTGAAGCAGTAAATCGGACGCCAACCATGCAACGCGGAAACCCCGGAAATTCCGGCAGCTTTTCAATTCCTGAAAGAAACGCCATCTCGACTTCTGACCCGTATTTTTCGACGACGGTGGCAATTAAGCTGCTGCCCTCGCCGCGTTTATCGCTGTATCAATGTCGACTCAGGATGCATTTGCGGGCCTACTCCTGATCGATGAGACTCGCACTTTGAGGCGACGATGGACGACGCTGCGGCGATCCAGGGCGATTTGAAAAAACAACTGCGAAATCGCCGGAGCCGCTGGCTCGCGCATTGGTGGCCGGTAGCCGTTGCGGAGACCGGCGGTAGCGAAATCAGCGCATGATCCTGGAAGACTGGCTCAAGCCGTTTCTTGAAATCCCGATCGATGGCTACTTCGTGTTGATGACGGCAGCCGTCCTCCTGGCCGGGTTTCTCAGGGGCTTCATCGGTTTTGGTGCGGCCCTCATTATCGTTCCCGTCCTCAGTCTGGTGCTCGGTCCGCAAATCGCGATTGCGGTCCTGACGGTGATGGGCTTCCCCTCGACGATCCAATTGCTGCCCGATGCCTGGCGGCACAGCGAGCGCGCGATCATCGTGCCGATGTCGCTTGCCATTGTCACCGCAACCCCGTTTGGCACCTGGTTCCTCGTTTCCGTCGATCCTAATCTCATGAAGATCGTGATATCGGCTGCAGTCGTGCTGATGGTCGCATTTCTGGCGAAGGGGTGGCGCCTGGATCAAAAGGTCGGCCGCCCCATCCTGCTGCTCGCCGGCACGATCGGAGGGCTGGTCCAGGGTGCGGCAGGGATCGGCGGTCCGCCGGTCGTCGCTGTGGCGTTGTCGAGGGCTGGGACGCCCGAGCAGCAGCGCGGCAACGTTCTCGCTGTCATCGCCGCCACTGTCATTTCCACCATCCCACCGCTTTTCTACTTCAATCTGTTCACCCCCAAGTCTGTCGCCTACGGGCTTGTCCTGCTGCTGCCCTACTCAATTGCGGCATGGGCCGGGAGCCGCTATTTCAACCGAGGCGGACAACGACATTTCCGCAACGCAGCGCTCATCGTGCTGGCAATCATCGGATTGGCGACGCTGGCAGCTTCCGTTTGGAACGCGCTCAACCAGCCTAGTTAGGCGTCGCGCCTTAATTGACCGGCGGTGCGGCGAGGCCGGTGTCAATTAAGGCGCGATAAACGCCTCACTAAACCATTGATGTTGCTAGTGGCCCTCATGTCGCGCCTTAATTGACCGGCGGAGCGGCGAGGCCGGTGTCAATTAAGGCGTGATAAACGCCTCACTAGGTCATTGATGTTGCTAGTGGCCCTCATGTCGCGCCTAAATCGAACGAGGTTGCGGCTATGATGCGATTTAGGCGCGACGGGCCACTAGTTAGCAAAGCTATCCATCGCATGCGGCTTTCGGTGTCGGGATTGTCGGCAAGGATTTCGACGAAGATGGAACTGCCCCTCACTCTCGCTGGCTTCGCTTGCTCGACCTCTCCCCGTAGAGAAGGCGGCAGGAGAGGTGAAGTTCGTCACTACTTCCCCTCCAGCCCCACCGGGACGCCGGGTTCGCGTTTGGCGCGCCGGATCGTAACGAACGTCTTGACGCTGGCGACGTTGGGGGCGGCGGTCAGGGTGTCGAGGACGAAGTCCTGGAAGGCTGCCATGTCGCGGGCGACGCACTTGAGGATGTAATCGCTTTCGCCCGACAGCATGTGGGCTTCGCGCACCAGCGGCCAGCCAAGCACGATATCCTCAAAGGCGCGAAGATCGCTTTCCGCCTGATTGTGCAGGCGTACCATGGCGAAGGCGGTCAGGGTGAATCCGAGAGCGGCTTCATCGAGGAGAGTCGTATAGCCTTCTATCAGGCCGGCTTCCTCCATGCCGCGCACGCGTCTCAGGCACGCCGGCGGCGACAACCCGACGCGTCTGGCCAGCAGGACGTTGGTGATACCGCCATCGGCCTGCAGCTCCTTGAGTATCCGCCAGTCGGTTTGGTCAAGGGCGAGGCCCATGAGGTCTCCTGGTCAATCTTCCCGTTGGCCCGGCGCGCCAACAGTAGCGTTTGCCGGGGCGCCAAGCATGGAATATATGGCAAGAAATTCGTAGTGTTCACGCAACAATCATAACGCGCTGACCGGCGTCTGTCGCCTATCAAGATGCCCCCGGACATCTTGCCCCGCGGTCTCGACAATTCGCCCGCAGCGAGCCACAAAGCGACTCATGAACGCTTCACCTCCGCCACATGCACGCCCTCTTGCAGCCGCCAGCGCCTGGATCATTACCGACGGCAAGGCCGGCATGGTGGTACAGGCGCGCGGCGTCGCCGATGCCCTGGGCCTCGACTACATCGAAAAGGAAGTGCACCCGAAATCCCTCTGGGGTGTGCTTTCCCCGTGGGGACCTGTCGGCCCCTCCGAGCGCCTCGGCCAACCGGGCAGCGAATTCGCCCCGCCGTGGCCCGACGTCGTGATCGCAACAGGGCGCGCCAGCATTCCCTACGTTCGGGCCATTCGGCGCAAGGCCGGCCCGCGCACGTATACAATCGTGCTGCAGGATCCAAAGACAGGCGCCAATACGGCCGATCTCATCTGGGTGCCCGAACACGACAAGCGCCGTGGTGCTAATGTGATCACCACACCGACTGCGCCGCACTCGTTTTCGCAGAACCGGCTCGCAGCCCTGCGCGCCGCGCCGCCGGCCGATATCGCAGCCCTGCCGGGGCCGCGTGTCACCGTGGTGCTCGGCGGCAAAAACGGGGTCTACAAGTTCACCGATACGGACGATGGCCGCCTCCAGGCGAGCCTTGCTTCGCTTGCCGGCCTTGGCGCGAGCTTCATGATCACATCGTCGCGGCGCACGCATCAGCGGCTGATCGCTGCCGCCGAAGCCGCAACGCGCAATGCCCCGCGCATCCTGTGGACTGGAGAGGGCGACAACCCCTATCCCCATTTCCTGGCGTCCGCCGACGCGGTGATCGTGACCGCAGATTCGGTCAACATGTGCGGGGAAGCCTGCGCCACGGGAAGGCCGGTCTATATCTTCACTCCGTCGGGCGGTTCGGCGAAATTCAGCCGCTTTCACAGCGCGCTGTCGGCGACGGGAGCGGTGCAGCCGCTACCGGAACGCTTCACAGCTCTCGGTTCCTGGGACTATGACCCTCTCGATGCCGCAGAATCCATTGCAGCCGAGATCGAGCGCCGCTATGCGCGGCGCAGCCGCATGCTGCCGGGATTCTCAAGGTCCGCATGACGGGCTGGCGAACTGTCGTTAAACTGGCCCGGCCAGAGGGCTCTTAAGCTGCGCAAACGAGGACTGACGTCATGGCCCATCTCAATCTCGACAAGCTACGCGCCGCCGAAGTAGCGAGCGAGCCCTACATGTACACGGTTCTGCCGGGCTTCCTTTCACCCGACAGCGTGCGCGCGATCAACGAGACCTATCCAAACATCGAGAAGGGCGGTTCGTACCCGATCGAGAGCCTGGAAGCGAACATGATCATCAAGCAAGTGATCGATGAACTCGACGGCCCGGAATTCGAGCGGATCATCGCCGAAAAATTCGGCGTCGAACTCGAAGGCCGGCCCAAGATGTATTCGCTTCGTGGCTACACGCGCGGCAAGGATGGGCGCATCCATACCGATTCCAAGGACAAGATTATCACCGTCCTGCTGTATCTCAACGAGGACTGGACGCAGGACGGGGGCCGCTTGCGCATTTTAAAGAACGGCCATGACGTCGACGATTACGTCGCCGAAGTTCCGCCCGATAACGGTACGCTCCTTGTGTTCAAGCGCTCGGACAATTCCTGGCACGGCCACCATCCCTTCGATGGGCAACGCCGCTCGCTGCAAATGAACTGGATGACTTCGGAAGGTTCAAAAGGCTGGCACAAGGTGCGCCACAAGATTTCAGCGGCCGTGAAAAAGTTGACAAAAGCTGGCTGAATCAGAAGGCGCGCAGCGATTGAACGCCGCGCGCCTGTATCTTTGCTCTCAAATCGGGGACGCGAACTCGGCGGCATCCATCGCGATCTTGCATATTTTACTGTCGCGGCCGAACTGGCTGCACTTGCGCTCGGCTTCGCGCTTCACGTGCTTCAAGCCCTTGCTGACTTTCTTCACGCCTTTCGCCACCGTCTGACAGGGGCCTTTGCAGACTTTCTTGAACGCTTTCGAAGCGCCTTTTTGGACCTTGCCGACACCTTTGCTGGCCTTGTTCGCACCCTTGCGGATGCCGCCGAAACCCTTGCTGACGACTTTTCCGACCTTGCCCTTGCTGGCGAGTTTCTTTTCGACCCAACCAGCGCCCTTGCCGATCAGTTTGGTACCCTTCTTGGCTTTCTTCAAAATACCGGCATCGGCCTGCTGCGGGGCGAGTACCGAGGTGACCGAGAAGGTTGCAGTCGACAGGCCGAGAGCAACCATCGCGGCGACGAGAAACCGCCGTGCTGGGTTAACAATTTGTAACACAAGTGACTCCTGCTTGAGTGTGGTTGAACGTTTGCAGGAGGATGTTTCTCACAGCAGCGTGTCTGTCGCTGTTCCGAAGGGAACTCGCTCAGGTGTACCCTGTCTTTCCATCACGTCCGCCAGGGGTGCGCGGGGAGATCGCAGACGCCAGCGACCTTCAGGCCGGCTTCGGCAACCTTTCGGTCGTTTTCGACCGTCGATCCGGAAACACCGATGCCGCCTATCAGAATGCCGTCCTTGTCGACGATGGGGAGGCCACCGGGAAAGGTGATGAGGCCGTCGTTTGAATGCTCAATGCCGTAGAGCGGGCCACCGGGCTGGGAGAGCTTGCCGATCTCGTCGGTTGGCATGCCGAAGAACATGGCTGTCTTGGCCTTCTTGATGGCGATGTCGATGGAACCGGTCCACGCGTCGTCCATGCGCAGGAACGCTTTCAGCAGTCCGCCGGTGTCGACCACGGCGATACACATCTGCGTCTTGGACTTGACGGCGGCCTTCTGCGCTGCGGCGATAACCTTTTGGGCGTCTTCCATAGTTACGTGCATTTGCGGGTTCCTTTGTGGTGGCGGAGGGATGGTTCTGTTCAGTTGCTCAAAGTTGCGCAGCGAGCTGTCAGGTGCAACTACGTTGGCGTCAGTACGCCGACGACGGCGCCGGTCATGAGGGTTGCCAACGTTCCCGAAGCGATTGAGCGCAAGCCGAGCTCCACGAGTTCCCCGCGGCGTTCAGGGACCATGGTCGTCAGCCCGCCCAGCATGATGGCGAGCGACCCGAAGTTGGCAAACCCGCACAGCGCGTAAGTCATGACAAGCCGGGACCGGTCGCTCAAGACCTCGGCTGGGAGTTTCGATAATTCCAAATATGCCAGGAATTCGTTGAGGACGGTCTTTATTCCCATCAACGATCCCGCAGTTGCCGCCTCCTGCCAGGGAATGCCAATCAGAAAAACCAGCGGCGCGAAAATCCAGCCGAGTATCCGCTCGAGGGCCATGGGTGCACCGGCGACGTCGGGCAACAGCGTGAGAGCCTGGTTGACTAGGCTGACCAGCGCGATGAAGACAATCAGCAGCGCCAGGATATTGAGGTAGAGCGAGAGCCCGGCGGCTGTTCCCCTGGTGATGGCATCCATGGCGGACTGGGCGCGGGAACCTTCGAGGCTGGTGGCATCGGCCTCGCACTCGGCAGAACCGCTCGCTGCCGTAAACGCGGGTGGGACCATGATCCAGGCAATCAGGATGGCCGCTGGCGCGGAGATCACGGAGGCGGTCACGAGATGGCCGACGGCGCCGTTCAGCGTAGCAGCGAGAAATCCGGCGTACAGCACGAGCACCGTTCCGGCGATGGTCGCCATGCCCGTCGTCATGACCATGAACAATTCAGAACGCGTCAGCCTTGCCAGATAAGGGCGCACGAGAAGCGGTGCCTCGACCATGCCGACGAAGATATTGGCGGCGGTAGCGACGCCGACTGCGCCGCCGATTCCGAACACGCGCCGCAGGAGCCACGAGAAGCCGGCGACGATGACCTGCAGGATACCCCAGTGGAACAGCAATGCGGACAGTGCGCTCATCAGCAGGATGATCGGCAGGGCCTGAAAAGCGAGGATGAAGCTTGCGCCGGGATGGCTTTCCGCAAACGGCAAGGGGCCGCCCCCGAGGTATCCGAAAACGACGCCGGTGCCGGTCTTGGCTGCCTCATTGAGTGCCAGGAATGCGTCGTTGAGCCAGACGAAAAGTGTCGCCGAACCTGGAACCTTCAAAAGCAAAAGCGCGATTGCGAACTGCAGCCCGAGGCCGGCAGCAATAACACGGCCCGACAGGGCGCGGCGATTCTCGCTCAAGGCCCACGCGATCAGCGGCAACGCAATCAGGCCCAGCGCGCTCTGGAGTTGCAGACCCATGCGTTTCCCCCGATCAAACCGACCTGTTTTACTGCGGTCTTGGGCTATCTAGTCGGATGGCCGCGGCGAGTCTACTCAAGGACGCGCGGTGGCGGGGTTTGCAGCGCGCTGCATCGGCTGATAACGGCCGTAGATCATCGACCGCCAGAGCCATTCGAGTGGGCCAAAGCGATAATGGCGCAGCCAGATGTTGCTGGCGATCAGCTGAATGGCGATGACGGCGAGGAAGACCCACGTCAGCTCGTAGCGTTCGAGATAGCCAAAATAGCCAAGGCCGAAACCATAGAAGAATAGCACCGAGAGGATTGTCTGGCCGACGTAATTCGTCAGCGCCATGCGCCCGACTGGCGCCAGATAGGGAGCTATGCGCGCGACCGCGCCGAGCCGGATCAGGATTCCGAACGTGCCGAGATGGCCCAGCGTCATCATAAAGCGGCCGATGTTGTAGGGCATCATCAGAAACGGATCGCGGGCCTCCGAGTTGAAGTCGGCACGCCACAACTCGTAGCTTTCGACCCCGTGCAGCATGCCTCCTATTGCATACCCGAGCGCCGCCAGGATGAGGTAGAAACGAAGCGAACGCTGACCGGTCAGCACGCCGAGCTTGAACAGAGCCATCCCGATCAGCATCATGCCGCCGACATCGAAGAAATGGTCGGAGTACATTTTCGAGGACTGCTGCTCGACGATGACCGGGATCTGCGCCTTGTAAATCTCCAGATAGGTCGAGCGGTACGTGTCGAAGTCGGCCTGAAAATCTTCGAGGTTGTTCTTGCGGATCTGATCGCGGTAGTCGGAGGAGCGATCGAGGGTCAGCTGGCGCACTTCTTCGTTGCCTTGGAGCGCCTCGTAGTTCTCGCTGAACGTGTTGAAGTCCGAAATGACGAAGAGTGCCAGGGCGACTGCGAGAAGCGTTGTCCCCTTCAGGTTGCGCAGGGGAAACAGGAACATGCCGAGCAGGCCATAGGCGTAGAGCAGGTCCCATTGGCCCAGCAGGATGAATGCGTGAATGAGACCGAATAGAATGAGCGTCAAGCAGCGCCGGTAATAGCGGTCGACAACGCGGATTCCGTCCTTCGATTCTAGCTTGGCCTCGTTGAGGAAAATCAGCGTGCTCGCCCCGAACAAAATAGAAAACAGACCGCGCATCGCCCCTTCGACAAAGATTTCGCTGAAAGCCCACAGCCCGACGTTGAGCTGTTTTGCCTCGCCGAGAAGTTCTGGGAGTGAATAGGCGCCGTGGGGAAGCGCGAAGATGACGACGTTGATCCAGTAGATACCGATCAGCGCGATGCCGCGCAGGACATCGATCTCGACAATCCGCAGGTCGGGGGCTGGTTCGAATTGCGGCCGCGGATGGGACATTCCTGCGACGTGCCTCGGGCTCCCTGCCGGCACATTCCAATCCGCAGCTGGTGCGCCCGATTACGCGCGCCGTCGCGGACATGGCGGACCGGCGCGGCTGGAGCCCGGAGT
>LOEV01000126.1 GCA_001516065.1 Alphaproteobacteria bacterium BRH_c36
GCTCAGCGGGCTGCGCGCGGTGCGCGGCGAGCGTGTCATCGTGCGCACAAGCGAGGTCGTGCTCAATCGGCCGGTCCGGCTGCTGCATCCGCGCCACCCGATCTATGTGGTGCCCTGGGGCGACAAGCGCTTCATGGTCGGGGCGACCGTCATCGAAAGCGAGGACGACGGGCCCATCTCGGTGCGCTCCATGCTGGAACTCCTGGGAACCGTCTATGCGCTGCACCCGGCATTCGCGGAAGCGGAGATTGTGGAAGCCGGGGCCGGCGTGCGTCCGGCATTCGATGACAATGTGCCGCGCATCCTTGTCAGCCCAGATGCCCGGACGATCCGCGTGAATGGGGCCTACCGGCACGGCTTCCTCTTGGCGCCGGTGCTGGCTCGCTGCGTTGCGAGCGTTATCGAGGGGACTGGCGAAGATCATCCCCTCGTTGTTGCAAGCGAGGACAGCGCGCGGCCTTTGCGCAGCGCGGGCGAGGTGATATAGGCCTGCACCGGCTCTCGTTCTTGCCTGGTGTTCCAACGCCGACACTTCGTACTCGAAGTGTCTACGCGGGAAAACCGGTCAAAATCTTATTTGTGTTCTGGATTCACAGCCGCTAGACGAACTTCTCCCTGGAATCAGGCGTCTAATACAGAACACAGTGGCCTTTTCCGGCAGTCGCCGCAGGGTCTCAAGCGCGGCGCGTACATACTTCAAACCTCAGGAGGTTCGTCATGGCACTGAGTCTTATCTCAGGCGAACAGGGAATCGCACTCACATTCGATGACGTGCTGATCGTGCCGGGCGCTTCCGAAATCCTGCCCGGAGCAGCCCAAGTCGGATCGAAAGTCACCAAGTCGATTGCCGTCTCCATCCCGATCCTGTCTTCGGCCATGGATACGGTGACCGAGGCTCGTCTTGCGATCGCCGTCGCACAAT
Organism: Alphaproteobacteria bacterium BRH_c36; assembly: GCA_001516065.1. GTDB lineage: Bacteria > Pseudomonadota > Alphaproteobacteria > Rhizobiales > Hyphomicrobiaceae > Filomicrobium. The sequence goes on from LOEV01000126.1 coordinate 923, forward strand.
CGGGAGGCATCGGGGTTCTGCACCGCAATCTGGAGCCCGAGGAGCAGGCTCGGCAGGTGGCGATGGTGAAGAAGTACGAATCCGGCATCGTGCTCGACCCGGTCACCATCGAACCCGACGCGACGCTTGCCGATGCCCTGGAACTGATGGGGACGCACCAGATCTCCGGAATTCCAGTGGTGGAGAAAAAGGACAGCGAGGACCCCAGGGGCCGGCTCGTTGGAATTCTCACCAACCGCGACGTGCGCTTTGCATCGAATCCGGGCCAGCCGATCTATGAATTGATGACAAAGGACAACCTCGTTACGGTGAAGCGTTCGGTTGCGCAGGAGGAAGCGCGAAAGCTGCTTCACCAGAATAGAATCGAGAAGCTGCTGGTCGTCGATGACGAATACCACTGCATCGGCCTAATCACTGTGAAAGATATCGAGAAGGCGCAGAAGCATCCCAACGCCTGCAAGGACGAAGCCGGACGCCTCAGGGTGGCGGCGGCGACCAGCGTTGGCGATGACGGCTTCCGCCGCGCCGAGTTGCTCGTCGATGCGGGCTGCGATCTTATCGTCGTCGATACTGCGCACGGGCATTCGAGCCGCGTTCTCGAAATGGTCGCGCGTATCAAGAAGCAGTCGAATGCGGTGCAGGTCATTGCCGGCAATGTGGCGACGGGGGATGCGACGAGGGCACTGATCGATGCGGGTGCGGACGCGGTGAAGGTCGGTATCGGCCCCGGATCGATCTGCACGACGCGGATCGTTGCGGGGGTCGGCGTACCGCAGCTCACCGCCATCTCCGATTGCGCCGATGCCGCCCACAAGCATGGCGTGCCGATCATCGCGGACGGCGGTATCAAGTTTTCCGGAGATGTCGTCAAGGCGCTGGCCGCGGGCGCGGACTGCGTGATGATAGGTTCGCTTCTGGCCGGCACCGACGAAGCGCCGGGCGAAACCTATCTCTATCAGGGACGGACCTACAAGTCATACCGCGGCATGGGCTCGGTCGGAGCGATGGCGCGCGGGTCGGCGGACAGGTACTTCCAGGCGGAAGTCCGCGATACGCTGAAACTGGTGCCGGAAGGGATCGAGGGGCAGGTGCCCTACAAGGGGCCGGTCGACAACGTGCTGCACCAGCTCGTTGGTGGTTTGCGCGCCGGTATGGGGTATGTCGGAGCCAAGGATCTAGTCGAACTGAGGGCGCGGGCGCGGTTCGTGCGAATCTCGCCGGCGGCCATGCGCGAAAGCCATGCCCACGGCGTTTCGATCACGCGCGAGAGCCCAAACTACCCCGGTGGCGGTTAGTTGAGCGCTGCGTTGAACCCGGGCTCGACGTGTTGGACCTCATGATCAAGAGGCTCCAATGCGGGTGTCACAGTTTCTGATTATCGTGCAGGTGATGGTGCAGGTGGCGCTGGGCCTTGTCGTGGCAGGGCTGTTTTGGTGGCGGAGGTCTTCGGCGTCGGGCGACGGCAGGCTCGATGAGGCCTACCGCGGACAATTCGAACTTCCCGTCTTGTTCTACGCGGGGAGCCTGTTTGCCTTTGCGATGCGCATCGTCGACGAGCGCATCCTGTTCTTCGCGACGTTGTTTGCCTTGGCGCAGGTGACGGGCGCCGTCTTCGGGCTTTTGTTGCGAAACGAAAAGGGGCAGGCCGTGGCCGGACTCGTATCCGTGTTTGCCGCCGCCGTGCTTTGGGTCATGATCGCTGCGCACTTCGTCAATTCGGGATTCTAGGGGAGCACATGAGACCGGGTGCAAGACTCAGGGCCGCAATCGAGGTCCTGGAAGACATTGCCGGCAATCACCGGCCGGCGTCCTCGGCACTTTCCGACTGGGGGCGGTCGCATCGCTTTGCCGGTTCGGGGGACCGCACGGCGATCGGGACGCTGGTGTTTGATGCGCTGCGGCACAAAAACTCATTTGCCTGGAAAATGGGTTCGGATGCGCCGCGGGCGCTTGCACTAGCGGCGGCGGGTGACGCACTGGGCCTATCGATAGAAGCCTTGCAGGCGGCAGCCGATGGTTCGCAGTATTCGATCGAACCGCTAAGCGAAGAGGAGGTTGCCGGGCTTCAACGCGCCATCCTGGAAGACGCTCCGCTGGCGGTAGCTGGCGACGTGCCGGAGTGGCTGACCCAATCCTTCGAGCGAACGTTTGGCGCGCGTGCCGGCGAGGAAGGCCGCGGGCTCAGTTTGCGGGCGCCGATCGACCTCAGGGTCAATGGGCTGAAGGCAACGCGCGAGAAGGTCCTCAAGGCCTTCGAGAAATTCGGCGCGGTGGCAACGCCGCTATCGCCGGTGGGCGTTCGTATTCCCGCACCGCACGGGCCCGCCAAGTCGCCCAACGTGGAGGCCGATGTCGCGCACGGCAAAGGCTGGTTCGAAGTGCAAGACGAGGGCAGCCAGCTGGCGGCGCTGATCGCGGGGGCGAGTCCCCGCGAACAGGTGCTTGACCTTTGCGCCGGGGCCGGCGGTAAGACGCTCGCTATGGCGGCGGGCATGCAGAACACCGGGCAAGTCTATGCCTACGACAATTCGCGTAGTCAGCTGCGACCGATCTTCGAGCGGTTGAAGCGGGCGGGCGTGCGCAACGTGCAGGTGATGGAAGCCGGCGACGAGGCGCAGCTCAAGGCGCTCGAGGGCAGGTTCGATCTGGTGTTCGCCGATGCGCCCTGCACGGGATCGGGGACATGGCGGCGGCGGCCGGATGCGAAGTGGCGCCTGAAACCGGAAGCGATCCAGTTGCGGCTTGAAGAACAGCGCGCGGTACTGGCTTCGGCAGCACCGATGGTCAAGCCTGGCGGGCGGCTGGTCTACGTCACATGTTCGGTTCTGCCCGAGGAGAACGGTGAACAGGTCGCCGCGTTCCTCGCCGGGTATCGCGAGTTCAGATTGTCTCCTGTATCTGAGCATTGGACGGTGCGCATGGAAGGAGAAATGCCCGAGTCCGCAGACGGCTCGAGGGAGACGCTGCTGCTGACGCCTCATTCGCACGGTACGGACGGCTTCTTCATCGCCGTGCTGCAACGGCAGAGTGAATGAGCAATGGCTGATACGATCGAACTCTCCGACGGGCGGCGCTTCGGGCTCGCCACCTATGGAGCTGCCGACGGCTTCCCGGTGCTGGCGCTGCATGGCGCACCGGCGTCCCGTCTCATGTTCGATGTCGCGGACGGCCCCGCCAAGGAATTGGGCCTGACGCTTTATTGTCCGGACCGGCCGGGCTATGGCCTGACGCCGAAAGACGATGAACCGACGCTCGAAAAGCGCGCCGGCGACCTGGTGGCGATCGCTGACGCCCTGGCGCTCGACTGGTTTGCGGTGCTCGGTGTCTCCGGCGGGGCACCTTATGGCGTTGCCTTGGCCGATCGTCTTGGCGAACGTGTCTGCGGCCTCGGGCTTGTCAGTCCGATGGGACCAGTCGCGCAGTTCGAGGCGGTAAAAAGGGCCGGAAAGCCTGACGAAGTCCATGAGCGATTGTCACGGGGGCATCGCATCTTCTTCCTGGACCTGCCGAGGCACCGCACCGCGCTGGCGCTACAGGCCGGAATCAGCGTCCGGGTGTTCAAGGCTGCGCCGCATCTGTTTGCGCGCTTATTTGCGCACAGCCTGAGTTCGGCGGACTCCAAGATCCTGCAGAAGCCTCATGTGCAGGAAAGTCTCATTGCGATGACCCTTGAAGCGCTGCGGCAGGGGGCGGACGGCGGGCTCAGCGACCTCGAAATCTTTTCACAGCCCTGGCCGGTTGAATTCGAAGCGATCCGCGCGCCAACGATAATCTGGCAGGGAAGCGCGGATAGGATCGTTCCGGAGGCGGTTTCTAAGTGGCTTTCCGGATTAATCCCCAACTGCCGGTTCGTACGGCTTGAAGATTGCGGGCATTTCTGGATCTACGATCATGTCTACGACGTTCTCGGTGCGCTGGCGCAAATCTCGCAGGTCGCGACCAAGGCTGCGGATGCGGCGGACTGAAGATCCGGGTAAGAATGGGTCAGCGTAGTTCAGCGGGCGGCACAATAGATTCGGGAAGATCATGCGGAGATACATTTCACTCATTTTCTTTCTGCTCGTGACGACACTCGTTGCCTCGTTTGCGGGAGCGTTCAGTCCGGGTGAGTGGTATCAGGGTTTGAATAAGCCGGAGTGGACGCCGCCCAACTGGTTATTCGGGCCGGTGTGGTCGGTGCTCTATTTGTTCATCGCTATTGCCGGCTGGCTGGTTTGGCGGGCCAAGGGGTTCGGCCTGGCGCTGTTCTTGTGGTTTGGACAACTCGCGCTCAACGGAGCGTGGTCATACCTGATGTTCGGCGAGAACAGAATCGACAGCGCGATGATCGATCTTATGTTCATGTGGCTTGCCATCGCCGCCTTCATGGTGACGTCCTGGCGCCTGAGCCGACTCGCGGTGCTGTTGTTTGTTCCATATCTAATCTGGGTCACTTTCGCTGGAGCGCTCAATTTCGCGTTGCTGCAGTTGAATCCGTGAATTCCGGCAGGAAAGTGCCGTCAACTTGACGGGCAAGGAAGCCGGTGATCTACGAGGCGATCTCAGCTCGGCTGCAGGCCAGGAGAATGCACGCGCAATGACGAACACTGTTCTCATCATCGATTTTGGCAGCCAGGTGACGCAGCTTATTGCGCGGCGCGTGCGCGAAGCGGGCGTCTACTCGGAGATCGTGCCGTTCAACCAGGCCGAGGCTGCGCTTGAGCGCCTTGATCCGCAGGCCGTGATCCTGTCGGGCGGACCAGCGAGCGTGACGGAGATGGGAACGCCAAGAGCGCCCGAATGGGTATGGTCGTCGGGGTTGCCGGTGCTGGGCATCTGTTATGGCGAGCAGGCGATGGTATCGCAGCTCGGCGGCGGGGTGGAAGCCGGCCATTCGCGCGAGTTCGGCCGCGCTGAGATCGAGGTCAAGGCGGCCTGCCGGCTGTTCGAGGGAGTCTGGGAGGTCGGTCAACGCGACCAGGTGTGGATGAGCCACGGCGACAGGGTCACCGGATTGCCGGCAGGGTTCGAGGTCGTTGCCGTGTCGGAAGGTGCGCCCTATGCGGCAATCGCCAACGAGGAGAAGCGCTTCTACGGCGTGCAGTTTCACCCTGAGGTCGTGCATACCCCGCGCGGGGCGGCTCTCATCTCGAATTTCGTGCACAGAATCGCAGGACTGCCGGGCGATTGGACGATGGCGCATTTCCGCACCAGCGCAATCGAATCGATCCGCGCCCAGGTCGGCGGCGCCAGGGTCATCTCCGGGCTGTCGGGGGGCGTTGATTCCGCGGTTGCCTCCGTCCTGATCCACGAGGCAATCGGCGACCAACTCACCTGCATCTTCGTCGACCATGGCCTGTTGCGCGCCGGAGAAGCCGGCGAAGTCGTCGATATGTTCAAGGGCCACTACAATATCCCGCTGATCCACGTCGATGCGCGCGAGCGGTTCCTGTCGGCCCTCGATGGCGTCGAAGATCCAGAACGCAAGCGCAAGATCATCGGCGGGCTGTTCATCGACGTTTTCGACGAAGAGGCAAGCAGAATCGGGGGGGCGGATTTCCTGGCGCAGGGAACGCTTTATCCCGATGTGATCGAGAGCGTGTCGTTCACGGGCGGGCCATCGGTGACGATCAAGTCGCACCACAACGTCGGCGGATTGCCGGAGCGCATGAAGCTCAAGCTGGTGGAGCCGCTGCGCGAACTCTTCAAGGACGAAGTCCGAATACTGGGGCGCGAACTTGGTCTGCCGGAAAGGTTCGTTGGCAGGCATCCGTTTCCGGGGCCGGGGCTTGCGATCCGCATGCCCGGAGGCGTCACGCCTGAAAAGCTCGAGATACTCCGCAAGGCCGACCGGATCTATCTGGAAGAAATCCGCAACGCCGGGCTTTATGACAAGATCTGGCAGGCGTTCGCCGTTCTGCTGCCGGTACGAACAGTCGGCGTCATGGGCGATCAGCGGACCTACGATTATGTCTGCGCGCTGCGTGCCGTGACCTCGATGGACGGAATGACGGCCGACTACTACGACTTCAGCCACGAATTTCTCGGGCGGGCCAGCACACGGATTATCAACGAGGTCAACGGGATCAACCGCGTCGTCTACGATATCACCTCGAAACCGCCCGGCACGATTGAGTGGGAGTAAGTGGCGCAATCGTGCGTCACCTCCCGATTTTTTCGCGTCGTGCCAAGCGCAATCGCTGAAACAGCGACAATACCGCCACACCGCTTTCTGTGGAAATCCGTTTGGCGCTGCGCCCCTCCTTGATTCGTATTGCCCCTTTCTGCAAATGTCCCGCGCAGTTCAAGGCGTACTTTATCCAGTGAGAGGCAATAAAAATGAAACGTTGGGTTGAAACGAGCCTTTTCGCGGTGGGCGCTGTCGTCGGCGCAGCCGCATTCGTGCCAGTGGCTCTGGCCCAAGCTCTGCCTGACCTCGTCATCGAGGCCAAGGACTCTGAACTCAGATTCGTCAGCTGCAATACCGGCGATCCCCTCGTCGAGGGACGAATCGTGATCCGCAATGCGGGCAACGGCGATGCTAACCTGCGCAATGCCGACAACCTCCTGCGCAGCTTCGTTGCCGTCTACAATCCCGAGAACATCGATCTGATCGAAAAAGATACCCGCCGCACCAAGATCGAGCCGCGCGAACAGCGCCAGATCGAGATTTCCATGGGCAAGGGGTCGGTCAAGACGGGGCGCAACTTCAACGGTTTCTCAGGCGGATCACTGGGCTCGCTTCCAACCGATGCCAAGGCGCTGGAAAACGATAAGGAACTGGCCAAGAAAGTGCAGCAGTTCCTCCGCGACCGCGCTTACTCCGTTACGGTAGACGGAGACTGGGGATCCGGTTCCAAGAGGGCACTTGCCGCTTTCCAGAAGACCCAGAACCTGCCGGGTAACGGTGCGTGGAATGCCGAAACCGCGACGAAGGTTTCGTCGCTCATTCCGAACCTGAAATCTTCAGGAAATATCAAGAACGACAAGGGCGAGACGCAGATTACGGTGTTTGCCGTCGTCGATCCCTACAATCTCATCGACGAAAGTGACGAGAGCAACAACCTGTTGAAGTACACGGGCTGGCTCAAGTGCGAGTGAGGCGCGCCAAGCGCATCAATTGATCGGATCAAGACCGGCCGCGGCGGCAACGCAGCGGTCGTTTTCATCGCGCAGCCGGCGGTGCCGGCGCGAAAGTCTGGCGCCATGCGATAAGCCGGCGCGCGGCTTCGACTATGTCGGGGGTGGCGCGGGCATAAGAAAAGCGCACGTATCGGCCGCCGCGGACTGGATCGAAGTCGACGCCGGGTGTGATCGCGACGCCGGCGTCATCAAGGATGCGGCGGCATAGTTCCGGGCTGTCGAGGCCGAAATCCGATATGTCGCAGTAAAGGTAGAAGGCGCCGTCGGCGGGGACGATTTTGTCGAAGCCGGCCTTGGGCAGCTCGCGCAAAAGAAGATCGCGGTTGACGGCATAGGTGCGTTTGTTTGCCTCCAGCTCCGCGCCGCCATCGAAGGCGCCGAGGGCGGCTGCCTGGGAGGCGGACGGCGCGCAGATGAACAGGTTCTGGGCGAGGCGCTCGAAGACGCGGATGCAGCGTTCAGGAACGACCATCCAGCCGACCCGCCAGCCGGTCATCGAGAAGTATTTCGAGAACGAGTTAATGACGATGGCGTCTTGCGAGTAGGCGAGAGCCGTCGCCGCCGGAACTTCGTAAGTCAGCCCGTGATAGATCTCATCGGAAATGAACCACAGTCCGAGACGGCGGCTTGTTTCGACGAGTTCGCTGAGGCGGGTGGGCTCCAGCATGGTGCCGGTCGGATTGGCTGGCGAAGCGACGAGTATACCTGCCAGTCGGGACCTGAGATCGGCTTCTTCGATGTCTCGGGATGTCGGCATCCAGCGGCCGTTTGCGGAGGTCTCGATCAACTCGGGGACCAGATCGAGGGTCGTGAGGATGTGACGGTAACAGGGATATCCCGGTGAGGGCAGCGCGATGCGCGCGCCGGCGTCGAAGAGCGCGGTGAACGCCAGGATGAATGCGCCGGAAGACCCTGAGGTGACGATGATGCGGGCGGGATCGACTTCGACATCATAGCTGTCGCGGTAGTGACGGGCGATGCGCCGGCGCAAGGAATCGCTGCCGAGCGCCAGCGTGTAGCCGAGATTGTCGGTGTCGATGGCGTTGCGCAGGGCGTTGCGGGCGGTTTCAGGGGCCGGAGTTCCCGGCTGGCCGACCTCCATGTGGATGATGTGGTGGCCGGCCTGCTCGCGGGCGGCAGCGGCGTTCATGACGTCCATCACCATGAAACCGTCGATATCACTGCGACGCGAAGTGTCAGCTGTCGCGCTGCGGTCCGGTCGGTCCGGGGCTGGCGTTACGGCACTCCTTCCGGGAGGGGGCATCTCTTTCATGGGTGTGTTTTCCAGTTCAGGTGGTCGTGGAAGGCTGCATGCATGGAACTCAAGCGGAGTTGGTGCCATGCTGGCGCCGCAATATAGCCCATTCATCTGCAATGAATCGCCGATGCCGTTCGCTCGCGTTGCCTGAACGTCATTGGGGGCGCGTTGACGCTTTTGCGGCCTGACATTACGCTCGCGGGCGATCGTTACCGCCGGTTTCGCCGCCTCAGGGCAAGGCGTGCCGCAAACGACGGGGAGCCAGCAGCCGGGGACCAGGATCCGGCATCCTGCTCCGGGCCGTAAAATCGGACAACGACGCTGGATCATTTCAGGGGAATCCGCCAGATGTTCTTCATAAGGCTTCCGAAGCGCTTTTCTCGCGGGCTGAGCGCCGTCCTGGCCGGCATAATGGCGGCGGGATGTATCCTGGCGAGTGTGAACCCGGCCAAAGCGCAGGGCTTGCCGCTGATCCGAGACAGCGAGATCGAAGCACTACTGAACGATTACGCCCAGCCGATCTTCCGATCCGCCGGGCTCGGGTCGGGGCGCATCACCATGCGCATCGTCCGCAACGAGGCTTTTAACGCGTTCGTGATCGATGGCGGCAACGTGTTCGTTCACACAGGACTGCTACTGCAATCGGACACGCCAAACCAAGTCATCGGGGTCATTGCGCACGAGGCCGGGCACATCGCGGGAGGCCACATGGCGGCGCTGCGCCACCGCATCGCCAAGGATCAGACGCGGGCGCTGCTGCTGCAGATCCTTGCTGCGGGACTGATGGCCGGGGGCATAGCTGCTGGTGATCGCGACGTCACGGCGGCGGGCGGGGCAGGTCTGGCGTCGGGCCCGAATTTCGTCATCCGTTCGCTGCTGGCCGAGCGGCGTTCGCAGGAATCGGCGGCCGACCAGTTCGGGCTCAAGGTTCTCGAAGCGACCAAGCAATCCGGACGCGGTATGCTTGAGACATTCGAGCGGTTCGCCCAGCAGGAATATATCTCGGATACATACAAGGATCCGTTCGCGCGCAGCCACCCGGTTGCGACCGACCGTCTGAACCAGCTGCGACGGAATGTCGAAGGCAGCCGCTATTACAACTCCATCGATCCCCCGGAACTGCAACTGCGCCACGATCTGATGCGGGCCAAGCTGTCAGGCTACTTGGAATCGCCGGCGATCGTGCTCAACCGCTACCCGATGACGGATACCTCGCTTCCAGCCCGTTACGCACGCGGTATCGCGAGATATTTCCAAGGTGGGCGCGGCGGGCTTGAAGCGGCACTCGAGGAAATCGACCAGTTGATCAAGGGGCGGCCCGACTACCCGTATTTCTGGGAGGTCAAAGGCGACCTGCTGATGCGCTCGGGCAAGTCGGTCGAGGCGATCCCGTTCCTGCGCAAGGCGATTGCTCTGGCCGGCAAAAGCAACGATTCGCTGATGCAGGTTCAGTTGGCCACGGCGCTGCAGAACTCGGGGCAGAGCGGGCTTGTCGGTGAGTCGGTAAAGCTTCTGAAGACCTCGCTCATCGACGACCCGAATCCGCGGGCCTACAGGTTGCTTGCCACCGCCTATTACAACCAGGGCGACAGGCCGCGGGCCGATGCGATGACGGCACAGGCTTATTTCGTCGAAGGTAACATCGAGCAGGCGCAGATCTTCGCCAAGCGGGCGCAAAGGGCTTTGAAGGCGGGCTCACCGGAATGGATCAAGAACGAAGACATCCTCAAGTACGAACCTCCACGAGGTTGACCCCGTTCAGATGTCGTTACTTTAACGTGCGCCAAAATGGGCGATGTGTTAGGGGCGGATGAAAAATGTATTCGCGCCCTGAACCGCCTGCGACCCGAAACTTGAAAAAGGACTCTCCATGAAATCGACGAATTGGAAGCTTGGCGCAGGCCTGACCCGGAGCGCCGGGCTCTTGGCCGTCGGCGTGCTTGGCTGTGCCATCGCCCTCGATGCCGTCTTCGACCGCGCGACGGCCGAGGATCCGGCAATACCGGCGGCGGGCGCCGCCACGGCGGCATTTTCATCGGACCAGAAGGCCGGCATCGAAGCCATCATCAAGGACTACCTGCTTGCCAATCCGGAAATCCTGCTCGAAGTGCAGTCCAAGCTCGAAGCAAAGATGGAAAAGCAGCAGGAAGAGCGGCTGAAAACAGCAATCAAGTCGAACGCCGATGAACTCTACCGCCGCGCCGACGCACCTTCGGCGGGGGATCCAAAGGGCGATATCACCGTTGTGGAGTTCTTCGATTACAACTGCGGCTTCTGCAAGCGCGGCTTTTCGGAAGTTTCCAAGCTGATTGAAAAGGACAAGAAAGTCCGGGTCGTCTTCAAGGAACTGCCGATCCTGTCGAAGGGTTCGGAAGAAGCCTCCCGCGTGGCGCTGGCCGCCAAGAAACAGGGCAAGTACTGGGAAATGCACAGCGCCTTGCTCACCTATCGTGGCTCGGTTGACGGCGAAAGCGCCCTGAAAATCGCCGCCAAACTGGGGCTTGACGCAGAAAAGCTGAAAGCTGACATGGATTCGGCGGAAGTTACCGGCGAAATCGACAAGGTGCGCGAACTCGCGCAGAAAATGGGGATCAACGGCACCCCGCATTTCCTCGTGGGCGACAGAACGATCGCTGGGGCACCCGAAAACCTCTACGAGCAGATCGAGGCCCATGTCACGGATCTGCGCAAGAACGGCTGCGAAGTCTGCTGAACGGGCATTTGGCGGTTCAAAGAAGCCGAAAGAGCGGCGCTGCTGCTTCTTCCCAGGCGGTCGCGACAGGCGGCCGCCTTTGACTTCATCAAGAAAACTGATAGACGCTTTAGCCGGAGTCTTCTGGAATTGACGGCTCGGACGGCCTAGCGGTAAATCATCCTCGATCGCTCGGCCAGCCCAACCTGTTTTGCAATACGTGGACATGGCAAAGCCCATCTTCGTCCTGAACGGACCAAACCTCAATTTACTCGGCAAGCGTCAGCCCGACGTCTACGGGACTGCGACACTCGAAGATGTGCGCAAGCGGACCGAAGCGCGAGCCGAGCAGCACGGCCACAAAATTGAGTTCCGGCAATCCAACCACGAAGGGCAACTGGTCGACTGGATCCAGGAGGCGAAAGAGGCGGCCAGCGCCATCATCATCAACGCGGCGGGCTATACGCACACCTCCGTGGCGTTGCTCGATGCGCTGCAGGCAGCCGAACTGCCTGTCATCGAAGTTCACCTTTCCAACATTTTTCGCCGCGACGCATTCCGACAACACTCGTATATTTCCTTGGGCGCCAACGGCGTGATCTGCGGGCTTGGAGCAAAAGGCTATGAACTGGCGGTCGATGCGCTCGCTGAAATCGTGAAAAGCCAGAACGCGTGAGAGAAGACAAAGCACGGCCCTCAAAACGGCCGAAGAGCAGAGGGCAAAGGGCCATGGGTGCTAAGGACGGCAAGGAGAGCAACATCACGGAAAGCCAGGTGATCCGCGAGCTCGCCGATCTGCTCAACGAAACGGGTCTCAGCGAGATCGAGATCGAGAAAAGCGGACTGCGCGTGCGCGTCGTGCGGCAGATCACGATGACGGCAGCCGCGCCGATTGCTGTGGAAGCCGCGCGGGCCGCCGCGACAGCTCCCGCGCC
>LOEV01000127.1 GCA_001516065.1 Alphaproteobacteria bacterium BRH_c36
GCCATCGGCATCGGCCACGACGTCACCCGCTACTACCGCCGCGCGGTCACCATCACGGACGCCAGCGAACTGGCAGGCGCCATGACCGATAAGCTGGTTGAGCTGTTCGAAGAAAAGACTGCCGCGCCGGAGACGAACAGGCCTATGCGCTCCACCCGGGGCAGAAGTAGCGGCGGCAGCAAGAGCCGCCAGCGCCGGCAGTGAGGCATGGATGACTGAGCCGGTCCGGAAAAAGAAGACCGCGATCCTGCAGACCTGCCGTCGGCTGCATCGGCACCGGATCTCGATCGGCTTTTGCGCAGCACTCGCCGCGGTACTGGCCGGAACTTTCGCCGTGGTCGACCGATCGACGGCAGAGCCGAAGCCCGACCCACGAGGCTTGGGCGTTCGCGAAATCAGCGTCACCGCCACGCCGATCCCGACATTCGACCGCACCGATTCATCCAGGCACAAGTTCGGCAAGCTTACGTTCCTCGGAGGACTGAGACTATCGAGCCCGGAAAAAAGCTTCGGCGGCTGGTCGGGCCTCGCCATCGATCCCGACGGCCGCGGTCTCATCGCCGTCTCCGACGCCGGTCTATGGATGACCGCCCGCCTTGGTCACGAGGATGGCCGCCCCGCGACGTTTGGGGATGTCCGCACCGGCCCTCTCAAAGCCTTGAGCGGCAGCCCGCTCGGCCGCGAACGCGACCGCGACGCCGAAGCCGTCGAACTCGTCGCCGGCACGTCGAACAACGGCAAGCTCCTCATCGCGTTCGAACAGAACCACCGCATTGGTCGCTTCGACATCGGTCCCGATGGCGTTGCGCCGCCGACATCCTACATTCGCCCCGACAGGAGCAGCGGCACGATGGACGGCCTCAAGGGTTTCGAGGCAATGACCCTTCTTACCAAGGGCCGCTACCGCGATTCCGTTATCGCGATTGCAGAGCGCCTGCACGATTCCAACGGCGACCACACAGGCTGGTTCTGGACCGGCTCCACCGCCAACGCATTCACGCTCACCGACATCGACGGCTACGACATCACCGGCATGGCCGAACTGCCCGGCGGCGACCTCGTTCTGCTCGAGCGCCGCTTCAATTGGCTCGAAGGGGTCAAGATGCGTCTGCGCCGCGTGGCGCTTGCCGAACTGAAACCCGGCGCGAAAATTGAAGGCGAAGTCCTCCTCGAAGCGACCATGGCGCAAGACATCGACAACATGGAAGGTCTCGCAATTCATCAGGACCATGCCGGCTCAGCAATTCTGACACTGATCTCGGACGACAATTTCAACCAGCTGTTCCAGCGCACCATCCTCCTGCAGTTCAAGATGCAGGCCGGCGAAGGCGAGCAGGCCGTGGTGCGCTGAAAATTCGTTACACGCACTTCGTCAACGAAAACGCTCCAGCACTTTGCCGCGCTCGCGAACGATTTGACCTCCCGCAACCGAGAAGTCGAGCGTCAGCATCGCGACGCCGCGGCCACGCGCGCGTCGTTTGCCAGATCGCGTGTCGAAGAGATAATCGAACACGACGTCGATAACCTGATCGGCCGCATCGGAGCGAACAACGCTCAGCGTCTGGGGGATCAACTCGAATTTGCGGTCGGGCCACCGGCGGTAGTAACGGAGCTGATCGCGGACAATTGCCGACCGGCTTTTGCGGCGGCTCCCGAAATAGTTCACCACTGGCGCGTAGATCGTTTTCAACTGGTCTTCCGACAGGTCTTCGCCAGCGAGGTAGAAATTCTCCACGAACCGTTCGATCACAGATCGAAGTTCGGCCTCGCTCATGTTGGCGATTGATTTTTCCGCCGCCGCCGCCGCCTCTATCCGCTCCGCGCCTTCAGCCGGTGCCGGGACGGCCGCAAGCGGCTCCACGACGACAGCGGCAAGAACCACGGCAGTGACGAGAACCAGCAAGCGGTAATTGTTACGCATCGGGTTACTCCAAAAAACTGGAAGACCCCTCAGGACTGTAGTGACCGATCCGCCTTTTTTAAAGGTTGAATGCTGGACTGGCTGTTTGCAGAGGACGGCCGCCGGCCGGGGAAGGGGGTTGAAAAACCCCGGCCGGCAGACCGCACCCTCCCCGCTGGGGACCCCCTGGCTGCGGCAACGGTCATGCGATTCGACGTCCGTTGCCGTTATCCGAGTATGGGTGCGGCAAGTGCGGGTAGTCACCGCCTGGTGCTTACCGCTGCCTCGATCAGCGAAGATGGAGCGGCCGCCGTACAGTTGAAGTGGGTGGGAGGCCCCGGCCGGCGACCGCTATTCTCGCTTATGACTTCGGCAACAGAACCGTATCGATAACGTGAATGACGCCGTTCGATTGCTTAACGTCTGCGATAGTAACAGTGGCCACGTTGCCGCTTTCGTCTTTGATTTTCAGCTTGCCGCCATCGATCATCGTCGTCAGCTGGTCGCCCGACACCATCTTGACCGGATGCGCGTTATCGTCGTCCTTGGTCATCTTCGTGATTGCGGCGCTTGTCGGGGCTTTTCCGCCGATCACATGATAGGTGAGAATTTTCTTCAGCTGCTCTTTGTTCTCCGGCTTGAGGAGGTTCTCGACAGTACCCTTCGGCAGCTTGTCGAAAGCGGCGTTGGTGGGCGCGAAGACCGTGAATGGCCCTTTGCCAGACAAAGTGTCGACGAGACCGGCAGCCTTGACTGCGGCGACGAGCGTGGTGTGATCTTTCGAGTTCATCGCGTTCTCGATGATGTTCTTCGAGGCATACATTGGTGCGCCGCCGACCGTGACCGTCTTCTCGGCCATTGCAGGCTGAAGTTCGACCATGGCAATGGCGGCTGCACCGCAAAGTGCGATTGCTGCGAGTGAAAGGGCGTTTGTCTTGCGAGACATGAGCATGAAACTCCTCAGGTTATGTGCAGCTCGTTTGAGCTACCGGAGTTACGACGGGGCACACCTCGAGTTTCACGAACAGCGGTCACGTTGATGTGAAAAAATATTCGATACCTAGTGTGATCCGTTTTCTGGACACGGGCAGCGAGTGAAGTCGTGCAGTTGGCCGGTCTTGTGCGCGATGTCCTGATCCAATCTCTGGCACTCGCGACGGCTACGTGCTTTGAACCGGGGTTCCCCGATACCCTCGCCACACTCGCCACTAATGAAGGAAACTCGCTGCAGCCACGAATCAGTTGTAGGGCCGGACCGGTCTCTGGTACGTTCTCAGATCCGTTGACGCTGCGAGCCGTCACGACACCGGCGAATTCACACTCGACACAAACACTTCCCAGAACGCAGGTCTTGGTTGATGCAATCTACCGCCACTCAGCTCTGTGACTGGTTGGCGCTCGCCGCCGATGGTGATCGTGCTGCATTTTCCAAACTCTATGACGCCAGCGCATCGAAACTCTACGGTGTGATTTTGCGTATAACCAAAGACAGATCCTGTTCGGACGATCTGCTTCAAGAAGTCTTCATGAAGATTTGGGAACGGGCTAGCACATTTGACCGCGACCGCGCTTCGCCGATCACCTGGATGGCGACGATCGCAAGAAACAGCGCCATCGACGAAATTCGCAGACGTACACGCGAACTGCAGACTGCCGACGCCGATGTTGATGAGGTTCCCGACGCGTCACCCCGGGCAGATGTAGCAATGGAACTAAAGCAAGCCTGGCTACGCCTCGAAAGCTGCCTCGAAACTCTCGATCCCGAGCACCGCGATACAGTAAAACTGGCGTATCTGGAGGGACTGTCGCGTGAAGCCATCTCGGTCCGGCTCAGCATGCCTGTGGGAACGGTCAAGACTTGGCTGCATCGCAGCCTGAAGCGCCTGAAGGAGTGCCTCCTCGAATGAGCGGCGATGAAGATAAAGACATGTTGGCCGCCGAATACGTTGTCGGAACCCTGACTGCCGACGAGCGTCAGGCCGTTGCCGCGCGCCGCTTGCACGAAACCGATCTGGACGCAGCAATTATTGCCTGGGAAGCACGCCTGTCGGCCTGGCTGTCGGAATATGAACCCGTCGCCCCCCCTCCGGATCTGCGCGCCGCTATCATCAATCGCATCGACCGCTCGGATATCCGCACACGACTCCTCAGCGATGAACCCGTAAAGTTGCGCCGCTCTTTGAACCGTTGGCGTACCGCCGCGATCGGCGGCTACGCGCTCGCAGCGAGCCTGATTGGGTTCATGGTGTTTCGGGAAGCCCCGGTCGCTCCGTCGACAGAGCGCTTCGTTGCTGTTTTCCAAAGCAACGACGAGCAGCCCGTATTCATCATGACCATTGATTTGAAATCACGCCAGATTGTTGTGCGACCGGTCACTGCCAAGTCCGCTCCGGGCAAAACCTATCAGCTGTGGATTGCATCCGACCGTCTGGGAGACAAGCCCAGGTCGCTTGGGCTGCTCGACGACCCCTCCCAACCGACCCGCAAAACTCTACCATACGAGCCAGACCTCCTTCAGGAGGCAACCTTCGGCATCAGCATCGAACCCGAAGGTGGTTCCCCGACTGGCACGCCGTCAGGACAGCCCATCCATGGCCGTCTGATCCCGACAAAGCACTGATTTTAGCTAGCCATCCCGTTTTCATTGAAAGTCAGATGTACCCCATTTGCCCCGTGTTGCATCGGGGGCTGAATTTGCGAGACATCAATTTCCAGGAACGAAATAACGCTTATGTGTTGACGGGTTACCCCGAAGGGGAACCGCACGAAGACTTGTGTGTCCAGCGCCGGTCTGGCGCCGCGTTACCGCATCGTCATCCGACTGAACGGCTCACGTCATCAGGTTCCCTTATGCAAAAAATCAGAGAAGGAAACTTTACCTTATGACGACTTTGGGGTAGGAGCGGCTTCTAGCAATTGCCTCACGACTCATTCGCACGCGATGGAGAGATGAAATGTCTGCCGAGCTAAAGGACCTCAATAAGTCATCGGCTGGTTGCCCGGTCATGCATGGCGCCGCGACAGTTGGATACCGGTCCAACCGCGACTGGTGGCCAAACCAGCTGAACCTCAAGATTCTTCACCAGAATACCCCTGAAGCCAATCCCCTGGGTGAAGACTTCAACTACGCCGAGGAGTTCAAGAAGCTCGACCTGACGGCCTTGAAGAAGGATCTCACCGCGCTGATGACCGACAGCCAGGAGTGGTGGCCCGCCGATTATGGTCACTACGGCGGACTCTTCATCCGCATGGCTTGGCACAGTGCCGGCACGTACAGAACCGCCGACGGTCGCGGCGGCGCAGGTTCGGGCAATCAGCGCTTCGCACCGCTCAACAGCTGGCCGGATAACGGCAACCTCGACAAGGCGCGCAGACTGCTCGAGCCCATCAAGCGGAAATATGGGAACAAGATTTCCTGGGCGGATCTGATGGTTCTCGCCGGCAACGTCGCGATCGAGTCGATGGGCGGCAAGACATTTGGCTTTGGCGGCGGGCGAGAAGATATCTGGGCGCCGGAAGAAGATATCTACTGGGGTTCGGAAACCGAGTGGCTTGCCTCTAGCGACAAACCCAACAGCCGCTATTCCGGCGAGCGTGATCTAGAGAATCCGCTGGCCGCGGTGCAGATGGGCCTCATCTACGTCAACCCCGAAGGACCCGACGGGAAACCCGATCCGCTCGCCTCCGCACGCGACATCCGCGAAACCTTCGCGCGCATGGCCATGAACGACTACGAGACTGTTGCGCTCACGGCAGGTGGCCACACCTTCGGCAAGACGCACGGCGCCGGCGACGCCGCTCTGCTCGGTCCCGAGCCGGAAGCCGCGCCGATCGAGGCGATGGGCTTCGGCTGGCTCTCCAGCTACAAGAGCGGCAAGGGACGCGACACCACCACCAGCGGTCTCGAAGGCGCTTGGACGCCGAACCCGACGAAATGGGACATGGGCTATTACGACGTCCTCTTCGGCTACGACTGGGAGCTGACGAAGAGCCCCGCCGGGGCTTACCAGTGGACGCCGAAGGACCTCAAGGAAAAGGACATGGCGCCCGATCCTGAAGATCCGTCCAAAAAGGTGCCGATCATCATGTCCACTGCCGACATGGCGATGCGCATGGACCCGGATTACGAGAAGATCTCGCGACGTTTCCACGAGAACCCGGAGGAGTTTGCCGACGCTTTCGCCCGCGCCTGGTTCAAGCTGACCCACCGCGATATGGGTCCGAAGGTGCGCTACCTCGGACCGGAGGTTCCCGCAGAAGATCTTGTCTGGCAGGATCCGATACCGGCCGCGGACCACCCGCTGATCGACGCGAACGATGTCGCCGATCTCAAGTCCAAGCTGCTCGCTTCGGGACTCTCGACTGCTGAACTCGTCTCCGCTGCATGGGCATCAGCGTCCACCTTCCGCGGCTCCGACAAGCGCGGCGGCGCCAACGGTGCACGGGTCCGTCTTGCACCGCAAAAGGACTGGGAAGCCAACGAACCTGTAATACTCGCCAAGGTCCTTTCGGCGCTCGAAGAAATCACGAAGGCATTCAACGAAGCTCAGTCCGGCGGCAAGAAAGTCTCTTTGGCCGATCTGATCGTGCTCGGTGGCTGCGCGGCAGTCGAGGCGGCCGCCAAGGCTGGCGGCCACGCCATCGAAGTCCCCTTCACCCCGGGCCGCACGGACGCGACACAGGACCAGACCGACGCGGAATCCTTCGAGCCATTGGAGCCGGAGGCCGACGGCTTCCGCAACTTTGCCAAGACGCGATACTCCGTGTCTCCAGAAGAGATGCTGATCGACAAGGCCCAGCTCCTGACGCTGAGTGCGCCGCAGATGACAGCATTGATCGGCGGCCTGCGCGTGCTCGGTGCCAACCACGGCCAGACCCAGCACGGCGTCTTCACGAAGCAGCCTGGAAAACTCACCACAGACTTTTTCGTGAACCTCCTCGACATGGGGACGGTATGGAAATCGGTGTCGGATGACCAGGACGTTTTCGAAGGACGCGACCGCAAGACCGGCGAAGTCAAGTGGACCGGCACGCGTGTCGATCTTGTGTTCGGCTCGAATTCGCAGTTGCGGGCGCTTGCAGAGGTCTATGCCGCAGACGATGCCAAGGAGAAGTTCGTTCGTGACTTCGTTGCGGCCTGGACGAAAGTGATGAACGCCGACCGCTTCGACGTTGCTCGATCCGCAGCCTGAGACTTATCCTTCGGCCGATCCCGTTCCAGGGATGAACGACCGAAGCTGAACCTCGCATCTTTTGGAGATGCGGCAGACGAAAAGGGCGGCGGTTGAGAACCTCTCAAGCGCCGCCTTTGAACCATCCACTCACATCTGCCCGTCGCTGACGAACGGTTGTCTACTGTGGCCTGAAAATTCGCCGCCGAACTCAGGGGTCTGTCCTCTTCAGTTTGGGAACGTCCAGAAGGCGCAGCGCGACTTTTTCGAAGAAGTGCTCGCTGATCCCTCCTCGCACCTTGTGCAGGAAGTATTTCTCGAAGGCGACTTTGGCGAGGTGGACCCAGATTCCCTCCGACGCCCAGTTCACGTTTCTCGGCGGGTTTTGCGGCTTTGCCAGGAACGCGACACCGCGATCACCGAAGTCGGCGAGACAAAAGGCGTTCCAGGTCGCCTCGCTGCTCGGAGTTTCCCCGGCCAACAACTTGACGATGTTCTGACAGGCCGCGGTGACCATACTCTCGATCATGTAGCCGGTCTTGGGCACTCCTGTCGGTACGGGCGTCTGTTCCAGCGGCGCGATAGCGATGGCCACGCCGACGCCGAAGACGTTGCCGAATTTCGGATTGCGCTGGTGCTTGTCGACGATGATGAAGCCGCGCGGATTCACAAGACCTTCGATGCCCATGAGCGCGGGAATACCCCGGAAAGCGGGCAGCATCATTGCGTACTTGAACGCCAGCTCATGCTTCTTGCGCTCATTACCGTCGTCATCGACTTCGCTGACGAATGCTCTGCCGGGTTCGAATTTCTGGATCTTGGAATTGGTAATCCATTTGATCGAACGCTGCCGCATCTCATGTTCCAGCATGCCCTTCGTGTCGCCGACACCACCGAGCCCAAGGTGACCCACGTAAGGTTCTGCGGTCACGAAGGTCATTGGCACCCGGTCACGCAGTTTCCGGTTGCGCAATTCCTTGTCCATGATCATCGCGTACTCGTAAGCCGGACCATAGCAAGATGCGCCCTGGACGGCTCCCACGACGATCGGCCCCGGATCTTTGCAGAACGTTTCCCACGCGACATGCGCCTTCGTGGCATGGTCGACCGTACATACCGACTGTGTGTGGCCATCCGGCCCGAAGCCGGGAATTTCATCGAACGCCAATTCGGGTCCGGTCGCGACAACGAGATAATCGTAGTTGAGCGAGGTCCCGTCGGCGAGTTCGAGGCGGCTCTCCGCTGGATGCAGGCGGCTGGCCGGTTTGTTGATGAACTCGATTCCATGCTTTGCCATCAGTGGCGGCAGCTCGACGGTAATATTGTCCTTTGACCGCCAGCCGACTCCGACCCACGGATTGGAGGGAGTGAACTGGAAGAAGGAGTTATTGTTGACCAGTGTGATTGCATGCTTGCGGCCCAGCGCATCCCTCAGTTCGAAAACCATCGAGATGCCACCGATGCCGGCGCCGAGGACCACGATGCGGGCCATGACAGTGCCTCCTTTGATGTCTGCGACACGCCGGGCGGACCAAACTGCCCTTGCCGCTACAGGTGCGAGAATTGCTCCTGAAGGCCCGCAGCGCCTTGATCAGGCTCAACGGCTGACGTTGTCCGCAGGCAGTGTCCAGCAACCTCCCGCTGCCACCGCGCCGTTCACGCTGCGCGCCTGCGTCGCTTGACACTGTCCCTCCTGCTCGCTCTAACAGCCTGAAAACCTTTCAACTCCCGTGCCGCCGAGGCACCCAGAGGCCTGCAGAGACATGGCAAGCATTGACGAAATTTCCGACGACCTTCCCGCAGAGCGCAGTACCTCGCTGCGCACCTATCTTGACTTCGAGAAGCCGATCGCGGAGCTCGAAAGCAAGGTCAACGAGATGCGCGCGCTCATCGATGAGGACACCGAGAAAAGTCTCACCGGCGAGATCAAGAAACTCGAGGAAAAGGCCCGCGCGGCGCTGTCCGAAACGTATTCAAAGCTGACTCCGTGGCAGAAGACACAGGTTGCCCGGCACCCTGAGCGGCCTCACTGCCTTGATTATATCGAGCGGCTGTTCAAGGACTTCACGCCGCTTTCGGGAGACCGTTACTTCGCCGATGACGCGGCGATCGTCGGCGGTCCGGCGACTTTCCGTGGCCGCTCGGTCATGGTGATCGGCCACGAAAAGGGCTCGAACACAGAAAGCCGAATCAAGCACAATTTCGGCATGGCCATGCCCGAAGGCTACCGCAAGGCGGTCCGCCTGATGGAAATGGCCGACCGCTTCGGCCTGCCGGTAATCACGCTGGTCGACACCGCCGGCGCCTATCCCGGCATCGACGCCGAGGAACGCGGCCAGGCCGAAGCCATCGCCCGCTCGACCGATTGCTGCCTCGGCCTCGGCGTGCCCATCATTGCCGTCATCATCGGCGAGGGCGGATCTGGCGGAGCCGTCGCCATCGCCACTGCAAACCGCATCCTTATGCTGGAACACGCCATTTATTCGGTAATCTCGCCCGAAGGCGCTGCCTCCATCATCTGGCGCGACTCCGCCAAGAAGGAGGAAGCCGCCACCGCCATGAAGATCACCGCCCAGGACCTCGAGGAACTTGGCGTCATCGACGGCATCGTGTCCGAACCGGTAGGCGGCGCCCACCGCGACCCGAAGAGCACCATGGATGCACTCGGTACCGCGATCGCCCTGGCCCTCGCCGAATTTGACTCCATGCCGCCTGAACGCGTCCGCCGCCAACGCCACGACCGCTTTCTGCAGATGGGCCGCAACCTGTAGGGTCGGCAACACAAGTCGCACGCCCGGACGTGTCCACCGCAGGGGCATACAGTCGGCCGCGACACCGCCTTCACGCCTGCGACATCTGCACGGCGGCGCCGGTACTTACTGTCGCGGGACCGGCGGCATCAAATTCACGACCTTTTTCCGCTTTTGTTTCAATCTCTTGGAGCAAAAACACGCCGTCGGAATGCCGCGACAACGCCGCATTCGACAGTCAGATTACGAATCAGGGAAAAAGTTGATCGCTGAGACCATCGCCAACACTTTTAGCAGATGTTAACGTGCTGTTAACGATGCTGATTCGAATGTGGTTGGCGTTCGTTAAGGGGCACTACGTTATGAGTTCGGTCCGCTTGGGACATCGGAGCCTGTCAGGCTGTCGCGTCATCCTGCTCGGCATTGCTGCGGCGATGCTCGTTGCTGCTTGTGCTGGCGCGCCTCAACTTCCACCCGCCGAACAACCGCTTTCCAAGGAAGCCTTGATGCTGCTAGGCCGCAAGGGTATGCAGCCCGGCGCGCCGATGTTCGTGCGCATCTTCAAGGAAGAATCCGAGCTTGAAGTCTGGAAGGCGCGCGACGACGGCCGCTTTTACCACTACAAGACCTATCCGATCTGCAATTGGTCCGGCGACCTCGGCCCCAAGATACAGCAGGGCGACAAACAGGCTCCCGAAGGCTTTTACACGATCGCCAAGCACCAGTTGAACCCGAACTCTTCGTTCCACATCGCATTCAATCTCGGTTACCCGAACGATTACGACAAATCGCTCAACCGCACCGGCGATTTCCTCATGGTGCACGGCAAGTGCCGCTCGGCAGGCTGCTATGCGATGACCGACGCGCTGATCGAGGAAATCTACGGCCTCGCCCGCGAGTCGTTCCGTAACGGTCAGGAAAACTTCCAGGTTCACGCCTTCCCGTTCCGCATGACGGAGGCCAATTTGGAGCGGCACAAGAAAAATCAGTGGTATGGCTTCTGGAAGACGCTGAAGGAGGGCTACGATCACTTCGAGGCGCACCGCATTCCGCCAAATGTTGTCGTCTGCCAGCGCAGATACATTGTCAACGTAGCTTGGCCGTCGAACAAGTCTCTTGATCCCAACGGGTACTGCCCGCGCTTCACCAAGCCGAGTATCGAACCCTTCGTGCCGCGCCCGTCCGAAGAACAGATCGCATTCGAAACGATTAAGGCTCCAGGACCGAAGATGCGCACAGTCGCCAGTAACGGCGTCCAGACGCTGGTGCCCTACGGTCTCGGCATGACCCAGAGTGCGCTCGAACAATCGACGTCGACCGCGACCTCAACCAATCCTCTCGCGGCGTTGGGCTTTTGAGCCGTCGGTTACCGCCCAAAACCTGACGCGATTGCGCGCTCCAATGGAATTCGGGAAGTACATGCCCAACACGCGCCTGCGCAGTGTTGGCTAAGAAACGCACCCCAACACGCGCCTGCATTTGACACGAGCCGGCGTAGTGTCAAGCAAGGCGGTGTCGGTGAGCAAAGGCCCCGGCGGAAGGCGATATGGCGGCAACTCAGTTCAGGCAAAGGGCAGCCGGAATGCTGTACACCGTGACCCTGATGATGGTCGCGGTTGCCATGCTCGCGAGCGCCGCCCTCCTTGAATCGAACCTCGAAACGCTTCTCGGCAAGCGTATAGGCGGCTTCATTGCCAGCGACGACAACCGCGCGGTCGCCTTCCAGCGGATCTGGCGCTCGACGTACTGGGCCTTCGGCTGGACGCTTCCCGGCACGCCCGACCTTGACTCCCTCGACGCCCGCCTGGAGGCAGCCGGCCTGAAGCCCGGCTCGCCCGTCCTGGTGCGCATTTTCAAGCGCGAGTTTGAACTTGAAATCTGGCTGCAGAAGAATGGCCGTTTTGAGCGGTTCACCACCTACCCGATCTGCCGGTACTCCGGTCGCCTCGGCCCCAAGTTGAAGCAGGGCGACCACCAGTCTCCAGAGGGCATCTATACCGTCAGCGCCGGCCAGCTCAATCCTGGCAGCCGCTGGCACCGCTCCTTCAACCTTGGCTATCCGAACCTGTACGACCGCAGCCACGGCCGCACCGGCAGTTTTCTGATGGTGCACGGCGGCTGCTCTTCTGTCGGCTGCTATGCCATGACCAACGCCGTCGTCGACGAACTATGGCGCATCGTCACCGCGGCGCTGAACGGCGGCCAGAAGCGCTTCCAGGTTCAGGCCTTCCCGTTTCGCATGACCGACGCCAATCTCGCCCAGCGCAGGGACGACCCGCTCCATCCCTTTTGGTCCCAGCTGAAGATGGCCCATGATCTCTTCGAGGACGCCGGAATTCCACCCCATGTCGACATCTGCGGCAAGCGCTACGTTGCTTCCTCCGGTACGCCTGGAAACGACGGCAGCCGCAGCCTGACGCGCAGCTGCAAGGCCTCGAATTCGGTTGCGACGAACTGAAGGGCTTCTCCGCAACCACCCGCCGTCTCTTGCTCCATCGGGGCGAAATCTCGAAAGCGGAACCGGCCGGGCGCCCGCGGGTTACGACGTCCGCTTCAATTTGCTAAGCTAAAATCGGGTTTTGCCGTTTGGTCATCCCAATGCTGTATTAAAATGCAGCTCGACCGCCGCTTTGACTCAGGGCTTGAAGATTGATTAACGCCGCCAAATCGACTGAGGCCATCGCCTACCTCGCCGTCGCGCTGTCGGGGAGAACCGCCGCCGTAACTTTGAGAGCCCTCAGTTGCGCAGCGCTTTCCGCCGCCATGCTGTCCCATCAGCCGACGACCGCTGCCGCTCTCACGATCGAACTAAAGGACGTAGCTCCCGACCGTATCGAGCGCCAGCGTCAGGCCGCCCGCGGCGCGCTGCCGCTGCCGGGAACACCCGAAGTCGGCGAAACCGCTTCACGGCTGCAGAAGCTGGACTTGACAGAAGGCACGCCCGTTCTCATCCGCATCTTCAAGGAGGAATCTCAACTCGAGTTGTGGATGCAAAAGGGCGAGCGCTACGTCCTCTTCGCGACCTACCCGATCTGCCACTGGTCGGGCACGCTTGGACCCAAGCTCGTCGAGGGTGACAAGCAGGCCCCCGAAGGCTTCTACACCGTCACCCGCCGCCAGATGCACCGCTCCGGACGCTGGCCGCGATCGCTCAACCTCGGGTTTCCAAACGTCTACGACCGCTCAATGATGCGCACCGGCTCCTACATCCTCGTCCATGGCGGCTGCACGTCGGTCGGCTGCTTTGCCATGACCAATCCGGTCATTGCCGAAGTCTTTGGTCTCGTCCAGAACGCGCTCAAGGCCGGGCAGGTACACGTGCCCGTCCACGTCTTCCCGTACCGCATGACGCATGCAAATCTCGAAAAGCACCAGAACAGCGAATGGGCCAACTTCTGGCGCAACCTAAAGACCGGCTATGACTCCTTTGAGACGACACGCTTGCCACCCGCCGTGAGCGTTTGCAACGGCAAGTACAGCATTCGAGACGGTCGCCCCACGGAGGTGGGCCTGTCATCGAGCCCTTTAGCAGTGTGCGGGCAAACCGCACAAATCCTGGACGCCGAGGAGCAATTACAAAGCATTGTGAGCCGCCCCTCCCGGTGGTCAACGCTGACCGACAGGGAACAGCGCCTGCTCGGCCTGTTGAAGGCCCCTCCAAGTCAAATCCTGCGCCGTCGCCAGGAAGCGATCGCGCGCGCCTCTAGCATCACGAGTGTCGGCAAACCCGGCAGAGGCACTGACCGCGCGAGCCCATCGGTCAGCGTGCAATGCAACCTGCGACTCGCCAGCTGCCGCAGGCATCTCGCCCTCAAGCAGAAGCGCGCCACCCGCAGCATTGCCGAGAAGACACGCAAGCAGCAGCGCCGTCAAAGCGCGAAACTCCGCCGCTGAAGCTGACTTAGATGGGCCCCGGCGTGAATGTCCGTTCGGCCCGGCTGCGGGCCGCCGGATTGCGATCCGTCACGTAATGATTGCCGATCGCCAGAACGTCCATTCCGGTGCGCAGATAGCATGAAATCGCTTCACTCGGCCGCGCCACGATCGGTTCATGGCGGTTGAAGCTCGTATTCAGCAACACCGGAACACCCGTCAGATTCCCGAACTCGGCAATCAGCTTGTAGTACAGCGGATTTGCTGTCCGCGAGACAGTCTGGACTCGCCCCGTTCCATCGACGTGTACTGCCGCCGGAATGACGTCGAGCTTTTCCCGGCGCACATGCGGGGCCAGCGTCATAAACGGATCGGGCTGCGCGATCTCGAAGAATTCGGCTGCCCGTTCCTCGAGCACGGCCGGTGCGAAAGGCCGGAACTCCTCGCGGTGCTTGATCTTCGCGTTCAGGATATCGCGCATTCCAGCCTGACGCGGATCGGCGAGAATCGAGCGGTTGCCGAGCGCCCGCGGCCCCATCTCGAAGCGCCCCTGGAACCAACCGGCAATCTTGCCCTGGGACAGATCTAGGGCCACGCGTTTCACAAGCTCTCCGACGCTGACAATTTCCGATTGCAGCCCGGCCTCGGCAAGCTCTTCAGCGATCTCGTCATTCGAATAGGCGAGACCGTAGGAGGCATGCGTCAGCTCAAAGCCGCGTGGCTTGCCGAGAGTCTGATGCCAGTGCCAAAGCGTGCTCCCGAGCGGCGCACCGGTATCCGAGGCGCACGGAGGCACCCAGACCCGTTCGACGTCCGTCTGCTCCAACACCTTGGCGTTTGCCACGCAATTGAGCGCTACGCCCCCGGTCATTACGAGGTTGGGCGACGGCCGCTCCTTGACCACCGCCCGGACGATATGAACGACGACCTCTTCGGTGACGGTCTGCAGCGCATGCGCAATCGCCAGATGCCGGTCTTCGAGCTGGCTGCCGGGTCGGCGCGGCTCCCCAAAAATCTCGTAGAACTTGGCCGACAATGGCTTCAACTCACCGTATCGGGGATACTGAAAGTAGTCCATATTGACGGCATAGCGCCCACCTGCACGCAGCCCAATCACATCCCTGAAGCGCTGCACATAGCTGTCGTCCCCACACGCGGCGAGCGCCATCACCTTGCCTTCATCCGAAAATCCACGGAAGCCGAGGAACTTCGTCACGAAGGTATAGACGAGCCCGACCGAGTTCAGGATTCCCTCCTGGCGGTGTCGCGCAATCCGGTTGCCGCACCCCGAATACACGCTCGACGCTGCATCGTCACCGAAACCGTCCATGACAAGGATGTTTGCTTCTTCGAAGGGCGACACGAAAAACGCAGCTGCATGGGAATCGTGATGGCCAACGCACAATATCGGCGGCACCTTCACGAAACCTTCCGTGATACGGTTCATCCGCCGACTCAGAATGGCGCTGAGTCGCACAATCTCATTGCGTTGCGGGGTGTGCGTATTTTCGCGCAGCAGATTGAGACTATGCGGCAGCCCGCGCAAAATGACCTGGACAAAGCTTTGCCGCAGCTTGCCTTCATCCCAGGGCGCCGTAATGAGGTCGACTTCGGCAAGCCCCACCGCCCGCGGCCCCATGGCCTCGATCAGGCAGTGCCGCGGAAAAGCCTTCGTACGCTTTTCCCTGTTGAGCCGCTCTTCCTCTAGGACGAGAGTCGGCACCCCGTCGTCGAGAAGCGCCAATCCACTGTCATGGGTCGCGGCGACCAGCCCCATAATCCGCAACGCGGCTCTACCTCCGTGCGACTCTTCCCCCCCCAGGTACGAGCCGGAGCGCCTACCTTCCGGCGGCTGCTCATAGCATTTGTCGGCCATTAGCGAAACGTTTTAGCCGCCTTCGCGTCGGTCAATCGTTACGGCCGTGGCAGTGCTTGTACTTCTTGCCCGAACCGCAAGGGCATGGCGCATTGCGCGAGACCTTGCCCCAGGTCGCGGGATCTTTCGGATTTACCGTATCGGCACCCTTGCGTGTTTGCAGCGGCGCGCGTCTTTCTTCGCGCCCGTCATCAAATCGGGCGCGGCCCTCGATCACGGCGTCGGCCATTTCGAACTCGTCGAGCCCTGTCGTCGCATCGATATGATGGGCTTCCATCGGCGGCAGTTCCTCGTACTGCAGGAACTCTTCTTCCTGATTGGGCGCCAGCTCGATGTGCATGAGCTGGCCGGTCACCGCTTCCCGCAAACGTCCCAGCAGCGCTTCGAACAGAACGAAGGCTTCGGTCTTGTATTCGTTGAGCGGGTCGCGCTGTCCGTAGGCGCGAAAACCGATTACCTGACGCAGGTGCTCCAGCATGACGAGGTGCTCGCGCCACAGGTGATCGAGCGTTTGCAACAGCACCATCTTCTCGATCTGGCGGAAAAGTTCCGGTCCGATCTCGGCAGCCTTGGCCGCCGCACGTTCGTCGACGGCCTTTATCAGCCGTTCCTCGATTTCCTCGTCCGCGATGCCTTCTTCCTCGGCCCAGCCCTTGATCGGCAGGTCGAGCCCGAACAGTTTCGCGACCGCTTCGGTGAGCCCATCGGTATCCCACTGCTCGGCATAAGCCTTCTCGGGAATATGCTTGCTGACCAGTTCGCCTATGACCTGGTGGCGCAGATCTTCAACCGTCTCAGAGACATCCTCGCTTTCCATGATGCCGAGACGCTGCTCGAAGATCACCTTGCGCTGATCGTTCATCACGTTGTCGTACTTGAGGACGTGCTTGCGCGCGTCGTAGTTGCGCGCTTCAACCTTCTTCTGCGCCATTTCAAGCGACTTGTTCATCCAGCGGTGCGTTATCGCCTCGCCTTCCTGCATGCCGAGCTTGCTGAGAATGTTGTCCATCTTGTCGGATCCGAAAATCCGCATCAGGTCGTCGTCAAGTGCGAGGTAGAACTTGGACCGGCCGGGGTCGCCCTGGCGTCCAGACCGTCCGCGCAGCTGGTTGTCGATCCGCCGGCTCTCGTGGCGCTCAGTCGCTACGACGTAGAGACCGCCTGCTTCCAATGCTTTCCGCTTGTTTTCGGCGACATCGGCCTCGATCTCCTGGCGCTTGGAGTTAATCTCGCTCTCTGAGGGTTCGCGACCCTGGCGCGCCTCCTCCTCCTGCCAGTCGCGCAGCCGGAACTCGACGTTCCCGCCGAGCTGAATGTCCGTGCCGCGGCCAGCCATGTTGGTGGCGATCGTCACGGCACCGGGCACGCCGGCCTGGGCAATGATGCTGGCTTCCTGCTCGTGATAGCGCGCGTTCAGAACCTTGTGATCGATCAGCGGCTTTCCCGCCTTCGCCGACCTGGCAAGCTCGACGAGGTGCTGACCCACGTCTTCCAGGTGCGCGCGATATTCGGCCTCCTTCGGCGATTGGAACGTCTCGGCCTGCGCCAGGATCTTCTGGCCCAGATCTCCGATGTATTTCTTGTCCTTCAGAAGCTCGGAGAGATATTCCGACTTCTCGATCGACGCCGTACCCACCAGCACCGGCTGTCCGCGGCGCACCGCATCCGATAATTCCATGATGATGGCGCGGTATTTTTCGTCCTGCGTCCTGTAGACTTCGTCGTCTTCGTCGATCCGCCCGACCGGGACGTTGGTCGGAATTTCCAGCACGTCGAGACCATAGATATCCATGAATTCGGCAGCTTCCGTCGCGGCTGTGCCGGTCATGCCCGCAAGCTTGTCGTACAGACGGAAGTAGTTCTGGAAGGTGATCGACGCCAGCGTCTGGTTCTCGGGCTGGATTTCGGCGTTTTCCTTGGCTTCGAGCGCCTGATGCAGGCCTTCCGAATATCGCCGCCCCGGCATCATGCGTCCGGTGAACTCGTCGATGATGACAACGTCTCCGCCCTTGACGATGTAATCCTTGTCGCGCTGGAACAGCTTGTGCGCACGCAGCGCCTGATTGATATGATGGACGACAGATACGTTTTCGATGTCGTAAAGGGTCGTACCTTTCAAAAGGCCGGCTTCCGCAAGCAGCCCCTCCATGAATTCGTTGCCCGCGTCCGACAGCGCCACCTGCCGCTGCTTTTCGTCGATGTCGTAATGCTCGGGCTGAAGCTTCGGTATCAGTTTGTCGACCGCTACGTAGAGATCGGCCTTGTCTTCGAGGGGCCCCGAAATGATCAGGGGCGTGCGCGCTTCATCGACTAGAATAGAGTCGACTTCGTCGACGATCGCGAAGGCGTGCCCACGCTGCACCATCTCCTCGGCGCTCATCTTCATGTTGTCGCGAAGATAATCGAAACCGAGTTCGTTGTTGGTTGCATAGGTCACGTCGCAGGCGTACTGGGCCTTGCGTTGTTCGTCATCGAGTCCGTGAACGATGCAGCCGACCGTGAGTCCGAGGAAGCGGTAGACCTGCCCCATCCACTCCGCGTCGCGGCTGGCGAGGTAATCGTTGACGGTCACGACGTGCACCCCGCGCCCGGTCAGTGCGTTGAGGTAGACCGGCAATGTCGCCACGAGCGTCTTGCCTTCACCGGTTTTCATCTCGGCGATGTCGCCGCTGTTGAGCACCATCCCGCCGATCAGCTGCACGTCGAAGTGGCGTTGCCCGAGCGTGCGTTTTGCGGCTTCACGCACCGTCGCGAAGGCAGGCGCCAGCAGATGATCGAGGCTGGCGCCGTTAGCCAGATCCTCTTTGAACGTCGCGGTCCGCTGACGCAATTCGTCGTCACTGAGGGCCGCGAGCTCGTTTTCAAGCCCGTTGATCGCCTCCACCCTTGGTCTGAACTTGCGCACCTGGCGCTCGTTGGAGGAACCGAAAATCTTGGTAGCGATTGTGCCGAGAGAAAGCATCAAAGTCCTCGAGAGGCGTGGTGCGGACGGGATATCCGGCCGACGGTGAACAGGCAGCCCCGCAAAGCGCGGGGTGCGGCCGGAAACGAGGCGGCAGCTGGGGTTTCACCTGTAATTAGGCTGGTATTGATAGCGAACCTCAGGCAGAACGGGAAGAGAACGCTGGGCGCGAGTCATCTCTAGGCGAAGCCCCAGTGGCATCACGGCTGCACAGCAATAAGGAACGCTGGCAACGATTGTCAACGCGGCGAACAGCCTGTAGCCCTCTTCAATCACTTCCGTCCTGTCCAATTCTTCACTTGGCAGGTCGCGGCCGCTCTGGTCTAACGGCCTGCGATATTCCAATCGATGCGCGCAAGGCTGGGATTGTCTAGCAAATGAAAACGCCCGCCGTCGCACCGATAGATCCCTGAAAACCGAGTTGAGAGCCAATGATTGCAAATATGAAGAGCAAATTGAGCCCGATCGCAATTCTGGTGGTGGCTGCCGGCTTCTCATTCGCAGCCCTCGCCCCCGCTGCCGCTGAAGAAGCCAAATCGGTCATCGCCACCGTCAACGGCCACGACATCACAGAACGCGATGTCGCGCTCGCCGAAACCGAAATTGGCTCGGATCTCGGCCAGCTACCCCCCGAGACCCGCCGCCGCGTCCTCGTGGAGTACGTCATCGAGACGCAATTGATGGCCGATGCCCTCGAAAAGGAGAAGGCCGCGAGCGGACAGGATCTCGACAGCGCGCTCGCCTACTTCGAGCGTCGCGCCAAGCGTGAAACCTATTTCGAAAACAAGATCAAGGCATCGGTGAGCGAAGCCGCCGCCAAGACTTTCTTCGAAGACCGCGTCAAGGGCATGAAGCCGGAAGAAGAGGTCAAGGCCCGCCACATCCTCGTGGAGACCGAACCCGAAGCCCGTGACATCAAGGAAAAGCTCGCCCGCGGCGCCGATTTCGCGGAACTGGCCAAGGAATTCTCCAAGGACCCCGGTACCAAGGACAACGGCGGGCTTCTTGGCTTCTTCTCGCGCGGCCAGATGGTGCCGCAATTCGAGGAAGCAGCGTTCTCGGCCGACCTCAATGAGGTCTCCGAGCCGGTGCAGAGCCGTTTCGGCTGGCACCTGATCCTTGTCGAGGAAAAGCGCGAGAAGCCGCTTCCGACATTTGACGAGGTCAAGGAACGCATCCTCAACGGCATGATCCACCAGAAGGCCCAGGCCGTCGCTCAGGAACTGCGCAGCGGCGCCAAGATCGACTACCTCGACGCAGACATCAAGAAGCAGGTGGCCGAAGAACAGAAGCGCGCCGACGACCAGCAACAGCAGGTGATCAAGCAGATTGAGGAAATGAAGAAGGCTCAGGACGCCCAGGCGGCTGGCGAAGACAAGGCAGGCGCTGGCCCTGCCGCGGAGGAAAAGAAATAACCCTGGTGCAGCGCATCCGACGTTAAATGCCCACGAGCGTCGAGCCTCTCAATCAAACGTCAGATGCAAAAGCTGCACTAGTACCCACTTTCCGAAGTTCGTGAGTCACCCGCGGCGACCTCCGGAGCGAACTTCGGAAAGTAAAGAGTACTAGAATTCAGAAAGTTGTTAGTGTGATTCAGAATCAGAAATTCGCTCTGAACCTAGCCGCGGGGGGTAGCGAACTTCTGAATCATCACACTAGAATCATAGAGTTGCGTAGAGGCCATCCCGGCCATGTTCCAGGATGGCCGCCGAGCGTTCGGCTCCTCAAATTGATTACGGATCCCCGACGATGGGCAAACTTCACCCCGTCTCCCCCTTCGCCCCTAAATCCCTGCCCGAAATGCCGGTGGTTCCCGGGGTCCGCTTTGCCACCGCCGCAGCCGGTATCCGCTATGCCGGCCGGCCCGATCTGCTTCTCGCAGTCTTCGATCCCGGAACGGTCGTCGCCGGCGTCCTCACCCAATCGAAAACGCGCTCCGCGTCGGTCGAATGGTGCGCCGAGCAGCTCAAGCATGGCCGCGCCCGCGCCCTCGTCGTCAATTCCGGCAACGCTAACGCCTTCACTGGTAGACGCGGCGAGGAAGCCGTCAGGATGACCGCCGAGTCGGCTGCCAAAGCGGTCGGCTGCACCCCTGAAGAAGTATTAATTTCGTCGACCGGCGTAATTGGTGAACCGCTCGACGTTGGCAAGTTCGCCCACCTGCTCGACGACCTCGCCAGAGCCGCTTCCAGCGATGCCTGGACCGAAGCCGCCCGGGCAATTATGACCACCGATACCTTTCCCAAGCTGACGACCGCCACGCTGGCCGAAATCGGCGACGGCAGCGCCCGGTTATCGGGAATCGCCAAGGGAGCCGGCATGATAGCCCCCGACATGGCGACGATGCTGTCGTATTTGGCAACCGATCTCGCCATATCTCAGCCGCTCCTGCAGCGCGCCGTCTCCGCCGCAGCCGACAAAACCTTCAATTGCATCACCGTCGACGGCGACACCTCGACCAGCGACACCGTCCTGGTCTTCGCCACGGGCAAGGCAGCCGAACGCGGTCTCCCCGCCATCGATGCTGCAAACAAGCTGTTCGGTACGTTTTCCGACACGCTCTCGGGCAACATGCACAACCTCGCCCAGGCTATCGTCCGAGACGGCGAAGGGCTGACGAAGCACGTGGCGATCAAGGTCTCCGGCGCCGAAAACGACCGCGCCGCCCGCGTCATTGCCTTTTCGATCGCCAACTCCCCGATCATGAAGACGGCGATTGCCGGTGAAGACCCCAACTGGGGCCGCGTCGTCATGGCCGTCGGCAAGGCCGGCGAAGCCGCCGACCGCGACAAACTCGACATTTGGTTCGGCCCCTGCCAGATGGCCAAGGCTGGCGAACGCGCGCCCGATTACAGCGAGGCCGCCGCCGCTGCCTATATGAAGAACGCGGAACTCGAGATCCGCGTCGACGTTGGAATCGCCGACGGCAAGGCGACGGTCTGGACCTGCGACCTGACTCACGGCTACGTATCGATCAACGCCGATTACCGCAGCTGATTTCGCGGGATCCGGACCGGCTTCCACCTTCAACGATCAAGGGGCGTTTCATGGAACCCTCGTTCTGGCACGAGCGATGGCAGAAGGGCGACATCGGATTCCATCGCGATGCGGCGCACGCCGCTCTCGACAGCCATTGGCGCGCGGTCGGCGTCGCCCCGCCGGCCGTTGTATTCGTCCCTCTGTGCGGTAAGAGCCTCGACATGGCGTGGCTCGCCGGCAAGGGTTACCGCGTACTCGGCGTCGAATTGAGCCAGCTTGCCGTCGACGCCTTCTTCGAGAGCCAGAACCTGACCCCCAGCACCCGTCAGCAGGGCACTTTCGCTGTCAGTACTGCTGGCCCCTTTGAACTGTGGTGCGGCGATCTCTTCGCGCTTCCCGCCGACGCCCTGCGCGAAGTTGGCGCCGTCTATGACCGGGCGAGCCTCGTGGCGCTGCCGCCGGCGACCCAGCACGCCTACGCCGACTGGCTCTCGACAATGACCGGCAAGGCCCCCATTCTGTTGGTTGGCCTTGCGTACGATGAAGCCGAAATGGACGGCCCACCGTTCTCCGTCCCGCAATCGCGAGTTCGAGAATTGCTCAGCGCCAACTATGATCTCGACGTCCTGTCCGATGCGGACGTCATTGAAGCCAACGTCGGAATGAAGAAGCGCGGGCTGACTGCTTTGCAAGAAACGGTGTACCGGGCGCGGAGAAAAACATGAGTGAGTTGAGAATCCTGGAAGCCGTGCCCCCCGCCACGAAGGCGACCACCCGCAAGGCTGTTCCGATAGTCCTGGTCGCTGCTGCGGCACTTGTCGACGCCGACAATCGCGTTCTGATCTGCAAACGCCCGGAAGGCAAATCGCTCGCCGGACTCTGGGAATTCCCCGGCGGCAAGGTCGAGCCTGGCGAGTCGCCTGAAGCCGCACTCGTTCGCGAGCTGGGGGAAGAACTCTCAATCAAGGTTTGCGAAACCTGCCTCAGCCCTTTCACTTTCGCAAGCCACACCTACGAGAAGTTCCATCTCCTCATGCCGCTGTTTTTGTTGCGCAAGTGGGAGGGTGAAGTTACACCGACGGAGCATCCGGAGATCGCCTGGGTTCGCGCCAACAGGCTGAGCCGTTACCCAATGCCGCCTGCCGATATCCCGATGATACCGTTCTTGCGCGATTTGCTGGGCTGACGAGAGCATGTTTAGCAAACGTGTTCGGCGTTGCGAATCTATGGGATTTTGGAAGAATGAATTCTTTTTGTGAAAGCCGGTCTCCGGCTGCGCACAAAAATGAAGGCAACTTGCAGATTGCTTGATGGCTAGACCGCATGAAACGGGCCATCGCGATGTCACAACCTCGGGCGTTGGATGTAGTCGGCCCAACATGTCTTTCGTCATGAGAGAAAGCAGCTCGGCCCGCCTAACTAAAACGAGCACGCTCGGTCTCAATGTATGCTTGCCCGCCTGCACAAACCGGAGCTGCATCCAACGCCCCCGCAACATTAGCAACGGCACATTGCAATATCTTCATATATATGGGTGAACAGCGTTGATTTGCATTCAGAACATCGAAAATGAAGGAAACACAGAACGAGTTTGCGCACGTATACAAAACAAATCAGTGTGTGGAATGGGATTGCCATTATCTCCCGCTCGGTGGCCTTTTGAGTTTCGGTTCAGTCCTCTGTCCTTGACCCGAGCACTTTCGCGAGGCTGATTTTTCCCGATCCTGGCTTCAGTGGTTTTGGCTGGCTGTCATGCGGCACCCAGGCTGTCAGGGACAGAATTTCGAAGGTCGCCGGCACGCGCCCGTCGTCCAGCGCAAACCGTTCCGCATAGATCTCGCAAGCTCTATGCACCAGCCCCCGGGTCACCGGCACGCGCCGTCGCCCGCGAAGCATGTTGCTGGCGCCCATGGCCCGCAATTCGTGCATCAACGCGAGTGGCGACCCGTACGTCACCGTGATTGTCTCACTGTCGACAACCGGCAGCGCGAATCCCGCACGCTGCGCCAGTGACCCGAGTGTGCGCACATCGGCGAACGGCGCCACCCGCGGCGACGCCCCGCCCAGCATGTCCGCCTCGGCACTCAGCCAGGATTGGCGCAATTCCGTCAGGGTGTCCCCCCCGAGCATCGCGGCAAGAAACAGCCCGTCGGCCTTCAAAGCCTTGCGAATCTGCACGAACGTGCCCGGCAAATCATTTACGAACTGCAGCGATAGCCCGGAGACGACGAAGTCGAAAACACCGTCAGCGAACGGCAGAACTTCCTCTTCGCAGCACACGCGTGGCCCGATACAGGCTGAGAGCAAGCCTTCGCAAGCATCCGCATCAATAACCAGCCCGACATTGGGCAGGTTTCGGATCCGTTCGCTGACCGCTCCGTTGTGCGCCCCAAGGTTGAGAGCCTTCGGGAAGTCGCGCTGCACGATCTGTAGGCGCTCGCCAATATCGTCCGCCACCCTCCGCAATAGGAAGTCGCAGGCTCCGGCACCCGACGCGAAACGGTTGCGCCGCCGCACGAGCAGCTCCCGGTCGAAAGGCTTGGCGTCGTCGTGCAGCATCCACTCCCCGTATAACTGTTGCCGGCATTGGGTTACCCTGGAGAGACTATCACGCCGCCAGTTCACCTCCCATCCCCAGACTCTTCCCCAGAATCGTCCGCAAACTCACCCCAAGTCCCAACCATGTCCACGACCGAAACCAACCTCGACGCCAAGGCACCACCCCCCGAACGCGTCCCCGAACCGGCCGTTGTTCTGGATCCAGCGCTTGATCCCGGACGAAGATCGTCAACCGCTCGCAACACGAGCCGCGTTCCCCCTGTTCCGCACCTGATCGCCAGCCTCAGGAACTGGTTGACCGATCTCTTGATGCCTCCGGTCTGTCTCGCCTGCCAGGAAGCCATCGCCAGCCGCGATGCGCTGTGTCCCGGTTGCTGGAGCGGCGTCGACTTCATCGGCCCACCGCTTTGCGACCGTCTCGGCATCCGCCTCCCCTACTCGACCGGTGGCGCGATGATCTCAGCAGCAGCAGCGGCACGACCGCCGCCCTATGCGCGCGCTCGGGCTGTCGCCCATTACGAAGGCGCCATGCGAAAGCTCGTCCACGGCCTCAAGTTCCGCGACCGCCACGAAGTCCGCAGCCTTTTCGGAACCTGGCTTTGCCGGGCCGGAAGCGAACTCATCGAGGACGCCGACGTTATCGTTCCTGTCCCCTTGAGCCGGTCGCGACTTCTGCAGCGCCGCTTCAATCAGTCGGCGATCCTCGCCCAGGAAGTCGCACGCATCAGCGGTTTACCGGTCCATACCACTGCACTGCACCGCACCCGGCGCACCCAGCGTCAGGTCGGCCTCTCGCGTGAGCAGCGCCGCGACAACGTCCGTGGAGCGTTCGAGGTGCCGCGTCGCCAACTCGCCAATATCCAAGGCCGCCGCGTGCTCTTGATCGACGACGTCATCACCACAGGCGCCACGGCGGAAGCCTGCACCACGACGCTTCTGAAGGCTGGCGCGACCGATGTCGACGTACTCGCCGTCGCCATCGTCGCTGACCCGCTGCGCATCACCACGTGACCCTATCGGCTCCAGGCTTTTCGCGGGCGTTGCCCAACCCTATGTTATGCGCACAGGGAGACAAGAGCGCGCATGACCAACGACACTAACCAACCTGACGACGCCGGCACACTGCCCATCGTGATCTACACCACGATGTTTTGCCCGTTTTGCCACCGCGCCAAGCACCTCCTCAACAAGAAGGCGGTCCGGTACAAGGAAATCGACGTAACCCTGCGCCCGGTCGAGCGCCTCGCCATGCGCGAAAAGGCCAGCGGCCGCAACACCGTGCCGCAGATCTTTATCGGCCAAATCCACGTTGGCGGCTGCGATGATCTTTTCGCCCTCGAACGCGACGGCCGCCTTGACGGGCTGCTCAAGGGCGCCCTTTAGTTGAGCGGTTGGATTTTCTTTTCCCCCGTCTCACTGACCAATCGAGCCAGCTTCCATGACTGAACGTTCCGCCCAGTCCGTGTTTCGCGCCAGTCTCGTGCAATTATGCTCGGGCCGCGATCCGGACCGCAATACCGCCGCCGCCAGCGAATTGATTCAAGAAGCGGTCGCCGCCGGTGCGAACTACGTGCTGACGCCGGAAGTCACCAACGTCATGGAAGTCGAGCGCGAGGCACTATTCGTTGCCGCCGAGCCTGAAGATCGAAACCGCTCCCTTGCCTCCTTCAAGGCGCTCGCCGCCGATCTGTCCGTTTGGCTCCACATCGGTTCGCTCGCCATCCGCAAGTCACCCGACAAACTTGCCAACCGCTCGTACCTGATCGCGCCCGACGGCAATATCGCCGCCCGCTACGACAAGATCCATATGTTCGACGTTTCGCTCGCCAATGGCGAAGTCTATTCGGAGAGCACCAACTACGCCGCCGGCAGCGAGGCGGTCGTTGCCGCCATGCCCTGGGGCGGACTTGGCATGACGATCTGCTACGACCTGCGCTTCCCTTACCTGTTCCGCACCCTCGCCCTCAGTGGCGCGCGCATGATCGCGGTCCCCGCGGCCTTTACCAGCCCGACCGGGCAAGCCCATTGGCATGTCCTCCTGCGCGCCCGCGCCATCGAGACCCAGTGCTTCGTCTTTGCCGCCGCCCAGGGCGGCACGCATGAACACGGCCGCAAGACCTACGGCCACTCGCTCATCATTTCGCCTTGGGGCGAAATACTCGCCGAGGGCGGCGAAAGCCCCGGCGTCGTCACCGCCGATATCGATATGTCCAGGCTCGAAGAAGTCCGCACCCGCGTGCCCTCGCTGAGGCCAAACGCCACGTTCTCGATCGCCGCACCTCCAGCAGGCCAGGCTGCCGCCGCAGGAGGTTTCAGCCGATGATCAAGTACGCGCTGCGCTGCGCCAACCAGCACGAGTTCGAGGTCTGGTTCAATTCGATTGCCGCCTATGACGAACAGCGGCACGCAAGGCAGTTGCGCTGCCCGGTCTGCGACAGCGACGGAATCGAAAAGGCGCTCATGGCTCCAAGCGTGGTGACGACCAAGGGGAAGACAAGGACGGTCCCCGCGGCCGGCGCCGAGCAGCCTTCTGCTGCTTCCCCCGTTCCAGCCTCTGGCGCATACGTTCCGGTTGCGACAGCCCCGCCACCTGCCAAGGTCATCGAATTTCTGCGCGAAATGCGCAGCTTCGTCGAAGCCCACACCGAGGACGTCGGCAAGGCCTTCGCCGAGGAAGCGCGTAAAATCCATTACGAGGAGGCGGAACCGCGCGGGATCCGCGGCGAAGCCACCACCAGCGAACTCCGCGAATTGGACGAAGAAGGCATCACGGTCGCCGCCCTGCCCCGCCTTCCCGAGGACCAGAACTGAGACGGCCACTCATTCCACAAGGACAAAGCGCGACTTTGTTGTCCTAAACAACTTCAACCTCAAGCAGCCCGACGCCCTCGACTTCCCCGACCATCCGGTCGCCCCGCTGAACCGGACCGACACCGGCAGGGGTTCCCGTAAAGATCAGGTCCCCCGGTCGCAGGACGAAGAATCGCGACAGCGTCGCTATCTGCTCTGCCACCGACCAGATCATCTCCTTGAGGTCGCCCGTCTGCCGCCGCTCGCCGTTGACGTCGAGCGTGATGGCTCCGACCGCGGGGTGTCCGCACGCCGAAACCGGGACGATTCCCGTGCAAGGCGCGGCCTCGGCGAAGGATTTGCCCGTATCCCAAGGACGGCCCATCTTTTTGGCCTCGCCTTGCAGATCGCGACGCGTCATGTCGAGGCCAACTCCATAGCCGAAGACCTTGCCCAGCGCGTCTTCAACGGCGATCCGCTCGCCGCCCTCGCCCAGCGCCGCCACCATCTCGATCTCGAAATGCAACTCCGCCGTTTCGGCAGGATAGTGCATGAAACCCGCCCCCGTCAGGTCATCTGCCGACTTCTGGAAGAAGAACGGGGGCTCGCGATCCGGATCGTGGCCCATCTCGCGGGCGTGCGCGGCGTAATTGCGGCCGATGCAGTAGATCCGGTGCACCGGGAACACCGCCTCCCGCCCCGCAACGGCCAGCACGACGGGCGCCACCGGCGCAAACACGAACCCTGTATCGGCTTCTGACATGTCGACCCTTTCAATTTTGTACCATGGGACCGGAGGCGAACGCCCGTACCTGCGTCCAAGCCACGCTGGTAGTTATCCCGCCGATATGCTACGCGGCTGCAGCAATTCCTTCGACGCCTTCGCTTCAATCGACGGACGCGCTGGACCGCATTCCGGCCGCGGACACGATTAGTGCGCCGAAACCAACACCAGGGGTCAGGGCCCGAAGTGCCATGAAACAGGCGCTCAACGGCCCGCCCCCACAGCATTCGGAACCCCGATGGACATCCGCAATATTGCGATTATCGCACACGTCGACCATGGCAAGACCACCCTCGTCGATGAACTCCTGAAACAATCCGGCGCCTTCCGCGACAATCAGCGCATCGCGGAGCGGGCAATGGACTCCAACGACATCGAGCGTGAGCGCGGTATCACGATCCTTGCCAAGTGCACCAGCGTCGTTTGGAAGAACACCCGCATCAACATCGTCGACACGCCCGGCCACGCCGACTTTGGCGGCGAAGTCGAGCGCATCCTGAACATGGTTGACGGTTGTATCGTCCTCGTCGACGCATCCGAAGGCCCCTTGCCGCAGACCAAGTTCGTCGTCACCAAGGCCCTCAAGCAGGGCATGCGCCCGATCGTCGTGATCAACAAGATCGATCGCCCCGACGAGCGCCACAACGACGTCCTCAACGAGATCTTCGACCTCTTCGCCAACTGCGATGCAGACGACGACCAGCTCGACTTCCCGGTGCTCTACGGCTCGGGGCGCAACGGCTGGATGGCAGCCGACCCGTCGGGCCCGCAAGACGACCTCACCCCGATGTACGACCTGATCCTCAAGCATGTGCCGCCGCCCACCGTCCACCCGGGCGCTTTTCGCATGCTTGCGACGACGCTCGAAGCCGATCCCTTCCTCGGCCGCATTCTGACCGGTCGCATCTTGTCGGGAGCCGTCAAGCCGAACATGTCGGTCAAGGCGCTAAGCCGTGACGGCGATCTGATCGAGAACTTCCGCATCTCCAAGGTCCTGGCGTTCCGCGGCCTGGAACGTACCTCCGTCGACCTGGCCGAAGCCGGCGACATCGTCGCCATCGCAGGCATGAGTGAAGCCAACGTCGCCGACACCATCTGCGACCCGTCGATCGAAGCGGCCATCCCGGCTCAGCCAATCGACCCGCCGACCCTGTCGATGACTTTCCGCATCAATGACGGACCGTTCTCCGGCCAGGAGGGCGACAAGGTCCAGAGCCGCGTCATCCGCGACCGCCTGATGCGTGAAATCGAGCGCAACATCGCCATCCGCGTCGAAGAATCCGAAGACAAGGAAGCCTTCATCGTTTCCGGCCGCGGTGAACTTCAGCTTGCGATCCTTATCGAGAACATGCGCCGCGAAGGCTTTGAGCTTACCGTTTCTCGCCCCCGCGTCGTCTTCAAGAGCGACCCCGAAACCGGTCAGCGCCTGGAACCCATCGAAGAGGTTATCGTAGACGTCGACGACGAGCACACCGGCGTCGTCGTCAAGAAGCTGTCCGAGCGCCGCGGTGATATGGTCGAGATGAAACCGTCGGGCGGCGGCCGCACTCGGCTGGTGTTCCGCGTCCCGACCCGCGGTCTGCTCGGATACCAGTCCGAATTGCTGTCCGACACGCGCGGCACGGCCGTCATGAACCGGCTGTTTCACGCCTACGCGCCGTACAAAGGCGAGATCCCCGGCCGCCGCACGGGCGTCCTGATTTCCAACGGCAGCGGCGAAGCCACCGCCTACTCGCTGTTTTATCTGCAGGATCGCGGCCCCGCGATGATAGGCCCGCAGACCAAGGTCTACGAAGGTATGATTATCGGTCAGCACACGCGCGAAAACGACCTTATCGTCAACGTGGTAGAAGCCAAGAAGTTGACCAACGTGCGCGCTTCGGGCAAGGACGAAAATCTGACGCTTTCGCCTCCAATGAAGCTGTCGCTCGAAGCCTCGCTCAGCTACATCGCCGACGACGAACTCGTTGAGATCACGCCCGAGAACATCCGCCTGCGCAAGCGCTGGCTCGATCCCAACGAGCGCAAGAAGCAGGAGCGCAAGCGCGACGCCGAAAGTAAGGTCGCCTAGGACGTGTCAACGGTCGGCGGGCTTGCGGATCTCATATCCCAGCGACAGCATCGCCTTAATCGTCTCCATCGAGGTGCCCCGGTTGAGAACCTTGTCGGTTTCCGAAAGCTCGTTGTAGGACACTAGTAGCCCGTCGCGCCTAAATCGCACCATAGCCGAACCTCGTTCGATTTAGGCGCGACATGAGGGCCACTAGCAA
>LOEV01000128.1 GCA_001516065.1 Alphaproteobacteria bacterium BRH_c36
AACGCCCCTCGCCCGCCGTTGTCGCGGCGGCCAGGGCTGCTCAGTTGTTTTCAGTTGGCTGGCTTCGGGTTGAGTGCCTGGAGAACTTCGATCGTCATGTTCCAGCGCCGGTGCTTTTCCTGCTCCTTGGCCCAGTAGGTCTTGAGGCCGACGCCCGAGAGCAAATCGCCGCTGAGGCTGTTTTTCTGACGATATTCCTGCCATTCGGGAGAATCGAAGAGTTTCTTGAACAGGTCACCATAAAAGCCCTCGGCGTCGGGGCTCATCGCGGGAGCGCCGACCACCGACCGCTGCATGTAGTAATGGAAGGACATGCCCGTTTCGTTAAGGGTGGGGGTGCGTTTGTACTGTTCGAGCCGCTCGGGCGTGATCGCGACGATCGGCTTGACCAGCCCGTCGGCATAATATTTGGCCAGTTCCGAGGGATTGTTGACGGTCGAATCGCACTTGTTTTCGACGAGCTCCTTGGCGACGGCGCCGCCGCCCTTGAAAGCCCGGTAAGTGATGTTGAGACCGTACATCGAGTTGAAGAAGTCGGTCAGAAGGTTGTCTTCGGCGCCGGTGCCAGTGCCCGCCATCACCCAGTCCTTGCCCTTGGTGCGCGCGGCTTTGACGAAATCATCGATGGTGTTGATGTCCTTGCGGTCCGAATTGACCCAAAGGAGGAAGACATCCTGTGCCAGTCGCGCGATCGGCGTGAACGAGCCGATGTCGATCTTCAGTTCGGGGTTTTTCAACGGTGTCGTGTAGAAGCTGTTGAGCGTGAATAGGATGGCATGATCGTCACCTCGGCGGCGCTGCAACTCGGCCAGCGCATCGCCGCCCGAATTGCCCGGGATGTTGACAACCTCGAAAGGTACGTCGACGAGCGCGCGCTCAGTCATGGTCTTCACGAGGAAACGGACAGCCTTGTCGGCGCCGCCGCCCTGGCCAGCCATGACGATGAACGTGATAGGCTTGGTCGGCTTCCAGGCGGCCCATGCGGGTGCGGATGCCAATGTGGGAATGGCAAGCGAGATCGCAACCAGCAATACGGCAATGGCGGATCTGGCACGCAAAATGGATTGTTTCATCAGTCCCATTGTTCTTTCTCAAGTTCCCAATCGATCGTTACGCGGCGCCTGTTTCACGCACCCGAGTTTCCAGTTTGAGATGGCCAGGACGCTGGCATCCGGGCCCGTCGCAGCTATTTGATCCAAACCTCGACGCGTCGATTAAGGTAGCGGCCTTCGGTGCTGTCGTTGCAGGCAACGGGCGCGAGTTCACCGTAGGCCTTGGCAGTGGCACCCTCATAACCGGCCGATTTCAATGCGGCGGCGACCGTCGCACCGCGGGCAAGCGAGACCTGCTGGTTGACGTCGAACTTGCCGGCGGCATCCGCAAATCCAAACAGCAACACGGTCCGGTCCCTATAAAGGGGCTTCCTCAGTTCCTGGGCGAGGCGGCGCACGTCTTCCTGGGCCTTGCTGTCGAGGAACGCGGAGCCGAGCGCGAAGCGGAACGTTGTCGAAAGGCGGCTTGCCGGCGAGATTTCGGAGAGAAGGTTGCGCATGACATCGAGGCGGAAGTCTTCATCCTGCGCATTCAGTGCGTAGGCGATGCGTCCGCCCTGCTCGCGGAAGGGGAGGAGTTCGGGGGCCTGGTCGACGAACTTGGCGTTGGTCAGGGCTTCCTGGGCGCGTGGTGAAATTGCGAAGGCGAGGAGTTCGCGGGCGATGCGCGAGCGCGGTTCGCCCTTGGTGTAGAAATAAAGCCGGCGGGCGAGCGGAAACTCTTCGGTCTTGGCGGTGAAAACCGATGGCTTGGAGATCAGGCCGCAGCTTTGCTCGATGTTGAGCGGCTTGGCATTACGGACGTAGGCGATCATGTTGACGCCGATGCCGTTCGGGTCGGCGGCCACTGCATCGGACCATTCGACCGCAGTGGGTAGTCGCGTGGCGTCGGGCGTGAGGGTTAGATTGCGCGGCTTCAGAATGGTCTCTTCGAAGGTCGTCCAGGTGCCCATCGTGGCGATCGGGGCATAGACATTGATGCGGCCGGGCTGGCCGCCAAGTTCCGCCCAATCCGTGATCTGGCCGGAAAAAATCGCTGCGATGCGGTCCTGCGTCAGAGAAAGCAGGGGATTGTCCTTGTGGACGAGGACGACGAGAGCGTCGAGGGCGAATATGTGCTCATTGCCGGGCGCGCGCATGTCAACACCCTGGCTGGCAAAATTCGCGGCTTCCGCGCTGGTGACCGGG
This sequence comes from Alphaproteobacteria bacterium BRH_c36, assembly GCA_001516065.1. Taxonomy (GTDB): domain Bacteria; phylum Pseudomonadota; class Alphaproteobacteria; order Rhizobiales; family Hyphomicrobiaceae; genus Filomicrobium. The sequence goes on from LOEV01000128.1 coordinate 2,241, forward strand.
CGCGAGGACCAGACGAGATCGGCGTCGCCGCTCAAGAGCGCTCTCATGCCAGCCGTTTCGCCACGGCGCATGATCGTGAGTCGGCCGACGCTGGCGCCATCGCTTCCGGCAAAGGAAAAGACGAGATCCCGGTCATCGCGGCCAACTGTCTTTTCCAGCGTCAGGCCGTTGGCGGCTGCATAGGATGCGACAAGTTCGGGAATGAACTGGGTGCCAATGGCGCTGCCGCCGATGAAGGTCGCGTTTCCGAGGTTGCCGGTGGCGATATACGGCGCGATGGCCGCGCCGGTGATCTGGGGTACTATGCCACTCTCAACTTTTCCCGGGCAGCCGGCGCCAATGCAGTCGAAGCGGGTGGCGTCCATTTCGACCAAACCGAGATCGGGCGATTTGATGATGAAATTCTTGCCGTCGAAGGCCTTGAGATCGCCGTTGATCTCGAAGGCGCCGCCCTTCATGCGCAGTATTACGTCGGCGGCACTGAGGGGACCAAGCTGAAAAACAGCGATGCCAAGGGCCGTAAGAATCAGTTTTAGTACGCTATTTCTCAACATTACTACGCCCAGCACCTGATCATTGCGACATACAGCTTCATTGCGGACAATGGGCAAGAGTTGAGCTTTTTTGCGGCGAATTTGCTATTTGCGCCGGGGTTCGCGGTCGTTGTCTGCCGAATGGCTGGGATCCCACGCCGTACCACACTCATTGTTCGCGAAAGGCGCGGGAGAAGCTGTCGGTTACAGGCCTGACGATATATGCAACGAGGGTGCGGGCGCCGGTCTTGATGTAGACTTCGGCGGGCATGCCAGGAGAGATCTTGAAATTCTCGATCCGCTGCAGCTGGTCATCAGGAATCGCTATGCGCGCGATGTAGTAATGCTCACCTGGCTGTTTGCCCTCGATGGTGTCGGCGGACACATAAGTGACTTCTCCGAACAGAACCGGCGTCGTGCGCTGGTTGAGTGCCGAAAGGCGCAGGTCCGCGGTGAGCCCGCGGCGGACCTGGTCGATATCCTGTGGGCGCACAAAGGCTTCGACGAGGAGCTTCTCGTCGGTCGGCAGGATGTCCATGATCTTCTCGCCGGGGCCAATGACGCCTCCGGGAGTGTGGTGGTGCAACTTGATCACGACGCCGCGAACCGGTGCGGTGATCGTCAAGCGCTTGTCGACGTCGCGTGCGGCCTTGAGGCGTTCGGCGGCATCGTCGAGCTTGGTCCGGGTGTCGCGGTACTCGTCGGCCATCTCCTGGGCGTGGCGGGACCTGATCGACAGAATTTCGCCTTCGGTCTCAAGAATGCGTTGACGGGCCTGGCCGATGCTTGAGGTGAACTGGCCGATATCGCCCTTGAGCTTGACGGCGGCGCGGCGCAACTGCAGCACAGTCGGCAGCCGTGCAAGCCCCTTTTCCATGAGGCCCTCGTTCATTGCCAGCTCCTTTTCCAGGAGCTTCAACTGGTCTTCGGCGGCATCCCGTTGCGCCAGCAATCCGCCGATCTCTTCCTTGATCGCGGACGCGCGCCTGTTCTGAATGTTGATTTCATCGCGGTGCTTGGCACGCCGCGCATTGAAGAGGTTGCGCTGCGAGTCGCTGATGCCTTTGAATTCGGGGTCATTGGCGGTTTGCAGGAGTTGGGGCGGGAAGGCGATTGAATCGGCGTCGTTTTGTTCGGCGGAAAGGCGGGCAATGGTTGCAGCCAGTGTCTTGTGCTGCAACTCGTGACGGCGCAGTTCGGCGCCGACCCGTTCGGCATCGAGGCGCACGAGCGGCTGGCCGGCCTCGACCTTCTGGCCTTCCCCGACCAGGATTTCGTCGATGATGCCGCCTTCGAGGTGCTGGATCGTTTTGTTGGTGCCGGTCGCGACGAAGACGCCGTGGGCGACGGTGGCACTGGCAAGCTCGGCGGTGGAGGCCCAGATGCCGAAGCTGCCGAAAAGGCCGACAAGGGTCACCACGCCGAAGATGGCTGGTCCCCGATAGCTGCGCCGAACCGGCTTGTGCCAGTCGTCGAAGGCGTTGGATGAGCGCCCGCTCGGCATGGAGTTTCTGGCCATATTTCCTCTCTCCAAAAGCTGTTGTGCGGCGGTCGCGGCGATCAGTTCGTGTTGGCGCCTTTGCCGGGACCGAGTGAGGTTGCCATTGCGACCTTATCGGGATGCGGGCCTGGATCCTGGTTGGCCGGTGTATGAGCTTCGACCGGCCGGCGCAGCAGTTTGTCGCGCGGTCCGTAGGCTTCCAGCTTGCCGTCCGTCACAGCCAGTATGCGGTCGACGTAGCGAAGCATCGCGGGACGCTGCGTGATGATGATTGTGGTGATGCCGCGCTCCTTGGCTGCTGCCAAGCATTTGGCGAGTGCGGTTTCGCCGTCGCGGTCGAGGTTGGCGTCGGGTTCGTCGAGGACGACGAGTTTCGGCGAGCCGTAGAAAGCGCGGGCGAGCGCGACGCGCTGGCGTTCGCCGCCGGAAAGCGGCATGCCGCCGAGCTGTATCATCGTCTCATAGCCGTGCTTCTGGCGCAGGATGAGGTCATGCGTACCGGCAAACCTTGCCGCTGCGACGATGCCTTCGTCGGTCGCATCGTCGCTCAGGCGGGCGATGTTCTCAGCGATGGTTCCTGGAAACAGCTCGACGCCTTGAGGCAGGTAGCCGATGTAGTCGCCGCGCTGGAGGGCGTCCCAGTTCTGCAGATCGGCGCCGTCGAGGCGGATCGAGCCGATCGTGGGTTCGATGGCGCCGACGAGCATCCGTCCGAGTGTCGACTTGCCGGCTCCCGTAGGCCCGATCAAAGCGATAAGCGTGCCGCGCGGTATATCGAAGGTGATGCCCTTGATTATCGCATCTCGGGACAGGGGCGCTAGATAGGTGAGCTGCTCGACAGCGACGTCGCCGTGCGGGACCGGCAATTCGATGCGCTCGGAGCGGGCGGAAGCGCGGGCCAGGATCTGCTTGACCCGGCCGTAGCTCTGAAGCGCCGATAGCAGGCTGCGCCAGCCTTCGATCGCGCCCTCGATCGGTGCCAGGGCGCGGCTCCCGATTATGGAGGCTGCAATGGCCATGCCCGCAGTCACTTCGTTGCCAAGCGTCAGATAGGCGCCCCAGCCAAGAATGGCGATCTGCAAAACCAGCCGGCACAGCTTCGAAAGACCTGAGACGACCGCGTTGCGGTCGTTGGCGATTCGCTGACTGTCCAAGGCATGGCGGTTCTCTTCGCCCCAGGCGCGCACGCAATCGGGGAGCATGCCCATGGCGCGGACGGCGTCGGCGTTGCGTGTGTGCGCCTGCGCGCGCCC
>LOEV01000129.1 GCA_001516065.1 Alphaproteobacteria bacterium BRH_c36
AAATCGCACCATAGCCGCAACCTCGTTCGATTTCGGCGCGACATGAGGGCCACTAGCAACATCAATGACTTCGTGAGGCGTTTACACGCCTTAATTGACACCGGCCTCGCCGCACCGCCGGTCAATTAGGGCGCGACGCCTCACTAGGCGGTACGACTGCTTACGAGCGCATCGGCATTGGACACTGCATAGGCCGCCTCTCGGGGCGGCCTTCGTTCATGACGCGGTTCCAACTTACTTACAGCTGGTGTGATCTCGTCGCACGGCGGCAGCGGAAAACGGGTTTTCGGCTCTAGGCAGGCCGGAGGCTGGCGGGTATGGTCCGACATAGTTAACGTCCACCAATCATTGTCGGGTAGTCCAATGCGCTTTGCACACATGATCGCCGCCGCGCTCGTTCTCGCCATCACCTCGGTTGCTGCCGTTCAGCCGGCTGAGGCCAAGTGCACCCGCCTGGCGTTCTCAGTGAACGATTACGGTAAGGAAGGCCCCACCAAAGATGCCAAGGAGCTTCTCGACAAGTACATTTCCGAGTGGACCGCCGAGCGCGGCATCACTAACTACACGACCGGCAAGAAGGACGTGACGTGCGAGCTGTTCCTCGACTTCATCGTGTTTGATGAACATACCTGCCGCGCCGAAGCCAACGTCTGCTGGTAAGTGGCCTGGTCCGCGCACGGCCCGCTTTGATGGCGGGCTTTTAGGGCGCGGTTCACCTTCTATACCTCGCGGCCGCGCTTAGAGGGGCGTTCGCACGTTAAGACTGCACCGCTGAAGCTCGCGTTCGGGAAGACGCCGCGCGTATGCCGGCCTTTCCGGGGCAGGCTATTTGGTGGACATGTGCTAGACCTTGGACGGCGGGTGAAGGCGGTCGAGCCGCAGGCGGTGGCGTGCGTCGGTGATGAGCAGAACGGTTGCGTAACCAGCGATAACAACGCCAAGTGCCGTTGCGCCGGCAATCACGAACATGATCATTATCTGATATTTGGTCGCCTCGATCGGATCCAGTCCGGCGAGTATTTGGCCTGTCATCATGCCGGGCAGCGACACCACACCCGAGGCCGCCATGGCATTCAGAATCGGCATCAGGCCAGTTTTGAGTGCAAGCCTGAGCGTTGCGGCCATCGCCGTGAAGCGGTCGGCACCCAGCGACAGACGGGCTTCGATCGCAGGGCGCTCGCGGGCGGCGGTTTCGAGGAGCGTGCTGGCGGTGAGCGCTATACCCGTCATGGCGTTACCTAGAACCATGCCGAGGACCGGCAAGACGTAGCGTGGCTGGTACCAGGGATCGGGACCGATCAAGCCGGCGACGGTAAAGACCGTTGCGAAGGTTCCAACGACGAGAAGTGTGCCCGATCCGAGCAGATAGACCTCGATGCCCTTGGGGCGACGAGACAGGCGCGAGACGATCTCATAACCCGCCACCAGAACCATGATGAGGGCCAGCGCCACGGTCCAAAGCGGCGAAGTCTGCTCGAAGATCCAATTCAGCACGAATCCGATGAGTGCAAGCTGGATCGTCATCCGCGTCGCGTTGATGAAAAGCGTGCGCCCGAGACCGAGGGCGAATGCCCAGGAAACGGCGCCGTTGATTAAAATCAGCGTGGCGGCGAGTGCGAGATGGGCGACATCGAGTGAAACGTAGGTCATGATGCGCCCGCCCCGCCTGCTTCAGCTTCATGCAACGGTGCCAGTTGCAGTCGCAGGTCGCTCAATCGGTCGATCTGGGCGCGGTCGTGACTGATGAGGAGGATGCTACAGCCGGAGAGCAGGCGGTAGCGCAGTAGTTCCTCGACCAGTGCGGTGGTTCTTGGATCGAGTGCAGAAGTCGGCTCGTCGAGAATGAGTACGGGAGGATCGTCGATCAGTGCGCGGGCGAGCGCAAGGCGCTGGCGTTCGCCGGTCGAGAGCAGGGAAACAGGCCTGTCGAGCAGGCCGGGGGCGATGTCGAGGCTCGCCAGAAGCCGCTGCAGGGCCTTTTGCGAAGCGGCAGCAACGGGAAATGCTTCGCGCGCTGTATCGCTCCACCAGCCGGGCTCGGCGGACACGTAACGGACCAGACGGCGCCACTCGGTCGGTGGCGTCTCCAGGCGCTCGGCACCGTTGACGAAGATATGGCCATGCGCCGGCTCAAGGTCGGCAAGTGCGCGCGCGAGGCGCGTCTTGCCGCTTCCCGATCGCCCTTCGATCCCCATGCATTCGCCATCGGCGACTTCAAAGCTGAGTGGCGGCAGGTTGGCGATCTTGAGTTTATCGACGCGCAGCACGGCTGCTTTACACTCCATCGGAATCGCGGCGGCCGATCCGGTAAGGGCAGCGATACCTTAGAGCGCGTGCGCTACTGAGGGAATCGCGACCTTGTGCGCGCGGGTAATGCTGCCCGGTCGAAATTGCGGTGGCGTCAGACGAGTACCGCCGAGATTTTATCGAGTGCTGCAAGCGCGTGTCCGAGGGTTTGGCGATCGTACGGCTTCAGGATGTGGCTGGCGATGCCGCAGCGGTATGCGCGCGCCAGATCGTGCGGATCTGCTTCTGTGACGGCGTAGATAATTTGCGGGAATCTGTCGGAATTCACGTTGCCCAGTTCGGCGAGAAAATCCATCGAGTTCATGCCTGGCAGTTGCCAATCGAGCAGGATAATGTCGGGCATCGAGGACTGGCACAGGCGCAGGCCTTCCTCGGCCGTTTCGGCCTCAACGGCAATGTGACCCACGCCCTCGACAATCTTGGAGGCGACTTTGCGAATGACGTCTGAATCATCGACGATGAGGCAAAATTTCATGGGTTTGGGCTCCCGGGCAACGATAATCCGACCGATGGCCAAAGCCTCGGGCGGCCACTAATGTGTTCCGGGAACGGTTAAGAGGGCGTTTAGGGATGACCTGGAATGCGCTGATTGCTGAAAATTTCTCCAGCCGGGCGGGGTTTTCCAGCTGGCATCGCGTCAATCAGCGGGGGGGTGGTGGTCAAGGTTTAACAGCCAGGATGATGTCGTCGTCATCCTGCAGGATCTCGATGCGCATGCCCGTTGAAGCCGCCAGACGCCAAGTGTAGTAGGCCTGGATGTTCATGGCGTGGAGTTCACCATCGGTGGTGCCAGCGACGATGTCCGTCAGGTATTGGGGCGGGCGGGCGGTCTTGCCTGCGCAACGGATCTCGAAGGTTGGCTGTTCGAGGGTGCCGAGGATTGAGACCGTGAGCGTGCCGCCGCGCGGCAGGGCGGTGACGGCAGCGGAAAGCAGGTTCAGCAAAAGTTTGACGTAGTCTTTCGCCATGTGGCCGGCGGGGCCGTTCCACACCAGGGTGTGCTTGCCCGATCCGAGATAGCCGCGGGAAATCTGCTCGGCCATGGTGAGGTCGATCTGAGCGCCTGCCGATCCTGCGGCGCCAAAGGCGAAACGGGCAAACTGGAGGCGGGCGGAGGCCTGTTCGGTGACGTTGCGAATAACGTCGAGGGCGTAGCTCTTGGCTTCGGGATCGTCGTCCTCGTCGAGAATCTCAAGCCCATTGTAGATGGCACCTACCGGACCGATGACGTCATGGCAGATCTTGCTCGACACGAGCGCGGCGAATTCGAGATCGGAGGGTGCTTCGAGTTTCATCGTCTTTGCCTCATCGCCCGGCGTTGTGGCCGCCGGTTTTGCCTTGCACTTACGGTCGTTGTAGCTGATTCACGTGCCCTGTGGCTCAGGTCGGGGGAATTGCAATCCTTTCGACACGACAAGCGATGCTACCCGCCGAGCCCGTATCTTTCGTTAAAAGCCATGTTAAATCGCTGTAGTCGCGTGAAAAACCTAACTAAGCACCTGCAACTCATTGTGCTTCAAGACGGGTGTTGCGGCCACACTTTGGTAACAACTTCAGAGCAAAGGTAAACTTTAAGGATCACGATTCGCGTCCGCCGACGCGCGGGCAGCCCGTCTGCCGGCCGCCGCCGGAAAACGGTGAGCAACGATCAACATCATGACGATAACCACAACGACGCGCCTGCCGGTCCTGTGTCTTCTCAGCACCGCCTTGATATTACTTGCCGGCCTTGGCGGGGCTTGGCCCGCCGGGGCTCAGGAAAATCTGCCCTGGAAGGAGCCGCCGCGCGGCGATTACGACGTCTATCGCGAGGTGCCGCAGCAGGCGCCCGGCGAGAGCCGTTACGAAAACGACCGGGACACACCGCCAAGTTATGTGCCGCCGCGCGCCCAGTACGATAATGAAAGCGGTTATGGGGCGGGCAGTGCGTATAACCGCGGACCCGATGTCGGTGGGCGCACGGATTCTGCCTTTGACCCGCCGCAGCAGGGCGTTGCTCCAGCCTACCGCGACGACGCCAGCAGATCGTATGCTCCGCCGCGGGCGCAAGACCCGCGCACCTACGATGAGCGTGCCTATGACCGCGCCGATTACGATCGTGGCGGGTTGCCGCGCGATCCGGTCGTGGGGGACGATTATGGTTCGCCGCGCGGCGCTCCCCCCAGTTCGTTCTCGCAGGATGAGATCGTCCAGACCGGTCACCAGTTCTTCGGCTCGGTCAGCCAGGGGCTGGCCAAGGTCGTCGAGAAAGCTTTCCGTGAACAGGGGCGCCCTAATGGATATATCCTGGGCGAAGATGCCGGGGGGGCATTCGTTGCCGGATTGCGCTACGGCGAAGGAACGCTCTACACGCGTGATGCGGGTACGCACAGAGTCTACTGGCAAGGACCGACGATCGGCTATGACTTCGGTGCGGAGGGATCCAAGACGATGGTGCTGATCTATAACATGAGATCGCCAGAGGATATCTATCAGCGCTTCGGCGGCGTGCAGGGTTCGGCCTACATCGTCGGCGGTGTTGGATTGCAGGTGATGAGGCGCGATGATCTGACGCTGGCGCCGATTCGTTCGGGCGTCGGGCTTCGGCTGGGTGCCAACATCGGATATTTGAAGTATACCCGGTCACCGACGTGGAATCCATTTTGAGCCAGGATGCGTGATCGACGTTCCGTGCGGGAGGGATACCCGAGGGGAAAGGCGAAGGTCGATTACCCGGCGCCGCATCAAACACGTGGAGAACTGCGGTTGCTTTATTGGTGTGAGAAGAAGGGGACGGGCGCGCGATGAGCATCGAAGCGATCATGCATACGATGCTCGGACTGTTGATCGCCGCTCTCGTCGGGCTGCTGATCCTGCCCGCCTATAAGCGCCGCACCGTGCGTTTGACGACGGATGCCATCAAGCGCTCCATGCCGCTGACCGAAGCCGAGATCCGCGCCGACAAGGACCGGTTGCGAGCCGAATATGTCCTGGCGCTGCACGAACTGGAAAGCAAGCTCGAGAAGGCCAACCTGGCGCATGCCCGCCAGCGCGTCGATATCAACCGGCGGGATGCGGCGATCGTGGCGCTCGAGGAGGATATCGAGCGCATGCGCTCATCCCTCGAAGAGCATGAGAACGCGCACCGGGTCCTGGAGCAAACCATCATGGACAGGCTGCCGCGGGTGGAAGCGCGCCTTGCGGAGGCCCGCCGTCTCGTGCTTCAGCGCGACCGGGAGATCGCGCAGCTTGCGCAGACCGCCGAACGGCAGGGCCGGGCGCTGGAAGAGGCAAACCAGATCAACACCAAGGGCCGCGACGAGATCCTGCGGCTCAACGCGGCACTCGCAACACGGGCTGCACGCGGGCGCGACAGCTATGGCGACGACCGGCAGGACGGCGAAATTGCACTGCGCACCGAGCTCGAGGCTTTGCGGGCAAAATCACGCGAGCAGGCCTCGATGATTGCGCGGCTGCAGGGGCTGCTTGGACGGACCGGCAGCCGCGTCGGGATCGGCCGGACCGGCGAGGGGCTGAGCGCGCAATCATTTTTGAGCGAATCCGGCAACGAACGGCTTGCCGCGTATAATCCCGACGAGGAAATCGCGCGGTTGCGAAATGAGCTGTCGGAGGCCGAGGCAAGGCTGCGCTCGCTGCAGAATTCGGCCGAGAGCGGTCACGAGACGGCGGCGCGGCTCGATCAACACATCGCAAACCTCAAGTCCGGGAACGAGGACAAGGAAACCGAGTTAAGGCAGCTGCGTGCCGAACTGTCCGCCTACAAGGATGCCGAGCGCGACGATAAAGGCTTGCGCGAGGGCAAAACGGCGATGCGCGCAAGGATCGCTTCACTCGAGTCACAGACCAAGGAACAGACCGAAACGATCCAGCGGCTGCGCGCCGAAATCGCGGCGGCCAACGAACGGACG
>LOEV01000130.1 GCA_001516065.1 Alphaproteobacteria bacterium BRH_c36
GTTTCGAGTCCAGCCGTAAGCGGGTACCAAACGTCAGGTGCGCTACACTAGAGCATGTTCAGCAAAAGCGAGCGCGGTGTCTTGCCGAAGCGAGTTGCACAGTTGCGGTTCGAACATGCGACAAAACAAAGAGTTTAGAAGCGCGGCTGCAGTCCATGAAGAGTGAATGCGCCCTAGAGCATCATCCGACCATACGCGATCGCAAACAGCGATCTGAGGATCGGATAAGGATTCTCTAACATTATGATTCTAGAGCAACTTTATCCGATCCAGGAATCGCCTTCGGCGGTTCCGTCAGATCGGATGTTACTCTAGTTCGATACCCACCTCATGCGTGGCGATACGGGCTCGGGCGTGACTGCCGCGTCGACCTTGCCGGCGATTGTCGCGGTGCGTGCATTCGAGGCGAGCAGGTCCTTGAAGCCCTTCGGCAGGCCGAACAGGATTGCCGCAACAATCGAGATGATGAACGCGGTGACGGTAAATGTGATGACGACTGATGCCGTCTTTCGGAAGAGATTCGAGCGGCGGCTGCGACGAGTCGATTTCATCCACCTGTCGCGCGTCGAAGAATCGCCGCTGTTGACCGTTGCAAATTCGACGTCGCTGACCTTCCGAGCGGCTGCTTTGCGTGCTGATGGTGGTGCTGCGGCTTCGTCGGATTTGGCGGGCGTGCTGTCGACATCGTTGCCTGTGAGCGCCAATGGAGCTTCATCGTCGTGGCCGGCGTCGGTGGCCGCTGTCTTCTTGCGGTGCCTGGGCTTGCGGGCAAGGAGGACAGCCAATTCCTTCTCGATGCGAAGGGAAGTGTCTTCGTCGACGTCTGTTTCCGCGTCGATGGGAACCAATTCGATCGCGCGAGACAAATTCTCGCGACGCCCCGCGCTTCTCGTGCCGGTGGCGAAAATCTGGAACATCATTGCATACGCTCCCCGCCGGCAAGGCAGGTTAGGTTCGTCCATGTCGGCAGGCTGACCTGCCGATTATGGGTCACTGGAGCACTCATACACCCTCCATCGACCCCAAGCCCGCCGCTACTCAGGCTCACTTCCCCGTTTCCGCGTGCACTTATGACGCTTTTGACCGAACCCGCCCCGGTCAGTTATCCACAATATATTGCCTGTTGCTCCAAGGCAATATGTTCCGTAGGCGTCTGCTCCAAATTTGACCGGCCGGCGGCATAGGAGTGTGTAGCCTGTCAGTAGCTGGCATGGCATGAAGTCGCATCGATTTTGCCGCGAGTGTCGTCATGGGATGCTGTTGCCCATGCCGAACCGAAATGGGGGGTTACGTTATGGTGCTTTTGATTGTCGGGTTGGTCGCGTTCTTCACTATCCATCTCATTCCCGCCAACCGGGAACTTCGCAACGGGCTCATCGCGCGGTTCGGCGAGGGCCCCTACAAGGGCGTCTTCGCGGCGGCCTCGCTGGCGGCGTTCGTCGTAATCGTGATGGGCTACGGGAGAATGCAGCACTATCTCGGCTCGAAGAATCCGGTGCTGTTCGAGGCACCGGTGTGGAGCAAGCATCTGGCGCTGGCGTTGATGCTGGTTTCGTTCATTTTCCTCGCCGCCGCCTACATTCCTTCGCGGATAGGGGCTGCGCTGAAGCATCCTATGCTAGTGGCGGTGAAAATCTGGGCGCTTGCACACCTGATGGCGAATGGGGATGCCGCCTCCCTCGTGCTGTTCGGCTCGTTCCTGGCCTATGCGGTGTTCGATCGGATCTCGCTAAAGCGGCGCGGCGATATGGGGCGGAATGCTGAGGGGGTCCCGGTGCTGAACGACGCAATTGTGGTCGGCGTCGGGCTCACTGTTTATCTGCTGATGGCCTTCTACGGGCATCCCTACCTGATTGGCGTGCCGGTCATAGGATAATGTCTCCATGGCTGATGAACCGGCAAGATCTGCTCGTTTGGACCGTCGGACTGGTGCCGGCTGATCCGGTTGCCAGGATGAACCTCGCTTAGATCCAGTCTTTCGAGACGACCTGCTGCAACAGGCGAGGCAATTGCGGTTGCAGGCGGTGCCAAAGTTCCTCGGCGGCGGCTATCCGTTCGGCGTCGGTCTTCGGCAGGCGGTCGAAGATGAGTCCGAAGCGGCGGCGCTCGGCGTAAAATCGGCGGCATTCCCGGTTTTTAGGCTATTGGCCGCTCGTCGTCGTACCGAGAGTTGGAGAAAGGGATATTCCTGGATGATCGGCGTATTGGCGATGAACCTGTCGACCGATTCAAGCTGTGTCAGTGCGACGTAGCAAATGAACGCCACTGCGGAATGAACGAGATAATGGATCGATTGGAAACGCGACATCGGATCTCGCAAGAACGTGGCGACGGCCGCGCGAACCACTCCACGAGCAGTGCAAACAAAACCCCTCGTAGCGGCCGAACTGCGGTAGCGACCGGCGGTCCTCAGTTCGTGAGAATGATCAGATCGGTGTACTTGCCGGTTTCGTAGCTTTTGCGTTCGTCCGTAACGATGATGGCTGAGCCGGGTTTCAGCAATTCAGCGAGTTTATCGCGGACTTCGTCGGGCATGCTGACGCGGTCCAGACCGTTACCTGGCGTCTGCGCCGGCCAGGCGGAATCGAATGCCGGTCCCGTGTCGGCCTTGCGGGATTTGCCCGTCATTCTCGACTTGGTGACCTTCAGGTTTTTTTGGGCTGCCGTCACGGCCTGCCACCTGAGATCCTTGCCATCGTCCGAGTAATCAACGGCGTGATAGACTTGCGTGCCGACGGGGGCCTGCGGATTGTCAAAGCTGATGTCGGCTTCCAGGACGGGGTCATAACCTTGACGCACGTACATCTTATTGGAATGCTTGGAAAAGAGGACCGTGATCGGTAGCTTGCGGCGCTCGAAAGCCTTCTTGGCGGTGTCGAGGCGCTCGCGGGTATTGAGCAGCGCCGACTGCGCCGTCGCGTAGCGGCTTTTCAAGGTGTCACGGAGAGCGGTCGCCGCAACGACGGCCGCCTTCCGCTCGGCGCGGATCTTGTCAAGCGCTTCGAGGTCGGCGCGCGCCAGATCGAATTCATTCATATGTTGAAGCGCTTCGGCTTCGAGCGCTTCTTCTTCGTAATGGGCCTGAGACCGTTCAACGGGAGACTGAAGCGTTGAAGCCCGCAAGATGAAGTCGCGGAACTTTCGCTTCGAAGCGGCCATGCCGTCCTCGGCGTCACCGAGGCGCTTTGCAATCCTGCCGGCTTCCGGCCGCAGCAGATGTTCCGCCTTGATTGTTTCCTGCAGGTCGTCGTTTGCGACCTTCAACTCGCCGGCCATATCGCTGTGCTCCGTTTCGGCCGTTGCGATTGCCGCTTCAAGCATCGCGATTTCGCGCTCACGGTAGGCCTCGACGGCTGCTCGCGTGCGCTCCAGACCGTCGGGTAGCCCTTCATATTCGCTGGCGTGAGCGGGGGAAACGCCGAGCAGCATGTTGGCGGCGCTGGCTGCTTTTTGTTCCGACTTCGACTTGTCATGCGTGACGGCAGCCGGATCTCCAGGCGGCAGCGGGCGCAACAGTTTCGCATGGGTGAACGACTGCGGCACGGCTTCAGCGTTCGTGACAATGACGCGGTTTCCGAGACTGGTCAGGCCAAAGAGCGATTTTGAAAAGCTGTGCGGCAGCCTGATACAGCCATGCGAAGCGGGGTAGCCAGGAAGGTGGCCAGCGTGAAGGGCGACGCCCGACCAGGTGATGCGCTGCATGTTTGGCATCGGCGCGCCGCCATAAAGGTTCGAAAAGTGGCGGCGGCGCTTCTGAAGGATGGAGAAGACACCGGTCGGTGTACGATGGCTCTTCGTCCCGGAGGAGATGGGAGCGGATGTGACCTGCCCGTTTTTGTCGTAGACGACGACGCGCTGGCGCTGCAGCGATACCATCAGCGTCAAAGGACCCTCGGCCTTCGGGGCAGGCGCGCTGGTTTTGGTCCCGCGCTTGGCCGCATCGGTTGGGGCTGTGCCCGCGATAATGGCGAAGCAGGCCAGAGCTGAAACGGCGAATTTTGCTGAAGTAGCGGCGAAGCCGCGATAATTACTCAATGACTTGATCATGAAGCCTATACACCCGTTCTGTCGACTGCGGTAACATCGCCCGCTCGCCATAAGAGCCTGATCCTAGGCGTGAGGCCAGTGGTCCGACTCCGACACTTCGTTCCCGTACCGTCGTTCCCGTACCGCCGCTCCCCTATCGCCGCTCCCCTATCGCCACTCCCCTATCGCCACCGGCGGAAAGCCAGCCAAATTCCTGTTTGCGTCCTGGGTTCACAGCCGGTTAACGAACGGCACCAAGGAATTATCCAGAACACTAGCGTGAAAATTCTAACCAGCACTTAGGCTGTGACCAAATATTCGTTACCAGACACGATTGGTTGCTTGCAACCGATCCGAGCGTCATCGGAACAGTTCAATTTCCTATTGTTGCAAGAGGTCAACTGCGTTGGCTGGAGCCAAGCCATCAGCGGGCGGCAGGACGCGGGGTCGGCAAGCCGGCATGGCGAAGTCGCCGCTGTATGTGTAGGGTTGGCGCCCGCGGCGGAAGTACGGTTCTGCCCGGCCACACAACTCCAGGAGAACGTTTCCGTCCATGTCGTCCCAATCCACTCCCGGCGCGCCGGTGCAAAAACGCATGATGGCGCCTGATATAGCTGCCAAGAAGGGCGTCGAGCCGATCGTCTCGCTGACCTCCTATCACGCCCACACCGCAGCGATCGCCGACAAATATTGCGATTTCCTGCTGGTCGGAGACAGTCTCGGCATGGTCATGCACGGCTTCGAGACCACCGTTCCAGTGACGCTCGAGTTGATGGTCATGCACGGCAGAGCGGTCGTGCGCGGCGCGCGGCGTGCGCTCGTCGTCGTCGACATGCCGTTCGGATCTTACGAAGAGAGCCCGGAAGTCGCCTTCCGCAATGCTGCGCGGGTGATGAAGGAAACCGATTGCGGGGCCGTCAAACTCGAAGGCGGACGGCGCATGGGAGAGACGATCAGGTATCTGGTCGATCGCGGGATACCGGTCATGGCCCATATCGGCCTTACGCCGCAGTCGATCCACGTGATTGGCGGGTTCAAGGCGCAGGGGCGCGAAGAAGTACAGTGGGCGGCGATCGAGGAGGATGCCAGGATCGTCGCCGATGCGGGTGCGTTCGCCGTGGTGCTCGAAGCCATAGCTGAGCCGTTGGCGCGACGCATCACGCAGGCGATTTCCATTCCCACGATCGGGATCGGCGCGTCTGCCGAATGCGATGGCCAGATCCTCGTCATGGAAGACATGCTCGGCTTGTCACCGCGGGTGCCGAAGTTCGTCAAGGAATTCGGCCACATCGGCGAATCAATCGATAAGGCGATAGGCTGGTATGCCGAAGAGGTGCGCAAGCGCAGTTTCCCGGCCTCGCAGCACACTTATGCGATGAAAAGCGAGGCAGGCGGCGGCGAAGGCGCGCGCGCCAACAAGGGCGTGCGGGACACGAAAAAGCCGAAAACGGGCAGCACCTGAACGGTGAAGTGCGGCGGCTTTGGCGGGTGGGGGTTGCCCGTTATGGCAGGACGGACAGTCAGGGATTGGCTCCGGCGGACTGGATCGGGCATTGCTTTGAGGGCATAAAGCGTTATCAATCACGCGGTTAGCCGGATCAATGAGCGTTTGGCCTGCGAGGAATAGCCGCCTGCATATGGCAGACGGCATCCGTTGGAAAAAACCAAGAACGAGAAAAGCAAGCGACATGGTCGACAGCAACGACAGTTTTCTGCGGGAAATCAAGCAAGAACTCGACCGTGAGCGGGTGGAGAATATTTGGAAGCGTTATGGCGTGCTGATTGTCGGCGCCGGCGCATTGGTCGTCGCTGCGGTGGCCGGGTTTCAGATCTGGACTACGATGAACACGCGGGCCGCCCAGGAAGCGGGCGCGTCCTACGAAAAGGCGCTTGACGCCGTCTTCGACAAGAATTTCGACGAAGCTGCAGCGAAGTTCTCCGAAATCGCAAAGTCAGGTCCGTCTGGTTATGCCGCGCTAGCTGAAATGCAGTATGCCGCGACGCTGATGGAGCAGGGCAAGCCGCAGGAAGCTGTCGGCGCATTCGAGAAGGTGTCGAAGCGCGATGGCGCCGATGAGTTGATCCGTGGCTTCGCGGAGCTGCAGGCCTCCGCGCTGCGCGTTGGGGAAGCCGACTTTAAAGAGATGCAGAATCGCCTTGAACCTTTTATCAAAGACGGCGAGCCGTGGCGTTTTAATGCATTGGAGCTGCTCGCAGTTGCCGCGATAGAGGCGGGGCAGCCGGACGAGGCGAAGGCGGCCTACGAAAAGATTCTCGCTGAGCCCAATGTGCCGCCGGCGATGCGGCAGCGGGCGAACCTGAGGATGCTGCAGATGGCAAGTGGCGAGGGTGCAGCTGCGGCCGGCGCGGCCACGCCGGAAAATGCCGAAGGCGGTGAAGTCCCGAAAGGCGAGGCGGCCGCGGGAGTCGACGCGGCTGGCGCTGAAGCGCCGCCGAAGTAAACCAGACGGGGCCGGCATCGTGCCGGATATGACCGAGGGGAAACGGTGATGACGAGAACACGACACCGGGTGCGAAGACGATTCGGCGCCGCTCTGTTCATCGGCGTTGCTCTTTCGCTTACCCTCACAGGCTGCGCCGACAGCCTGCCAAGCCTGCCCAAGATCGGCGATCTCAATCCCTTCGCCGAAAAACAAGCCCCGCTGCCTGGGCGCCGTTTACCGGTTTTGCAGCTCAACGAAACGCAGCCGCAGGAACTGGCGGCTGCGGATACGCCGATCCTTTTGCCGGCTCCGGTTGTCAACGACGACTGGTCGCAACCCGGCGGCACCGCCGGCAACGCGCCGGTCCATCTGGTGCTCAACACCAGCCTGAAGAAATCCTGGACGGCCGATGCAGGAACCGGCTCGAGCAAGGCCGGCCGGGTGACAGCGACGCCGGTTGTCTACGGCGGCCGGGTGTTCACGCTAGACGCAGCAGGTCAGGTTTCGGCCTTTTCGGCTTCCGGCGGTTCGGCCGTCTGGCGCACGTCGCTGGTGCCCGAATCGGAAGCCAATGCAGGCACCGGTTTCATGTCCTCAATGACGTTCTCGTCAAGCGCGAGCGGCGGGTTCGGCGGCGGAGTGGCGGCCGAAAACGGTCGGCTCTACGCGGTCAGCGGTTTTGGACGCGTTGCCGCACTCGATCCGGCAACGGGCAAGCCCCTTTGGGAAAAGAACCTCGGCACACCGGTTCGCGCGGCTCCGACGGTTTCTGGTGACCGCGTCTTCATCATCAGCATGGAGGGCCGGTTCTATTGTCTCAACGGCGTCGACGGCAGCGAACTCTGGGTCGTGCGCGGGCTGCCGCAGAACTCAAGCCTCGTCATGAATGTCAGCCCGGCGGTCGATGGTGATATCGTTGCGGTGCCCTATCCGTCCGGCGACCTCCTGGCGCTGAGCGTTGCCGACGGCTCCGCGCGCTGGTCGGAAAACCTGTCGCGCAGCCGCACCATGTCACAGATGGCTTCGTTGCGTGACGCGGCATCACCGGCGATCAAGGACGGGGTGGTGTTCGCGGTTGGCCATTCCGGCCGAATGGTTGCGACTAATGCGGCGACCGGGGAGCGGATCTGGCAGCTCAACGTGCCGGGGACCCAGCGGCCCTGGGTGGCCGGAGATTCGGTTTTCGTCGTCGATACTGGGGGCCAGCTGATGGCGGTCGACCGGGCCACCGGCAACACCCGCTGGACCATGAACCTGTCGGGCGGCAAGGTCTGGTCGGGACCGACGCTGGCGGGCGGGCTGTTATGGCTGGCGTCCGGAAAGGGTCAGTTGATCGGCGTCGATGCGGCCACCGGGCGGGTCGTGACGCAAAGCGACCTTGGCGGCGAGGTCTTCATTCCGCCGGTAGTGGCGCAAGGCCGCATGTATGTTTTGCGTGACGATGCGACGCTGGTAACCCTTAACTGATCGCGAATGTGCGCGACGATGGCGGATTACGGCGAGCTGCCGCCAGCTTCTTGCTGCGGTGTAGCGTGAAGATTGGTGGGGGGGCCTGTTTACCTGCCCCACTGGAACGATTGTGCGGCCGGGGCGTGCCGTGCCATAGACAGTCATGTCCTCTTCTTCAATCGACGATGATTTCGAGCCCGACGGCTCGGCGAGCGACGACAGGATGCCGATGATTGCAATCATCGGCCGGCCTAATGTCGGCAAATCGACCCTGTTCAACAGGCTGACCGGCAAACAGACGGCGCTCGTCTCCGACCTGCCGGGGCTGACGCGCGACCGGCGCGCGGGCGAGGCAGAGCTTGGTCAGCACCGGGTGGTGCTTGTCGATACGGCGGGGCTTGAAGAGGCGGCGGCCGGTTCGATCCAGGCGCGGATGCGCCAACAAAGCGAATTGGCCATCAGCGAGGCTGACCTCGTGTTGTTCGTCATCGACGCGCGCGACGGCGTGACACCGGCCGACGACGTGTTCGCGCGCATCGTGCGCAGCTCGGGCAAGCCCTCGATCCTGGTCGCCAACAAGTCGGAAGGCCGGGCCGGGCAGGATGGCTTCTATGAAGCATTCGAACTGGGCCTGGGAACGCCAATTCCGACATCGGCCGAGCATGGCGAAGGCATCGGCGAACTGATCTCGGACATGCTGGCGGCGTTGGGCCTTCAGGAGGAGTATCAGAAACGAGAGCGCCGGCGGCGGGGCGGCGGCGACAAGAACGCGCAGCGCAAGCTCGAAGAGGCGCGACGCCAGCAGGTACTGGACCGGCCGCTGCGGGTTGCCGTGGTCGGGCGGCCGAATGCGGGAAAATCGACGCTGGTCAATGCGTTGATCGGCGAAGACCGCATGATCACCGGGCCTGAACCCGGGTTGACGCGGGACTCTGTGTCCACGGACGTTACCATCGGCGGGCGCGAGCTACGGCTGTTCGATACCGCCGGGCTGAGGCGCAAGGCGCGGATCAGCGAGAAGGCCGAGAAGCTGTCGGCCAGCGACTCCATCCGCGCCATCCGCTTTTCGGAAGTCGTGGTCCTGATGGTTGATGCTGAATGCCCGCTTGAAAACCAGGACCTGACGATCGGCGATCTGGTGGAAAGCGAAGGGCGCGCGCTCGTCATCGCCGTCAACAAGTGGGACCTCGTCACCGACAAGCAGGAACGGCTGAAAGCGATGCGGGAAAGCCTGAAAATCCGATTGTCACAGGTCCCCGGGGTCAAGCTTGTGACGATATCGGCGCTGGCTGAAAAGGGCCTCGATCAACTGACGAAGGCGATCTTTGAAACCTATGAGCTTTGGAACCGGCGCATTTCGACACCGGAATTGAACCGCTGGTTGCAGGAGGCGGTGGCTAAGCATGCGCCGCCGGCTGTCGGCGGCCGGCGCATCAAAATCCGCTATATAACGCAGCCGTCGGCTCGTCCGCCCACCTTCGTTGCTTTTTGCTCGCGACCCGAAGAAGTGCCGCGCAGCTACCTGCGCTACCTGACAAACAGCTTGCGCGACGCATTCGACTTGCCCGGTGTGCCGATTCGTCTCAATCTACGGAAGGGCGAAAATCCCTTTGCGTCATCGAAGCGTCGCAATCGGTGAGCATCGGAGGCAGTTCGATTCGCCACGAAATGCTCCAGGCAGTCATTTCGCAGGTGGGAGGTAGGGTGCGCTCGGTTCCTGATCGCAGGCGCGCCGTGGTGGTCATTATGTGCAAGAGGTCTTGCAACCCATGAGACTAATTTCAACAACCGGTCTTGTTCATGCGGGCCTGAGTGTCGCGTTCGTCGTCACGCTTGCGCTCGTCAACTGGATTTCGGCCAGTGAGGCGACGGCGAAGCGAGCTGTACCGGATTCGGTCAAAGTGGCTTGCAGCGGCGACTACAAAAGGTTCTGCCCCGGTTACGAGATCGGTTCTTCGAAACTCGACCGATGCATGCGCTCGAACGGCAAACGGCTTTCCAACGTGTGCGTGCGCGAACTGGTCGATAACGGCATGGTGCCGCGCAGTCTGCTGAGCAAGGCACGGCGGCGCTGATCGGCGCTGGAGCGACATCCGATCGCTCGAAGCAATGGATGTCGGTCATGCTGTGGGTTTGCTGTTTCGGTCAGGATCGCGAACTCGCTCATGAGCCAGCGGCGAGCCAGTGCGTATCCCGCAGTCACCGCGCAACGTTCCGCTACCGCGCCAGGTTCGCGGCAGGCATGCGGGGAAGCGTAGGTCGAAAGTGACTGAAGTCCTGTTCTATCATCTTGAACAGCAGCCGCTTGACCGCGTGCTTCCAAGCCTCCTTGAAAAGACACTCGATCGGGGCTGGAAAGCGGTGGTGCGTTCCGGCAACGAAGAACGCCTCGAGGCGCTCGATACGGCGTTGTGGACCTACCGCGACGACAGCTTTCTGCCGCACGGAACGACAAAAGATGGTTCGGCCGAGATGCAGCCGGTCTACCTGACCACCGGAGATGAAACGCCAAACGGGGCACGCGTCGTGTTTCTCGTGGACGGCGCGGAACTTGATAATTTCGAGGGCTTTATACGCGTCGTCCACCTGTTCGACGGGCACGACAAGGACGCCTTGGCGCGAGCGCGAAAGCAGTGGAAGGCGGCGAAGGACGCCGGCTGTGCGGTAACCTACTGGCAGCAGAACGCGCAAGGCCGGTGGGAAAAGAAAGCATGAGCGTTTCTGGCGGAGCCGACTACATACGAGCCGGGACGCCTGTGCGGCATCTCGTTCGGGTCGATCGATGAACTACCGCCACGTCTATCACGCCGGCAACTTCGCCGACGTCCTAAAGCATCTCATCTTAACGCTGGTGATCACCTACCTCAAACGCAAGCTGACGCCTTTCCGGGTGATCGATACGCATGCCGGGGCGGGGGTCTATCATCTCGGTTCCACTGAAGCGCAAAAGACCGGCGAGTGGCGTAACGGCATCGGGCGGCTGCTGTCAGCGGAACTGCCGGAAAATGCCGCAGAGGTGCTGAGCCCTTATCTCGACCTCATCGTTGGCATAGACGAAGACATGCGTGGCGCCGGAACAGGGGAGGAGCGGCGGGGCGAGTTGCTGCACTATCCCGGCAGTCCGTTAATTGCGGCGCGGCTGCTGCGCGCGCAGGACTTTCTCATCGCAAACGAACTGCATCCGGAAGACTGCAGGACCCTGCAGCGTGTGCTCGGGCGCTTCGAAAATGCCAAGGTGATGGGGGTTGACGGGTATATTGCGCTGAAAGCCGTGCTGCCGCCGAAGGAACGGCGCGGTGTCGTGCTCATTGATCCGCCATTTGAGGAACCGGGCGAATTGGACCGGCTACTCGCGGGCCTGCGTCAGGGCGTCAAACGATTTGAAACCGGCACGTTCCTGATGTGGTTTCCAATCAAGGATCCGCGAACGATCAGCCGGTTCAAGCGCGAGTTAGGCGGGCTCGGCCTCGGCAAGCTGATGGCTGTCGAATTCTATGTGCGGGCGCCAGACGACGTCGAGCGCCTCAACGGGCATGGGCTCGTTATACTCAATCCCCCCTTTACCCTCAGCGACGATCTCGAACGTGTGCTGCCGGCACTGGTCGGCGTTCTCCGCGAAGGTGCCGGTGCGGGCTTCGAAATCACGGCCTTATAGTCTGGCGGAACAAATTGGATCGAGAAAAATACAATGCCGGGTCGTAGCGCGGCGGCAACGGCTGAGAGTGAAAAACGCTACTTGCTGTTGATTGACATTGAAGCCCGATAGGAAAGTTCCTTCCGATACGGCAGGGTATTCGCCACGAGGACGTTGCCTCGCGGGGCAGGTGTTAGATTCAGGAGAAGATACCATGGGGACCAATATGCGTCGTTCGGCGATGATCGCTGTTGCTGCCGTTCTGCTGAGCGGGTCGGGTTTTGCAGCAAGCGCCGGGGAATGCTTCATGAAGGCAGGCCAGGGGACGGCCGGTACACTTGAAGGGGCCAAGTTCCAGGTTGACGAAGTCCTGTTGCAATCGACCGACTGGGGCGCCTGGGCGGAGTGGATGGCGACCGGTAAGACGTCGGGCTACGACTTCGGCAAGCGCAAGTACAAGTGCAAGGAAGGCGGGCTTGGCTATGAATGCACGGGCCAAGCAAAGATCTGCAAGAAGTGACATGAGCAAACCGGCCTCTCACACCGCCCGCGTAACGGTCAGGCCGGAAAGGCGGATCCTCCGGCGAAATGCCGCCGGGGTCGGCTTTGCAGGGAACGCCGGGGCATCCTGGCACTATTGGAGTTAGTTGATATGAGATCTCTCGTACTTACTGCCGCAATCCTCGGTGCAGTCGCCATCTCGACGGGCGCAGAGGCTGGATCTTGCGTCAAGGCAGGCGGAGAAGCCACCATGCTGACCGAAGATCTGGCACAGTTCATGGCCAATGCCGCGCTCAATAACCAGATCAAGGCCAACGGCTGGACGGCCTCCGGCAAGGTCACGATGAAGTGCGAGGCAGCGACCTTTGGGACGCACTGTGTCGCGCATCAGAAGGCCTGCAAGTAGACCGATCACGCAGCCACACCCGGTTGTGCATTTACTTTCGGTTCACCATGGGGAAAGTTCAACGTGAACTTTCTTCACAGTGGAGTAGTTTATCAGCCTCAACCGGTTTGCGGGGTCAGGAGTCAGGTCATGAAGCGTTTGTTGGTCGGCGTTGCGGTTCTCGCCGGCGTATTTGCTTTCGGCATCGAAGCCAACGCGGGCAGCCGCGGCTACAAGGGCGAAGGCGCGCACCCAAGTTCGCAATACTATCGCGGTAGTCCGAAAGTGAAAGGTTACGTCAAGCGACGTGGCGGCTATTCGTACACCTACGAAGATTCGATCAACACGTACGGAGACTCAAACAGCCTTTACGGCGGCACGAGCGCCTACAGTGATCCATATCTGGACCGTCAGACTAAATCCGGTCCTTTCGACCACGGTTACTTTTTCAGCACCCCGTCCGGCCCGCAGGGCGGCAGTTCGCCGTACATGCACTAGTGTCCCGTCGCGCCTAAATCGCACCATAGCCGCAACCTCGTTCGATTT
>LOEV01000131.1 GCA_001516065.1 Alphaproteobacteria bacterium BRH_c36
CGCCGCTGTGGCATGGCGCTCCGTAACTTAACAACCGAAAGGAGCAGTTGCCATGAAACTACACGGCACACTGTGCCTGTGGTTCGGAAAGCTGCGAGTCTTGCTCGCGCTGACGTTCAGCAGGTAACAAAAAAGGGCATCGTTCGCGCGATGCCCTTTGTTAACTTAACAACCGTGAGGAAATATATAATCCGTATGCGGTTGATTGTCAAGATTGCACTACAAACCCTTTGATTTGCCGTTTATGTCATTCGGCTGGATTTGCCCCGTGATTTTCTGACCAACCAAATACAATGTCGTTATTCACGCTTTCACTTTTCAATAAGCTGCAAATATGCTCATCCAGTTTGGGCCCGTTGCCAAATGAAGCTGCCAACACTTTGAGGTATTGCTCGTGCACAAGAACCGTTTTGGATGCCAAGGGTATGTGTTCAAAGGTTTCCGTGAGCACGATTCCGATGAGTGGTTTGCGATGGGGTTGATCAACTGCCCGCATGATCATCGGCCGCAAATAGCAACCCTCCAAGTCGACTCCCAAACCAACAAAGTAAAGCCGGCCTGTAAGCCCGTACACAGGTCCCTCATGCACAAGTTCATGCGCTTTCCCTGAGGGATCATTGGGCTTTGTTTGATGACTGATATGCCGGAAGAAGTAACCTTCATGGTCGTCTCGGTATGCAATATCGAACAAGCCTTTTACCAGCCCTCCTGCCGAATTTGCCAACCGATAGGCGTGATACCTGCCAACATACGCGGCAAGAGAATTTTGCGCGTCTTTCGCGTTCAGCAGTCCCAGCCCCGTGTCATACAGCACGCTTAACGAGGATCGTTTTCCGCCAAATCGGCGGTATATGTCCAACGCGTTTTCTTGCGTCTGCTGTGATGTTTTTAAGATGTATTCTTTATTCCTTCGCAAATTCTTTACTTGCTTTTGACTTAGCTTCAGCAGGCTTTCCAGGCGCTTTGTGACAAAGTCTGTGTTCAATCGGAAAATGTGTTCCGCCGCATCCACCAATCTTCTTTCTCGAAATCCTAATGTTGCTTTCTTTGATGTGCCTTGACTGCTCTCACTACCCTCATCGTCCTGCGGTCCATCCATATCCATCCCCCGAATCACTTTCGCCCGATCTTGATGATACAGTTTTGCACAAGGTCGCCAATCCAGCCCCGTGGGCAAAAATAGGTCCTTGACGGGCACCTCTTGCGTGATTCGCAAAAGCTGAATGATCGCCAGGTCGTCAGTTACGTCCATGGGGTCTCCCAACTCTCCCACCCTGCGTATTTTTGCACTTAGCGGCCAAACTGCGTGCCTTCTCTACAGAGCCCGTCTCGATATCCTGAGATGGAATTCATCCAAACCAGGGGGGCTTTGATGGAACGAGACGAGGAAGATTCCGATCCGATTCATGGTGAGAGCCTTCTGTCACCAACACAGACCGCTGACTACCTTGGCATTTCCTATTCAACGCTGGCCCGCATGCGCCTCAATCAGTCGGGGCCGGCGTTTTTAAAGATCGGAACAGGCCGCGCCGCGCCAGTCCGATATCGTCTCTGTGATCTTCTGTCATGGCTCGATGAGCATCGGGTGCGCTCGACAAGCGAGCATGCCGTCCGTCGCAAGGAGGGCAACCGATGACCGGTCCTCGCTCCACATACGATTGGCATTCCGCCTCACCGATCATACGCCGTTTTCTTCGGGCTTTGTTGGCCAAGGCTTCGCAACAGGCCACGGCGGATGCCCTGACACTTGCCGCCGCTGATCCTTGCTTTGCCCCATACCGTCAAAAGCTAGCGACGCAGGCGCGTCGTGCAACGACCTGTGCCGCAAGCACACATATCAAACTTGAGACCCCGCCTGGGGAGCCCACCCGCCTGACCATTTCTAACAAGCGACGCTGTCGCGGCAATGTGTGTGTTGGGTGTGCCCGACAGCGCGCCGCAAAGCAGGCGAAGACCGCTGCCGCCCTGCTCCAGATTGTCCGTGAATGGGAACCAAACGTTCCCATCCTGATGTTCACGGCAACAAGCGCTAATCGTCCAATCTCCGAACTCCGGACGATGTTTCAGGATCATGAAGCCGCGTTGCGGCGGTTCTGGCGCTCAGAGAAGATTGCCGAATCCTTCAAAGGTCATGTGACCAGCATCGAGACCGCCCTGCGTGGCTCCAAGGAGAACCCTCAAGCAGGCGTGCACTCCCACTCCATCGTGGCTGCACCGGACTACTTCAAATTGGAAGCCGGCCGATATCTCTCGCAACGCCAACTTAAAGCTATTTGGAAGGCATCCTTACGTGTCTCGTACGATCCAATCGTAGATATTCGGCGCCTGCGTGGTCCCGGCGGCGATACGGATAATCTGAATTCCGGAATTAAAGAAATTACAAAATATGCGTTTGCCCCTCAAAAGGTCTTTGAAAAATCGCCCTTTGGCATCCGCACTGACCCCACGGTCATCGGCCACTTGGCCATCACACTTTACAAGCGTCGAACCATGCGGTTTGGCGGGTTGTTTGCCTTAGCGAAAGCCGAACTCAAAGCCCGCGAACAAACAGGAGATCGTGATGCCTGATCATCTCTCCTTTGGCCCGCGATTGTTTCTGGTTTCCCTTGGCAGTGCCAGTGCGCTCGACCTGCAAGATCTGACGCGATCAGGTTGTTATCCAGCCCGAGGACTTCTGCTTCGTGGCGCATCAGCAGCGGGGCAACCGGCGGACTTGTTTATTGCTGCCGAAGACTTGCTGGATTTCGCGGATTTCCACGCCCTCACGATTTTGAAGCCAACGGTCGTGCCGCTCACGGTCGTTGAGGTCCGTGCGGGACGCATCAACGCCACCATCGCCTCCGATCCCGAGGCGCAACACATCGCTCACCAGTTTCGCGCGGTCTTAACCGCTCGTCCGAAACCAGTCACCAAGACTGGCCTGTAATGCGTTCAACCTTCAACCTGGAGACTTCCTATGCCTACGCATCTGCAAGGACACTTTATCGGCGGAATTTTCGAAATGCATGACCGTTTTGATTGGATCGATCCAAAGTCGGAAAAGGTCAAGCCGCTGAAATCAATCAAGGTGCTCGTCAACAATGGCGACGGGACCGTCACCCGCGAGTCCATATCGCTGCCAGACGGCATGGCTCCGCCGGAACTTCAAAAAGACGAAGCCTATGTGTTCCAGATTGTCCAGCCTTCCTACAACCGGAAGAAGGACGAGATCCGTTACACGCTGTTGGCAGGGTCAGTGCCATTTCCCGCGCCCGTGATCGATTAACCGCAACACCGCGATGTCGGCGCCCGGCACATGCGGGCGTCGGCTCATCTTCCCCATCTCCATTGAGAGGACGACATCCATGTCTCAACCTGACCCCAAAGATTGGATCGCTGCGAAAACCCTTCGTGAAGAAGACGATTTGCTGATGCCAGCGCCAGGCGATGACGACCCACTACCAGCCCCAGCGGATCTCGAACCAATCGGTGACCCCGAGATCGAACGGCAGGCCTACGAGGAGCTGCTTCAGCTTTTTGCAAGTACCGACGATGACGACACCCAGGTCACCGCGCTGTCACTCGACGAGTTTGTGGAACCTGCGTTCGACCTCAACCAATACAATGATGAGGAATAATCCCCATGGCTTTGTTGGCCCCCACGCCGCTGCAAAAGATCAGTCCGGTCGCCGGCATGATCCGCGCACCGGGACAACTCATATGTCCTGATGGCCTTGTGTTCCGTAAGGCCGAAAACTTTATCCGCCGTCACGTTGCCAAGTTGCTCGCCACGCGGACACGTAACACCTGCGAATTGTTTGCTCTGATCGACGGACCCGCAGGCACAGGCAAGTCGGTCCTCGCAACCGATGGGCTGTTGCGCGCTGGATTTCATGTTGCCACCATCTCGGGGGCACAGCTCGCCGGCTCCACCGAAAACGCGGCAACGGAAGCCTTGTCCGAGCTGCTCGATCACCTGGTGGCGTATTCCCACTCTACCGGAGCGCGTGTGGCCGTTGTCCTCGATGACTTCCATCAAAGCATCGTTGGCACGACCCAATCTCACGTCGGCCGAACGGTGAATTCCGATTTGCTCACTGCGGAATTGCAGCGCATCGCAGACCCACCGCGAAAATACCGTAGCCAATGTGGGACCCCGATTCCGTTTATTTTTACGGGGAATGACTTCTCACACACCGCGCCATCGTTGTTTCGCGACATGCGCGCCGCGCGGTTCACACATGAGCCCACCCGGGCTGAAAAACAGCAGATCATTGAGGCCTTGTTCGCATCGACCTCCTGTCGTGAGCGTGCCGCATTGCGATATCTCGCGTGGGTCTATGCCCACCAGCCGATCGCGTTCTGGGCCGCACTCAAGAACGACCTGGTGTCCGATGTGCTTGATCGCAATTTGCCTGACGGTGAACTCACCCACGCCGCCGTGGAGGCAATGTGGCCAAGCCATGTCCCCCTGCACACGCTGCGCTTGTGGCGGCTCGCACGTCAGCGCGTGCGCAGCACCCCCAAGAACCACTACCGACCGCGTCTCGCGTTCAATCCTTTGCGCTGAGGAGCCAGTGATGAAACCAACTCTCACCCCAAAACACATCCCGAAATTGGGCCCCACGCCCTTGCCGATCCCGCAGATCCAAACCTATCTCGTCGGTGACTTCATGCGGGCGTTTGGTATCGAGGAAAACATCATTCAGATCGCCCAAGCCGGCTATCAGAACCGTGATTTTATCGGCATCACGGTGGCCGGCCTCGACAGTGCCAACGTACCCCGCGATGAAACCAGTTTGGTTTTCGACGACATCGTTCGCGACGGGACGTTGATGATCGATACAGCCAGCAAGGTAAGTGTCACCGAACAGCTAAGCAAACGCTTGGCAGCCGCCATGTCCCACAGCGCCACTGCATTGCGGCGCCGGGGATTGTCCGTCCATTACAGCTACATCCTCAGTGCCAAGGGCCATGCAGACTACCAGGGTGTTCTCAGCCGTTACGGACTCACACCAGGGGCTCCCAATCAACTACCTCCCGGCACGGCCATGCGCACCATCTACGAAGTGACCCATAGTCCAACGGGATCGCGGTTGACCCACAAATCGCTGCGCAAGGTTCGATAGCATGGGGGGGGGCCGTCTGATGTCGTTGATGGACCGCCTCGCAGGTTGGTTCGGTTGGCGCGATCCGGCGCCAACCTCTCCGCTTAAGCCCATGCTGCAACCAACGCCGTTTGTCATACCCGATCAACCGCCTGCACCACCCCACCCGGATCTTGTCTTGGTCCGCGCCACGTTTGCGCTCCATGAACGTCATAACCCCGGACTGACCTGGTCCTCGTTCATGACGTTGCTGGTCGAACGGCATCGGTTTTTTGCGACCGAACGGCAGGAACGGGAAGCCCGCCTTGCCGAACTTCAACCGCCGAGGACACCGTGATGTTTCCATCCGATGTGCCATCCGCCGCGATCACGCATGCCGCCGATCTCATTCGGGCGACCGAGGCCGAAGAACGTTACATCACGGTTTTGGGGTCGCTCATCGAAGCCGCCGAGCGCGCCCGGGACATTCGTTGGCAGGAACGTCATGAGCTAACGGCCTTTCAACAGCATCCCGACCGCTTAGCCAACGCCATTGCCTTGACGAAACACCCCGACCCGGAGGTTCGCTCTCAAGTCGTCTATCGCTATCATCGCCTGCTGGATGAGATGCGGGAGTCATCGATCCCGGGCATCAAGCCGGTGCGACTTGCATTCGATACTCTGGCGCCTGCGGCCCGGCCTTATCTCTTGGCGCCGTATTTGGACCTGGCAATCGGCAGCAAATTCCCCCGGCTTTGCCTGACGCGTTCCAAGCCCGACGCTGGCCGGCTGGTGTACCTTTCCCCCGGCGGACCCATCGATTCTGAGACCTGGCGGTTGCGCCTTGGTGACATCAGCTCTTGGCTCGGGGGCGCCTGGTCTGTGGAGTCTGTCGATGCCACCAGCATCACCCTCATTCAGCGTGTGCCGTTGCCGGCCATCATTCCCTTCAAAAGGTCCCTGTTGCGGAACGCCCACCTGTTGGTTGGGATCGACATCAACACCCACCGACCTGCCTACATTCCCTTTGCCGACCTGTCGGCCGGCACCTACGTCCCCGGCACGTCAGGCACCGGAAAATCCTCAGCCTTGCACATCCTTCTTCGCAGCATCTTCGCCAACCTTGACCTCTTTTCAGCGGTCTACATCTTGGATGGCAAGGATGGCGTCGGGATGTACCGGTACACACACCTGCACCCCAAAATCCGCGTCCTCTACGACGAGGCCGACGTCTGGCAGCTGATGGCGGATCTCAACGATCTCATGCGCCAACGGAATGCGGAACAGCGGGCCGCCGGCATCGATAAAACCACCAAGGATTTTGTGGCGGTCGTCATCGACGAATTGCCGACCTTCATCACCAAGCCGGCTGGCGACGGTAAAAAAGACCACGCCGTTTTTCTAGACAACATCCAACGGCTCGCCATGCGCGGCCGGTCCGCTGGTATCCGTATGATCCTGGTGAGCCAGACACCGGTGGCCGAGCAGATCCCCGTGACGTTGCGCGCGAACTGCGCCACCACCATCGGTTTTCGCCTGCCCGAGAACGCCCACGCCACGGCGCTGTTCGGTCAGCTCGACAGCACCAACGATCCCCGCAAATTGCCTACGGGTCAGGCGATCGTCCGCTTGGGGGATACCGGCCAAGTGATGACGGTCCAGTTTCCCTTTGCCCCCCTTTGGAATCCGCCCCAGCCTGGAGATGCATCATGACGCTCGCCCATCTGCCGGTGTTCGGCGCGATCGTGTGCACCTTGTTTTTCAATGCGAGCTACGCTTATGGGAATGCCGGGTCCTATGAACACCAATTGGCCATGGTGGGCCTCGCACTGACCATTGATCTCGCGAAAGCGACGTTTCTCCCCGCTGCCGCGCATTACCGCGCCCAAGGCCGCATTCTTGGCCCCCTGCTCTTGCTGATGTTGTGGTGTCCTGCTCTCGGTTACTCAACCTTTGCCGGCTACGCGTATCTCACCACCACCCGGGCCGCCGCTCATGTTGAAGCCGAAGCCCAGGAGAATAATCGTAACCGTGTCTCTGCCGCTTACGACCGCGCCTCTGCTGATCTGGCGACCGCCAAACAGGCTCCCGAATGGGATGCGTCCGCCGCCTGCACGCGTCCCCGCACTAAAACCCAACGGTCATTCTGCGCCAACGTGGCCGACACGGTCGCCAAACTCGATGCGACCAGCGAGCGCCTCACCACCACACCGCTCCATCACATCAATCCGGAAATCAGCGGCCTTGCGACCATCACCGGCTGGTCTATCATGACACTCACGTTTCTGATCGCGTTCGTCCCCGCTGTACTGATCGAGTTGGTGGCGGGACTCGGTCTATACGCCCTTCGCGGCCAACGCCCGGTGCGCGATCCTCATCCCTCCACCACCGAGGCCTCTCAGCGACGCGCTAAACCGTTTCGTACGTCGGCCGCCCCGCAACCTCAGGCAACGCTCGAAAAGGCTCCCAATGGACCTAGTGGGGCTTCTGCGACCACGGTATCCAAGCCGGTCCGCTTAACCTGGTCCCTGCCCGCAAAATCCTGACTGTGGGACGAGCGCATGATCGCGTTGGCGCTGGCGATCTCTCCCCTGCCGGACCGGTTTCTTCTTCCCTTGATACAATATCGTCGTATCGCTCCATGCCGCGAATTTAAGCAGGGTCGACGACACCCGACGAAGCGACGCCAACGGTGGCGCTGAGGCGGGGGGCGGAGGCCCTGCCTTTCCAGCGCATGGGAAGGCCCGCACCGTATAAGTCAGGGCAAGGCCCGACCGCCAGCGGAAGAGTTCGCCTCATCCAGCAAGGTGAATTCCGCTTGGCGCTCGGGCCGTTGTCGGAACAAACCCGGTCAATCTTGGCAGTACCACCATCGCCAAAAGCGATACCGGAAATAGCGCTGCACGACGGTCATGCAGCCGTATTCTTCAAGTTCATCAAATAGCTTTTCCCACCGCTCATTTTCGGCTTCTCGTCTGCGTCTATTCTTCAGGAACATTTGCGCGCATTTCTGCTCCTGCAAGGTGTAACTTGAGAAGTCGAAGCCCCATACGATCGGGTTAGCGTCAGGGTGATCGACGTGATTCTTCATACCTCCATTCTAGCGACGGTCTTCACTTGATACCGACCTGCTCTGGCCGCCATCTTGTGGCACGCCGCCTGGGCGAGACCGCCCATCTGAGCCGCCGATAGAGACCATGGCCGGTCTTGAACGCCCGCCAGAGCAGGAAGCCCCAAGCAACGATGCCGGAGACCGCAAAGAACGTGAGCCCGCTCATGCAGCCGCCGCCTCGTCCGTGAGGCCGTAGCCCCCGAAGGTGCGCACCTCCCACGTCTTAGCATCGACGAGGAAGACGCCGGCATCTCCATGCGAGAACTCTTCAAGCCAGGCCTTGGTGTCGGAAAACCGCCTCGGTTTCTCCCACACCCCCAAACTCAAGGCGTCGCGGTTGTCTTCATGCGCAAGGCCGATAAAGCGGGCGGTCGCATAGTCGACGTCATCCAACCGCTCCCCCATGAGCGCCCGAACCTGCGACAAGTACTCGCCGACCATGCCGCCATGCCAGTGGAGATACACAACGGGTCCGTAGACCTTGCGGCTGTGTTCGTGGAAAATGACCAAGGCACGGTTACCCATGAACCACCTCCCGCGTCAGCGTCGCTGTGATGTGGTCAAGCGGGGCTATCTCGCATTGGGTCAACCGCTCGGCGGCTCTGATGCCCCATAGATTCCGGAAAAGCCGTTCGATGAAAAACGTCCGCGCTTTGGTCTCCGCGAGAGTCGCGCGCGGTGTGGTATCGTACCCCTCGTCGTCAATGCCGACGACAAGACCCCTGCCCGCAACGGGGTTGGGATAACCTTTGACCCCGAAAAACTGGTATACAGGCTCGCCGCATAATCCTTCGTCATCGCAATACACGGTGTCGTGGTCGCCAAAGGGCATGGCCGTAATGATACGGCAGCCGAGCAAATTTTGAATGGCGGCCAAGTGGTCCGGCCCGCCGGTCATCTGCACGGCTTCAATGGTTCTTCTGTCGGGGTCGATGAGATAGGCCGAAATCGGCCGTTGGGTGTGCTCCTTCATGAGGTTGCGCTTTCGTTGATTACACCGTTCTCCGGTGCCGATTTCATCACCTTGCAGGGTGATGACAACCTCATTCTTGCACGTTCCTTCACTTGATACCGAACCACCCTAAACCAATGCAGGCCATAAAAAAGGCGCCCAAGACTGCAATCCGGCGCCAAATCGGCCAACGCTTATGAAATCGCTTCGCGTTGACAGTGTCACATTATCTTAATTATCAGAACCGATCAATTCCCATTTAATCATCAGAACTTTCGCGGGCCAAAAACATCTTTTCGTCGAGCGCTTCTTCAAAACGCCTCATTTGCTCTTTCACCGCATCTCGCAAATCGTTCGGATACGAAATGAGTTTAATTAGACCCATCTTTTCCACTAAATCCTTCATGTCCGGAGGGCTTCCCGGATCAAACCCCTTTATAACAGTAACCACAGGATCACGAAGCCTCTCCATCATCAAACGCAGACTTACGTCTAATTCATCGACATACTCTTGATACACCTCATCAAAGTCTCGAAAATCTTTGAGCAAGGCGATGATATCATCTGGTTCAATGTAGCGACGATCAGGGTGAATGAGGTGCGCATAATCGTACGTCTCTAACGCGGCCAACCGATTATGAAAGTCGATGAGTCCGCCAAAGGGATGATCCATGGTTTCTTGCCCCGCAAAACGTCCAGACCAAAAAAGCGCTCCCAAAAGAGCGCCTCACTGAGGCGGCCATCGCATCCCTGCTGTACCGCACTGACATTTTATTCGATTTCCTCCAAAACTTCAAATCCGAAACGAGAAAGCCTTCCGTATATCTTATGCTTCTTGCTCAAGCTCATATCATGCGCTATTCTTCCGGCATGCAATTACTTTCGCCCCTTGAAAAATCCATTACGCAACTGGACACCAATTACCAGCTCATTCAATCTGATATTGCAGGCACGAACCCCACCGTCAAAGCTGCCTTTCGCACCGCGACCATTCAAAGCTTCGAATACGCCTATGAACTTGCCATGCGGGCGATCAAACGACGCCTCGAAGCCATCGCACCTTCAGCCGAAGAGATTGAAGCACTGGCTTTCAAACCCCTGCTCCGCACGGCCGCCGAAAAGGGGCTCGTGGACGATCCCGTTGCTTGGTTTCTCTACCGGGAAAAACGCAACATCACCGCCCACACCTACGACGAAACCAAAGCCCTCGACGTCCTCAGCGCTATTCCGGAGTTTCTCGTCTCCGCACGGTTCGTCCTCGATGCTCTCGCGGCCCACGACCATGCATCTGCCTAACCCAACGCGTGCCTTGCTTGAAAAGCTGATCCAGCAGAGCGCCCTTCCACCCGACACAGAGGTCTTCCTGTTTGGTTCCCGCGTGCATGGCCGCAATCTGAAACGCTATTCCGACATCGACCTTTGCCTCAAAGCATCGAACTCTTTGTCGGATGGCGCGCTTTCCAACCTCAAACACGCATTCGAAAACAGCGAATTGCCTTACAAAGTCGATATCGTCACCTGGAACGATTTGGCACCAGACTTCCAAAAAGCGATCGCCCCCGACCTCACGTTGCTGTTCACAACCGCTCCAGCCCCCACCAGAAGAAACGGCGCCTGAGCGCAGTGTCCTCCGCCGGGCCGTCGCGGATGGCCCCGCTGGCGCGCCCGGGAGGAAAAGGCCATCCGCGACGGCCCGGCTCCGGAAGAAACAGCGCCAAGCAAGCCCTGCGCACGCATAAGCGACATGACCGCAGCGCCACACCCCTCTTATGAAACAACAACCTGCCCAACACCGCCTGCCCACGCTGCAGGCAACCTGGCTTGAACCACCAAGCTTCCTCCTCCAACCTTCACCTCATGATTGTAACGCACACCCAAAACGCCAACGGCGACACCCGCCTCTACATCGGCGGCAAAGGGAGCCTGGAATGCTGGATCGAACCACGCAAAGACGGCCGGACCTGGACGTTCCACCTCGACGAAGCGGTCACCGGCAACCACCTCTCCCCCGATGACCGACGCCAGTGGGCCATCCACACGCTGATATCGCTCGCGCAATCGCTCAACGTCAGCCCCCAAGACCTGGCCAGCATCCCGTATGAAGCCATCTGCGCACTGCACGCAACCGATCCCTTCGCCGGCCGTCGTGTCGCACAATCCAAACGGCGTACCATCGAAGCTGGCTTCATGGCCACACGGCCAGACATCCGCCGGCCTACAACAGATTTTTCTTCTTCAAACACCGACGACCAAAGCCGTTCAAAGCGCCGGTAACGTGCGGATCGATCAGCCTTAATCAACTCCAGCAACCTGTGCACAGCCTGCCCAAGATGTATGCAGTCGCATTGCCTATCGCATGCGGTGCCCGCACAATGCCCCAACTAGGGGGAATCCAATGCATTTCAGTGCCTGTCCGATCTACCGTTGCCGCCAGTCAGCACGATACGTGCAGCCGTTTTCGGGAAGTTGCGCATGAACGCAGTTGAAATCGAAGAGGCGATATCGGCGCTCGCCGAGCAGCCGTTCGACCCTGCCGAGTTTCCGTTCCAATTCCTGGAAGCGTTCGGGAACAAAGAGACGACCATCCGGCGGTTGCGCAAGGGTGAGTCGAACAAGTCCGACATCGGCGGCGTTCTCCAGACCAACAACATCCACATCAAAACCTGCCCAGAAGGTCAGGTGGCTGGCACGCTTACTGCGTTGAAGGCCAGCCCGGCGACGACTCGAGCCAAAGCGAAGTTCGTCCTGGCGACCGACGGCGTCGACTTCGAGGCCGAGGATATCAACACAGGTGAGACTATTGCCTGTACCTACGCCGACTTCCCCGAAAAGTTTGGATTCTTTCTGGCCCTCGCCGGTATCAGCGCGGTTAAAGCGGTCAAGGAAAGCTCGTTCGACATCAAGGCTACGGGGCGCCTGAACAAACTCTATGTCGAGCTACTGAAGGACAACCCCGAATGGGGCACGGCCGACCGCCGCCACGACATGAACCACTTCATGGCGCGGCTGATCTTCCTGTTCTTCGCCGAAGACACCGACATCCTCAACGGCGACAACCTGTTCACCGCCACGATCGACCAGATGAGCGCACGCGATTCCTCGAACACGCACGAGGTGATCGGCGAGCTATTCCGCGCCATGAACACCAAGATGGAGGATCGCGCCACAGCCAACATCAAGAGCTGGGCGGATGTGTTCCCCTATGTGAACGGCGGACTGTTCTCAGGCAGCACAGACGTGCCACGCTTCTCCAAAACCGCTAGGGCGCTTCTCCGACACATCGGCAATCTTGATTGGAAGAAAATCAACCCGGACATCTTCGGCTCAATGATTCAAGCCGTGGCCGATGATGAAGAACGCGGCGCACTTGGCATGCACTACACCAGCGTGCCGAACATCCTGAAGGTGCTGAACCCGCTGTTCCTCGATGACCTGCGCGAGAAGCTGGAGGAAGCCGGCAGCAGCCCGCAAAAGCTTCTCAACCTGCGCAAGCGCATGGCACGCATAAGGGTGTTCGACCCCGCCTGCGGCTCGGGCAACTTCCTCGTGATCGCCTACAAGGAAATGCGAGCAATCGAGGCTGAGATCAACCAGCGGCGCAAGGAGAGTGACCGCAAGACCGAGATCCCTCTCACCAATTTTCGTGGCATCGAGTTGCGCGACTTCCCCGCCGAGATTGCGCGACTGGCCCTCATCATCGCCGAGTACCAGTGCGATGTGACCTATCGCGGACAGAAAGAAGCACTGAAAGATGTGTTGCCGCTTAACCAAGAGAATTGGATCACATGCGGCAATGCCCTGCGGCTCGATTGGCTGAGCATCTGCCCGCCCACTGGGACGGACGTCAAACACCATGCCGACGATCTGTTTCATTCCCCGATCGATCAGGCGCAGATCGACTTTGAGAACGAGGGTGGTGAGACATATATCTGCGGTAATCCGCCGTACTATGGGAGCAGAAAGCAGGAAGAAGAACAAAAATCGGACTTAGCGGATTTGTGCTCCCACTATATTAAGAAGTGGAAGTCACTAGATTATGTTGCCGGATGGATGCTTAAGTCCCGTGAGTACATGAATCACACCGTAACTGATAGCGCATTTGTTACAACAAGCTCAATGTGTGAAGGGCTACAGGTTTCAGTTCTTTGGCCACATATATTAAGTGACGATATAGAGATCAAGTTTGCGCATCGCCCTTTTTCTTGGGCCAATTTGGCAGCAAATAATGCCGGCGTAACCGTTGTAATTGTCGGGTTGACCAATAGAGGGCGCCCAAAGAAGAAGCTGTTTCTTGACGATGAGCAGGTTTGGGATGTTGAAAGCCTGACGCCGTATTTAACGCCGGGCAAAACAGTATTTGTAGAAACATCGCCAAATACCCTGTCCGATCTTCCCAAAATGGTAATGGGCAGCATGCCGCGTGACGGAGGCCACCTTCTTATGTCGTACATTGAGGCGCAAGCTTTCAAAGCGCAACACCCGGCCAAAGACTATCTTCTGCGGCGATATTTAGGTTCGGAAGACCTGATAAAAGGCCTACAAAGGCAATGTATCTGGGTCGAAGAAGAAGATCGAGAGGCTGCCACTCGAATCCCGGAGCTCAGTAGGCGGTTTGAGCTTGTTCGGAAAATGAGATCTGAAAGCACTCTGAAATCCACAAGGGATTTCGCCGACCAACCGCACAGATTTGTATATCTTGCTGGTAAATCAACGAGGAGGACCGTTGCAATCAGTAGAGTGAGCTCCATTCGCCGACCATATCTACCAATCGATCTTTTGGATAAGAATAGTGTGCCAAGTGATGCGCTTTGTGCCGTCTACGATGCTCCACTGTGGGTTCTGTCTTTAATTGGATCGCGTTTACACATCAAATGGATCGCATCTGTATGCGGCAAGCTAAAGACTGATTTTCGTTACTCCAACACTCTTGGATGGAATACTTTCCCCGTCCCCAAGCTGACTGACAAGAACAAGGCCGATCTAACCCGCTGCGCTGAGGACATCTTACTGGCGCGTGAAGCACATTTCCCGGCCACTATCGCTGACCTTTATGACCCTGATAATATGCCCGCTGACCTGCGCGCCGCCCATGACCGCAACGACGAGGTGCTGGAACGCATCTATATCGGTCGCCGCTTCAAAAACGACACCGAGCGGCTGGAAAAACTCTTCGAGATGTACACGAAAATGACGGCCAAAGACTCTGGCAAGCGAGGGGCGGCATGAACGACGATGTCGAATACTTGGCGAATTACAAAGCAGATACGCTGTATATCCATCCGGCAGCAGGCAACAAAGGGGCCTACGCGAGCCTCCTCGCGGAAAACGAGGTTATGATTGGGGAAATTGAGGTCACAGGGCGGTCACGCTTAGCCGTTTCAGCTTTTTTTGTGAATGAAAAAGAGAACTATGGAACTTTAAAACTGACAAAGCTGCAGTACCATAAGACGCATGGCTGGCGCCTTGATGGCCAAATTACAATGAACCCTTTTCTAGTTGATAGGATGCAGGAGTTTGTCTCTCTTCTTGCCAGCTTAAACTTTAAAGATGCCAGCAAAAACAAAATATCATTGAACGGCGCAAATCTCGATGTGGTTGATGCGATAATGCGCATGGAACGTGGCGCGGACGTGCTTAGAACCATTGCGGAGAGTCCGGCCCTTTCTGAAGATATATTTGCGCTTGCCCACAAAAAAGGGGAGCTGGAGGTTTTTCGGAAATTACTGAATGATGACAGCTTCAAGTCTGAATACGCTGAGCGGCATGAATTAAAGGCGGCGGGCGCTGAGGGCGTGTGGCAACATTTCTTCGAGCAAAATCCCTGGATTTTCGGACACGGCCTGAATTATGTTTTTCTCGATAAAATAGGCGACAAGCTTGAGACTGTGACAACAGGTTTTTCTCATGAACAGCCTGGGAAGAGGGTGGATGCGCTAATGCGCACGCGCGCAGTGATTAGCCAGTATGTACTGATTGAAATAAAAACACCTACAGCACCGTTGCTGAAGGCACGCGAGTATCGCTCAGGGTGCTGGTCGCTTCATGAAGGTGTGTCTGAAGCAGTAACGCAGATACAGAAAACGACATTTGATTTTACCAGCAATCAATTTCACAAGGTGCAAATGAAGGAGGGTGGACGATTAACGGGTCAAGAGGTTTTCCGTATTCAACCAAAGAGTTATTTGGTGATTGGAAATCTTGCTGAGCTGCAAGGTCAAGATGATAAGTTCACTTGTTTCCAGCTGTATAGAAATTCCCTTACATCGCCTGAAATCATTACCTTTGATGAACTTTACGAGAGAGCAAAGTGTATTGTAGAAACTATCAGTCATAAACAGAAAGCCTCAACATGAGCCGCGAAAAATCAGTCCCCTCCGTCTCCGTCACCTACGCCCAGAACGGCAGCTCCACCAAACCTAACGAATTGGGCATGCGTCCTATGCAGGAGCGCGCCTATGAGCGGCGGGGCGAACAGTATTTGCTCATCAAGTCGCCGCCGGCCTCGGGGAAGAGCCGCGCGCTCATGTTCATCGCTCTGGACAAGTTACACAACCAAGGGCTCAAGCAGGCCATCATCGTGGTGCCGGAAAAGTCCATTGGCGCTAGCTTCGCTGACGAGCCGCTGTCCAAATTCGGCTTCTGGGCCGACTGGACCGTCGCGCCGAAATGGAACCTCTGCAACGCTCCAGGCGACGACAATGGCGGCAAGGTCAATTCGGTCAAAGCATTCCTCGATAGCGACGACAAGGTGCTTGTTTGCACCCATGCCACGTTCCGCTTTGCCGTCGACAAATTCGGCATCGAGGCCTTCGACGACCGGCTGATCGCCGTCGACGAGTTCCACCACGTCTCGGCTAACCCCGACAACAAGCTCGGGGCGCATCTCGGCGCGTTCATCGCCCGCGACAAAGTCCATATCGTGGCCATGACCGGCTCCTACTTCCGAGGCGATGCGGAAGCTGTTCTAGCGCCAGGCGACGAGGCCAAATTCGATACGGTCACCTACACGTACTACGAGCAGCTCAACGGCTATAAGTATCTGAAGGCCTTGGATATCGGCTACTTCTTCTACTCGGGAGCCTATTCCGACGACATCCTGAAGGTGCTCGACCCGAACGAGAAGACCATCATCCACATCCCGTCCGTCAATTCGCGCGAGAGCACGAAGGATAAGATCAAAGAGGTGAACCACATCCTCGATGAGTTGGGGGATTGGGAAGGAACCGAACCGGAAACCGGTTTTCAACTCGTCAAGGCGAACGGCCGCACCTTGAGAATAGCGGACCTAGTCGACCCCGATCATCAAGGCAAAATTCAAGAAAGCCTTCGCTCACCTAAAATGAAGACCAACCGCGACTACGTCGACATCATCATTGCGCTTGGCATGGCCAAGGAAGGCTTCGACTGGATCTGGTGCGAACACGCGCTGACCGTGGGCTATCGTTCCAGCCTGACCGAGATCGTCCAGATCATTGGCCGCGCGACGCGTGATGCGGAAGGCAAGACGCGCGCCCGTTTCACCAATCTGATCGCCGAACCCGATGCCTCGGAGCAGGCCGTTACGGAAGCGGTCAACGACACACTGAAGGCCATCGCGGCCAGCCTGCTGATGGAGCAGGTGCTGGCCCCGCGATTCAACTTTAAGCCCAAGAACGAGGCCACCAGCCAGCCCACCGACGGCTTCGACTACGGGGAAAGCGGCTATGATCCGAAGAAAGAAAACGTTGGTTTCAACGAGCAAACTGGACAATTCGAAATCGAGATCAAGGGCCTTGCCGAGCCGAAGAGCAAGGAAGCTCAGCGCATCTGTCAGGAAGACCTGAACGAAGTTGTCGCCGCGTTCGTGCAGGACAAGCGCGCCATTGAGCGGGGGCTGTTCGACGAGGAACTCGTGCCGGAGGAACTGACGCAGGCCCGCCTGGGTAAGATCATCAAGGACAAGTACCCGGAGTTGGACAATGAGGACCAAGAAGCGGTGCGCCAGCACGCGATTGCAGCGTTGAACCTCACCCAGCAGGCCAAGCAGCTCGCCATCGAGGGTGGAGAGGACGAAAAGAGCGCCAATACAGCGTTCGTCGATGGTGTGCGCCAGTTCGCCATGGACGTGCGCGAGCTTGATATTGACCTGATCGACCGTATCAACCCCTTCGGCGAGGCCTACAGTATCCTTGCCAAGACCATGAGCGAGGACAGCCTGAAGCAGGTTGCGGCGGTCATCTCGGGGAAGCGCACAAAACTGATGCCCGAAGAAGCACTTGAGTTGGCACTCCGGGCTTCGAGGTTCAAAAAAGAGCGGGGACGAGTGCCATCGGTCAGCTCGCAAGATGCATGGGAGCGCAAGCTGGCGGAAGGTGCCGCAGCTTTCGTCCGCTATAAGGATGAGGGGCGCTATGAGTGATTACGACATTGACGACCTGAGAGCCGAACTCGACGACTTCGCCCAGCCAGAGAAAAAGGGCGGCAGGTCACCGCGTGAAGAGCGCATCATCGCTGGCTTCGAAGACATTCAGCGGTTTGTTCAAGAACATGGCCGCACGCCGCAGCATGGCGAAGACCTGGACATTTTCGAGCGGATCTATGCCGTACGTCTCGACCGGCTGCGGTCGTTAGAGGAATGTCGCGCCATTCTTGAGCAGCTCGATCATCAAGGTTTGCTTAGTGAGGAGACCGCCGCCGAAGTGCAGGGGGCTCAAGCGGTCGACATCGAAGCGCTGGCAGCTGAGCTGGGAACAGATGAGGGTGGCAGCGATATCACCCAGCTCCGTCACGTCCGAACGATAGCCGACAAGCGCGTGGCTGAAGAGATCGCCAATCGCGAACGCTGCGAAGACTTCGAGAATTTCAAGCCGCTGTTCGAGAAGGTTCGACGCGAACTCGATCAGGGCGTGCGAACTTCCCGAGTGATCCGCAAGGATGCCGGGTTCATGAAGACAGACATCAAGGCTGGTCAGTTCTTCATCCTCGGCGGCCAAACCCTTTACGTTGCGGAAGTTGGTCAGCCGATAAAAGCTCCCAACGGCGAAATGGATGCACGCCTTCGCGTGATCTACTCCAACGGGACGGAAAGCGACCTGCTGCTCCGGTCGTTGCAGCGCGCCATTTACAAGGACGAGGCGAGCCGGATGATTTCGGAGCCAGGCGCCGGCCCGCTGTTCTCCGATGAGGCCGAAGACGGTGATGAAACTTCGGGGACGATCTACGTCCTGAGGAGCAAATCCAACGACCCAGCAATCGCCGAAAAACGCGAGGTTCTTCATAAGATCGGAGTGACGGGCGGCAGTGTCGAGCGCCGCATTGCGAACGCGAAGACGGACGCAACGTACCTACTGGCCGATGTCGAGGTTGTGGCGACCTACCGGTTGGTGGGGATCAACCGGGTGAAACTTGAAAACTTGATTCACCGGGTGTTCGGCCCTGCGCGGCTTGAGATTGAGATCAAGGACCGTTTCGGCAAGCCGTTCATCCCGCGCGAGTGGTTCTTGGTGCCGCTGTTCGTGATTGATGAGGCGGTCGAGCGCATCAAGGATCGGACGATCGGAGATGTTGTGTACGACCCGAAACAGGCGAAACTCAAGAAATTGGCATAGCCAGATTTGCATTTGGATGCAGCGCGACACTAGCATGTGCGTCGGGATCGTCGTCTTGCCTGAACCGTTTATACCGAAAATGAAGTTGATCAGCTTGCATGGCTCAAGGCGTTGCCTATCGGCCGAAAAGGTTGCCTGACTTGCAATGTTTATGGCCTGAAGCATGTCAAAATTATTCCTTGGTGCCAATTGTGCGCCTACGGAATTATTCCCCAGCAGATCAAGATCAGCAAAGCTTTATTTTGGATCACCCGTCACGATATACGTACGGCCGTACTGTACAAAAACTTCCGCTTCCTCCGCCTTCCAGAATTGCCCTCAAAAGACGCATAAAAATGACTGGCATATCTGTATACACTTCGCGCCTCACTGAGCTTGTATCCCGGGGGTGCAGGGGGCAGAGCCCCCGCCTCTCAAACTGCGCAGCTCCCTTGCGGCGCTATTTGCAACACCCATGAGAATGCCACAGCAGTGCACAACCCATAAGCATGGAACTTGAACAAGATTAGAGAAGTGAAGGAAGGTATAAAGGACGGGGCGAGGTATGCCTTTGACCACAAAATGGACCAAAGGCGCCTCGCCGGCCGGCGTGGCATGGCTGCCACCTCGCACCGGCCAAGGCCCGCCCCCGTCCCGAAGAAGAAAAAGAACGACGCATGCCACGACGCGGTTACCGCAAAGGCATTTCTGACCGCAACGTCCCGGTTCCGTGTTTTGCGCGCTGCCGTCTGACCACCCAGGAACACGAGGCACTGCTCAACGAAGCCACCGACCGAGCCATGACCCTCTCCAAACTCCTGCGCCAGGTTCTTGTTGCCCATCTCACCCGCCAACGCGCCGAACTCCCCACCCGACGCGGACCAAGCCACCAAGCACTCCGCGACCTCACCCGCATCGGCAACAACCTCAACCAATTGGCGCGCCAGGCCAACACCGGCCTCGTCACGGTCTCTGAAGCGGATCTCCGCACCGCCTTGCAGGCCGTCCTCAACGCAGCAAAACGGCTTTGACCGATGCTGGCGAAGATCGCGCCACCTGCCAACGATTTCACCGCCCTCGCACACTACCTCGTCCACGGCAAACCCGGCACCACGCCTCACCCGGATCGTGTGGCGTGGATCATGACCCGCAATCTGCCAACCGATGACCCAACCCTTGCCGCCAAATTCATGACCGCCACCGCCGAACAGGCAACCCGTGTGCGCAACGCCGCCTATCACGTCATGCTTGCGTGGCACCCGAGCGAACAGCCCACCGCTGAGATCATGCAGGAGATTGCCGGTCGCGTGTTAGAACTTGCCGACCTTGGCGAACATCAGGCCCTCATCATGGGCCACGGCGATACACCCCACCGCCACCTGCACATGCTGATAAACCGAGTCTCGCCCCTCACCGGCCGCGCCTGGAAAACCTCCCACGATTACGCCCGCTTTGATCGCATCCTCACCGACCTAGCCGAGACCTATGGATTTCAACCGGCCCCTGCTCATGCCTACCACCTGACTGAGACCGAGCATCTCCCCAAGAAACCCACCACCCCGGCCACGTACGCCGCCAAACGCGGCGCCAACACCAAACGCCCCCATCTCAGTCGCATAGAAGCATCCGATCTTGGCGGACGCATCTCCGATCAGCTCGACCACGCCAGCAGCTGGGAGGACGTCGCACGCGCGTTCCAAGGCGACGGCCTGACCCTTGAACCCAAAGGCAGCGGCTTCGTCGTCTGCGATGCGACCCGGTACGCCAAACTCTCAAGCCTGAACCTCACCCATTCAGCCAAAGGATTTGCCAAACAGTTCGGCCCTTACCAGCCGCAGAAACCCACCTCTTCGCCCTCAGCCGACCGCATCGGCGCAAACGCGGTTTTCCGTAAATCCGACAATCCGCAACGCTGCGCGCTTTTCAGCGTCGACGCCGTCGATATCAAGCGCGCGTTGGCAACCTATGGCCTGGTCGACAACGCTGAGATCCAACACACCATTGCCGAGGCACGTGACGCCCGTCTGGCGCGCCGCCATTCCTCTGACCCATCCCATGCACGTCAGGCGGAAACGGCGCTGTGCCGAACGCCTTGGCAATCCAGAACCGATCAAATAGCTGCCTTTTCCAGTGGCAGAATTCTTGACCGCCTCCCGACCAAAGCGCAGCCTTCCCGCTAGAAATCAACAAGGAGGCGCCATGGATCAACCCACCCAACCGCGCGGCGATTTCGTCGCATTTCTCAACCGCGATAAACAACCCGGGGATCGACGACCGATTTTTGAAGGCCGCATCGCCAAACCCGGCAGCGATCACAAGCACGACTTAACTTTGTGGGCGCATGAGTTCACCGACAAGGCCACCGGCGAGATCAAGACCATGTACACCGGCACGGTGGGCGCCGTGTCCACCGATATGGACCCGGCCGATCAGATCGCAGCTCTTACCCGCACCGCCAACACAAGCGAGCAGACCTTCGGCAACCTGTCGCTGCGTCCTCGCCAGGTCGCGATCTTCCCCAACGGCTACAAGGACGAAGCTCCCGACAAAGACCGTCCCGACCTGTGGGGCGCCATCAACTTTGGCGACGGCACACCGGTGGTGCGGGCGTCCGTCTGGTTCAAGAAAACCCGTTCCGGCGAAGTGATGCTATCTGGCGCCACCAGCTATCCGATCCCCGGGAAATCCGAGGCCGAAATGCAGGCAGCCGAACCCGATCTGGCCACCATGATGGAGACCGGTCAGGTGACCAAGGGAATGCCCAAGAAAAGCAAAAGTGGCCGCAGCGACTAGGGTTGGCCGCCTCCGCCCCTCACCGGGGCGGACCGCGCTCGCGTGAACCGA
>LOEV01000132.1 GCA_001516065.1 Alphaproteobacteria bacterium BRH_c36
GCCCATGCCGGCTGGCGCGGCGCTGTCGGGGGCGTCCTTGAAGCCACCGTGAGAAAGATGGAAGAGCTTGGGGCCCGGCGCGCTCGGATACACGCGGCGCTCGGACCGTGCATCACGCAGCCGAATTACGAAGTCGGAGCCGACTTCCAGACCGGCCTGACGAAGCGCAACCCGGCCTTTATGCGCTATTTTGCAACACCGGTTCCTGGGGGCAAACCACACTTCGACCTGCCCGCCTTCATCCTTGCCGAACTGGCCGGCAAGGGTCTTGCCAGTATCGCCTCAACCGACTGCTGCACCTATGCAAACGAATCGGAATACTTCAGCTTTCGCCGCACGACACACCGCAAAGAGGCTGATTACGGTCGTCAAATCTCCGCAATTCTCGTTGCATAAATGCAATATCCACAGAACGGCGGCGCAGCTGGGGTGCGTGTCTTAAGCTTGTAGGCTCTTGCAATCAAAAGTGGCTGGACGTGGCCACCAACACCAAGCTAGACGTAAAGCTTAATGAGTACCGGACGTAAAGCTTGTAGAGGCCGCAAGGTAAGTACGCCGGCCGCCGGGTGATCAGCGGGTCATTACAGGGGGACGTCGTCGTGACGACC
Organism: Alphaproteobacteria bacterium BRH_c36; assembly: GCA_001516065.1. Taxonomy (GTDB): domain Bacteria; phylum Pseudomonadota; class Alphaproteobacteria; order Rhizobiales; family Hyphomicrobiaceae; genus Filomicrobium. Next base: position 609 of record LOEV01000132.1, read on the forward strand.
AATAATGCTGCTGCGGCGTGGCGTGCGCGAACTTCGATCACGCTCACGGGCCTCGCCGCCATACTCGGTTTCGCGCTGTCAGGGTGCAGCACGACCGGGCCGACGCTTCTCAGCGCGGGAGACACGCCAGCTGCTCCGGCTCTGGAGGCACCTGCCGCCGCTTCCACGCGAATAGCCATCGCGCCGATTATCGGTGCGCCGGATCAGGTTGCGTCGCAGATGCAGACGCAACTGACGAGCGCCATGCGTACGCGCAATATCACCGTCGCCGAAGGCCCAGGCGTGCAATACACGCTGCGCGGCTACGTGGTATCGGCCCGTGAAAAGGCGGGAACGAAGGTGTCTTATATCTGGGACGTCACCGATCCGACCGGCAAGCGCGTCAACCGGATCAGCGGTGAGGAAATAGCTCCGGCTACCACCGGCACGGACCCCTGGTCATCCGTGACACCAGAGGTGATGAGTGCAATCTCGGAGAAAACAGCAACGTCGCTTGCGAGTTGGTTGCCATCCAGTGCGCCCGCAGCGCCTGCTGTAGCAGGTGCGGTGCAGACGGCACCGGCGGGTATCAATCCGGTTGCCCAGGCTCAGAACCCTCAGCTTCAGCAGGCGCGCGCCACCGCCCCGAACGGGACCGTAACCGGTAGCATCGAGAAAGGCGTCAATGCCATAGTACCGAGCGTCACGGGTGCGCCGGGTGACGGCAGCATCTCCCTGACACAGGCTATCCGTAGCGAACTCTCCCGCAACGGCGTCGCGCTGGCCGCTGCACCGACAGCTCAGTCGTACCGCGTCGAAGGCAGGGTTGCCTTGCGACAGGCAAGTTCTGCCGGCCAGCAGGAGATCAACATCGACTGGGACGTCAAAGACCCGACGGGCAAGAAGCTCGGGACGGTTTCCCAGAAGAATGCGATCCAGTCGGGTTCGCTCGATGGAGCATGGGGTAAAACCGCCGATGCAGCCGCTGCCGCAGCCGCACAGGGGATTCTCAAGCTGCTTCCGGACTCCGGGACAGCTACGAAAACGAACTGACCCGCGGGAGGGCCTCGCCTACAGCGATGCGACGCAACTACGCAGCCCGGCCCGTCGAATGACCGGCCGGGCTTCATATTTCAAAACTCAGACGGCGAATTATGCCCCAGACGTAAGAGTGTTGTTGGCCAATCGCCTGATAACGGCTGTTTACATCGCGCCGATGTGCTTGTTACAGACCTGTCATCAGAACGTCGCGGAGAGGGTGCGCGTATGACTTTCGATGCCTTTGACGGTGAGGATTCAGTCGATCCGCCGCCCAACCTCAAACTCGTGGCTGGTAATTCCAACCGACCGCTCGCGGCGGCCATCAGCCAACTCCTCAAGGTGCCGCTGACCAAGAGCCATGTCGAGACCTTCGCCGACAAGGAGGTTTTCGTCGAAATCCACGAGAACGTCCGCGGCCAGCACTGCTTCATTATCCAGTCAACTTCGTTTCCCGCCAACGACAACCTGATGGAACTTCTCGTCCTCATCGACTGTCTGAAGCGCGCGTCCGCAAAGCGCATCACGGCCGTCATTCCCTATTTCGGATATGCCCGGCAGGACCGCAAACCCAAGCCGCGCACCCCCATCACCGCCAAACTCGTCGCCAACCTGATCGAGCGCGCCGGCGCCGACCGCGTCCTGACTCTCGACCTCCACGCCGGGCAGATCCAGGGCTTCTTCGACATCCCCACCGACAACCTTTACGCAGCCCCGGTGATCGTCCGGGACATCAAGGGACGCTTCAATACCGATGACCTGATGGTTGTCTCGCCCGATGCCGGCGGCGTCGTGCGCGCGCGTGAACTGGCCAACCGCCTGCAGGTTCCGATTGCGATATGCAACAAGTGGCGTGAAGCGCCCGGCAAGGCCAGCATCATGAGCGTCATCGGCGATGTGGCCGGCAAGCGCTGCATCCTGTTGGACGATATCGTCGATTCCGGTGGGACCCTCGTCAGCGCGGCCGATGCGCTAATGGCCGGCGGGGCGATCGACGTTCACGCCTACATCACGCATGGGGTGCTTTCTGGCGGTGCCGCCACGAAGATCCGGAATTCGCATATCAAGTCGCTGTTCATCACCGACACCATCCTGCCGACCGAAGTCGTCCGGGCTGCCCGAAACATCGACGTGCTGCCGATCGCTCCGCTGCTGGCCAAGGCGATCCTGAGGACGTTCCGTGAGCAGAGCGTTTCCGGGCTCTTTGATTCCGATTGACGCTGCTTTGCGCTGCGGCGTTGCCAATCCAGCCCGACGCCGCTATAAGCATGCGCCTCACTTGAAATTTGCGTGAGTGCGCCAGCCGGCACCCTTGGAGGCCGGGGCGCGGATTAGTCACGGGACCCACCGGCCGGCGGGTCCCTTGTCTCGTTTTATGGAGAAGAATGCAATGGCAACCGAGACTCTCGAGCTCGAAGCTGTCGCGCGTGAACGTGTCGGTAAGGGGGCCGCACGTCAGGTACGCCGCGAGGGCCGGGTTCCCGCCGTGATCTACGGCGGAAAGCAGGAAGCAGAATCCATCTCCCTGAACTATAACGATGTCTGGAAGATGTACATCAAGGGCCAGTTCATGGCCAAGGTGATCAAGCTGACGGTCGAGGGCAAGGAACATCTTGTCGTCTCGCGTGACGTTCAGGTGCATCCGGTCAAGGACACGCCGATCCACATCGACTTTCTTCGCATCGCCAAGGGCGACCGCGTGCGCGTGCATATCCCGGTCAAGTTCAAGAACGAAAACATCTGCCCGGGGCTCAAGCGCGGCGGCGTTCTCAACATCGTCCGCCACGACATCGAGGTCTGGTCGCCGCCCGCCAGCATTCCAGACGTGTTCGAGATCGACCTTGCAAAGGTCGAAATCGGCGAGTCGATCCACGTCTCGGCCATTGCCATGGTTGAAGGCGTCGCACCGGTAATCGAAGATCGCGATTTCACCATCGCAACGATCGTTGGCCGTGGCCCTGCGGGTGGTGCCGATGAAGAAGAAGCTGAAGGAGGCGGCGCAGATGCCACGCAGGACAAGGACGGCGGTTAAGTCCAAGGCGTCATAGACGTCATGGACTGGGCGTCACTGCCGCGCCGCAAGACCGGCCGCCTCAGTCAGCACAACCGACTGGGGCGGCTGTTTCATTAGAGTGCTTGGGAAAGAAGCGCGTTCAGTTTCATGGACTTGCGGCCGTGCTTCTCAAGTCTATGTTCTGTGGCATGTTCGAACCGCAAATCTGCAGAACGCCCTCGGCAGGACACCTCTAATAACCTCGCCCTTGGCGGGCCAGTCAATTGATTGAACTTGCTCCAGGGAGGCTGTGCCATGAAGCTTATCGTCGGCCTGGGCAATCCCGGCCAGAAATACGAGCGCAACCGGCACAACGTCGGCTTCATGGCGGTCGACAGGATTGCCGACCACTACGGCTTCGGCCCCTTGCGTCGCCGCTTCCAGGGGCTGGTCAGCGAAGGCCGCATCGGTGAGCAGCGCGCGGTGATCCTGAAGCCCCAGACCTACATGAACGAGTCCGGCCAGTCTGTCGGGGAGGCTGCCCGCTTCCTCAAGATCGACGAAGAGGACGTCATCGTTCTCTACGACGAGATCGATCTGTTTCCCGGCAAGCTGAAGGTCAAGCTCGGTGGCGGAAATGCAGGCCATAACGGATTACGGTCGATTTCGGCCCATCTGGGCAACGACTATACGCGCATTCGCATCGGCGTCGGCCATCCCGGGCGCAAGGAACTGGTCGCGAGCTACGTACTTCACGACTTCTCAAAGTCGGATCAGGACTGGCTCGAACCGCTGCTTGAGGCCATCGCCAAGAGCGCTGTCCCCCTGGTCGAGGGCGATCTGGCGCGATTTACCGCCGCCGTCGCCCGCGAACTTGGTGGCTTGGAAGAACCGGAACGAAAGAAACCGGCAAGACCGGCTGAGCGTGAATCGGCCGCCGGCAAGGCGCCACCGCAGAAACCGCAGCGCAGCAAGCCTCGCGGCGGCCATCCGGCCGGTGACCAGATCGCCAAGCGCCAGAACGCTATCGCCGAGAACCTTCGCAAATGGATGGCGAGCCGGGACGCCAAGCGCAACAAGGGGAATGACGATGCCTGATGGCGGTGGGGTCGACCTGCGGAGTGTCCTCCGCCCGGTGTGCGCCCGTTTGCCGATTGCCCACCCCGCCCAGCCATTGTAGCTCAACGCCCCACAGATCAAGAACGATAAGGACACCGGCCCATGGGCTTTAAATGCGGCATTGTCGGCCTGCCGAACGTTGGCAAATCGACGCTTTTCAATGCACTCACTCAGACCGCCGCAGCGGAAGCGGCCAACTATCCCTTCTGCACCATCGAACCCAACGTCGGGGAAGTGGGTGTACCCGACGAGCGACTCGAAAAGCTTGCTGCGATCGCCAAGTCGCAGTCGATCATTCCGACCCGCCTGACCTTCGTCGACATCGCCGGTCTCGTGCGCGGCGCCTCCCAGGGCGAAGGACTTGGCAACCAGTTCCTCTCCCACATCCGTGAAGTCGACGCGATCGCCTACGTGCTGCGGTGCTTCGAAGACAGCGATATCACCCACGTCGAGGGCCGCATCGATCCTGTCGCGGATGCCGACACCGTCGAAACCGAGCTCATGCTCGCCGACCTCGATTCACTTGAGCGGCGCCGTACCGCGCTGGAAAAGAAGGCCAAGGGCGGCGACAAGGAGTCGAAGGCCACGATGGCCGTCATCGACAAGGTGCTCCCTTTCCTTCGCGAGGGTAAGCCGGCACGCCGGGCCGACATTGCGGATGACGAACGCAAGACGTTTGAGATGTTGCAGCTGTTGACCGCCAAACCGGTGCTGTACGTGTGCAATGTCGATGAAGCCTCCGCCAGCGCGGGCAATGCTTTCTCCACGGTGGTGGCCGAACGCGCGGCTGCCGAAGGTGCCGAGTACGTCATCATCTCCGCGAAGATCGAGTCCGAGCTTTCAGGACTCGACGCCGAGGAGAGCCAAGCATTCCTGGCCGAGATGGGGCTGGAGGAAGCCGGCCTCAACCGGCTCATCCGCTCCGGCTACAAGCTCCTCGATCTCGTCACCTATTTCACTGTGGGGCCAAAAGAAGCCCGGGCCTGGACCATCGAATCGGGAACCAAGGCTCCGCAGGCCGCCGGAGTCATCCATACCGACTTCGAGAAGGGCTTTATCCGGGCCGAGACCATCGCCTACAACGATTACATCACCCTTGGCGGTGAAACCGGCGCCAAGGAGGCCGGCAAGATGCGCCTCGAAGGCAAGGAGTACGTCGTCAAGGACGGCGACGTCATGCACTTCCGCTTCGCCAATTAATGTGGCCTGCCCTGCGCGGGAGCAGTGTCCCATCCGCCGCCAGCCGACAGCCACGAGGCCGGGTTGCCGCAGAACCGGATTCCGGCCATAACCCGCTGGACTTTTTCGCCGCACAAAGGAGAACCCCACGTGTTGCGCACCGCACTTACCTGTCTCGCATTCGCCCTGTCGCTGGGCCTGGCTTCGTGTGCCAACGAGCCGCAGATCTCGCATACGCCTGAAAAGGCCGAAGACGCCGGCACTGCTCCGGTGTCGGCAAACGATCCCGAGAATACGCTCGTCATCGAGACCAAGGATGGCAAGGTGCTGATCGGCCTGCGCCCGGATCTCGCTCCCAATCACGTCGCCCGCATCAAGCAGCTGGCCCGCGAGGGTTTCTATAACGGCGTCGTCTTCCACCGCGTCATTCCCGGCTTCATGGCTCAGACCGGGGACCCGACGGGGACCGGCGCCGGCGGCTCGAAGTACCCCGACCTGCAGGCCGAGTTCAATCCGGCTCCCTTTGAGCGGGGTACCCTGGGAGCGGCCCGCAGCCAGAGCCCGGATTCGGCCAACTCCCAGTTCTTCATCACCTTTACGCGCACACCCCACCTCAACGGCCAATACACTGTGTTCGGCAAGGTCACCGAAGGGATGCAATACATTGATGCGGTGAAAAAGGGCTCGGAAAGCAACAACGGCCAGGTCGACAATCCCGACAAGATGTTGAAGGTCTACGTCCTCGCCGACGCCAAGTCCTGACAGTGTCCTGACCACCGGACTGCCGCCAGATAACCCAACACGAACCAAGGAGAAGTCCGGATGGCCGACTTCAAGGATCCAGAAAACACCCTCGTCATAGAAACCACAAAAGGCCGCGTCGTCATCGAGATGCTGCCCGACCTCGCCCCCAAGCACGTCGAGCGAATCAAGCAACTGGCTCGCGAGGGCTTCTATGACGGCATCGCCTTTCACCGCGTCATTGAAGGCTTCATGGCCCAGACCGGTTGTCCGAAGGGCACCGGCACGGGCGGCTCCGATTACCCCAACCTGCCCGCCGAGTTCAACAATGAGCCGCATGTTCGCGGCGTCTGCTCGATGGCGCGGGCCACTCCGCCGAATTCCGCGAACTCGCAGTTCTTCATCTGCTTTGGCGACGCCACGTTCCTCGACGGCCAGTATACCGCCTGGGGAAAAGTCATCGAGGGCATGGAGAATGTCGACAAGATCAAGCGCGGCGAACCTGTCGGCGATCCGGACCGCATGGTCTCAATGAAGGTTGCCGCCGACCTGTAAAGCCGCAAGCTTCTGATATGATCGCCAAAGCCCGTTCCCGCCCCGGAGAAGGAAGCTTTGTCGGTCCGGTTTGGACGTCCGCTGTTTCTGCTTCTCGCTTTGCTGCCGCCAGCAGTGCGAGCACAGGACGCCGTAGGTCCAGCCTGCTTCACGGGATCCCCGGAGCGCGCCGCTGCCCTTGCCAAGTTGCGCGCCGGCAGCGGCGGCTGCGGTATCAAGTGCAAGGGCTGCGGCTGCCGCGGGGGCCCCGGATACCGCAATCGCCGCGGGCAATGCGTCAGCTACAAGCGCCTTGAAAAGGAATGCGGTCCGCCCCCCTATTCAGACTGCACAGCGGAGTGCACACCGGCTCCAGAAGACTGCCCAAGCAAACAGTGATGACTGCCAGACCACGGAGCAAAGAGTGCCAACCAACAGCTACACTCCGGTGCTGATCGCTATCGCCGGCCTTCTTGGCGCTGCAGGTGTGGCGCTCGCAGCAGCAGCAGCGCATGTCGCGGCTGGCGATCCGGTCCGGGCGGCAGCCGAGATCGCGATGGTGCATGCGGCGGCCGTGATTGGCATTGTCGCCTACGCGTTCCACTCGAGATCGGGTGCCGTCTGGCGGTGGATCGCAGCCGCCATGCTTTCCGGCGCCGCGCTGTTCTCGACAACAGTCGGCCTTGGTGCCTTAATCGATTTCCGTCCGTTGCCGATGCTCGCTCCGATAGGTGGCTCATTGACGGTTATCGCCTGGACTGCCGTCGCAATCGCCGGCTTCATCGAGGCGATGCGGCCTGGGACGCGATGAAGACCGACCTGTTCGATTTCGACCTGCCGGAAGACCTGATCGCGCTGCGTCCGGTGTCGCCCCGCGACGCCGCCCGTATGCTCATCGTGCGGCCGGGTGAAGATCCTGAGCTGACCGACGGCAGCGTGCGCGATCTCGCTGATCTTCTCGAACCAGGCGACTGCCTGGTCTTCAACGACACGCGCGTCATCCCCGCCGCATTGACCGGCATCAGGACACGCGGGGAGAACGTCGCGCGCATCGAGTGCAATCTGCATAAGCGGCTTGATGCCAGTCGCTGGAGGGCCTTCGCACGACCGGCAAAGCGGCTCGCCGTCGGAGAGCACATCCGCTTCGGCATGACCGGCACGAGTCGTCTGCCGGGGGCGCTCGATGCCATCGTCGAAGGGAAGGATGGCGGTGAAGTCACGCTGGCCTTCGACGTGTCGGGGCCTGACCTCGATGCGGCCATTGCCGCCGCCGGCGTCATGCCGCTACCGCCCTACATTTCCGCTCGTCGACCGGCCGACGCGGACGACAATACCGCCTATCAAACGGTATATGCGCGCAGTGATGGCGCCGTCGCGGCCCCCACCGCAGGTCTGCATTTCACCGACGCCCTGTTCGCCGGTCTCACCCGGCGCGGTATCGCCCATACGTTCGTCACCCTTCATGTCGGCGCCGGCACGTTCCTGCCCGTCAAGGCCGACGATACGAACCTGCACCGCATGCACGCAGAGTGGGGAACGATTGCGCCGGAAGCGGCCGAGGCGCTCAACGCCACGCGCGCTGCCCGCCGCCGTATCGTGGCGGTCGGCACGACGTCGTTGCGGTTGTTAGAAAGTGCGGCGAACGACGACGGCACGATCCCAAGTTGGAGTGGCGACACCGACATCTTCATCACGCCGGGCTATCGATTCAAAGCCGTCGACGCCTTGATGACGAACTTCCACTTGCCGCGTTCGACCCTGTTCATGCTGGTTTCGGCATTTGCCGGATTGGAGACGATGCAGCGCGCTTACCGCCACGCGGTCGACGCGCGCTATCGCTTTTATTCCTACGGCGACAGTTCGCTACTGTTTCGATCAGGCCCCCCGGCCCAGCATCCGGCCTAGTTCGGCACGGAATGGTTCGCCCAGGTCTTCCCGCGTCAAGCCGTAAGCGACGTTGGCCATCAGGAAGCCGAGCTTTGATCCGCAATCGTAGAGTTCGCCTTCGAAGCGGACGGCGTGGAACTTCTGATCTCGCCGCTCGAGAAGACCAAGCATCGCATCCGTCAGCTGGATTTCATTGCCGGCTCCGGGTTTCTGCTTTTCGAGAAGTTCGAAAATCTCCGGTTGCAGAATGTAGCGGCCGGTGATGTGCAGGTTCGAGGGCGCATCGGCGGGTATGGGCTTCTCCACCATCGTCGTGATCTCGCTTACGTCGTTCTCCTGATTTTCCACCCCGACGATGCCGTAGCTCTGCGTCTGGTCTTCGGGCACCGGTGACACCGCGATCAGGTTGCCCCCGACTTCCTCGTAGGCCTTCATCATCTTGGCCAGACACGGTTGCGACGAAAAATGCAGCATGTCCGGCAGCAGCAGTGCGAAGGGTTCATTGCCGACGATATCGCGTGCGCACCACACCGCGTGACCGAGTCCCTGCGCCGACTGCTGACGCGTGAAACTGGTCTGGCCCGCGCTTGGCAGATCCCGTTGCAGGCTTGCGAGTTCCTTGGACTTGCCGCGTTCGGCTAATGTGCGCTCCAGTTCGAACTGGCGGTCGAAGTGGTCCTCGATGACGCCCTTGTTGCGACCGGTCACGAAGACAAAATGCTCGATTCCCGCAGCCCGCGCCTCATCGACGACGTGCTGGATAACGGGCCGGTCGACGACGGTGAGCATCTCTTTCGGCATGGCCTTGGTCGCTGGAAGGAAGCGCGTGCCGAGACCGGCAACGGGAAAAACAGCCTTGCGGATACGGGCGGGAACTTTCGGCATGAAGTTGGTAACCTTCCGTTTGTGCCGTCGGGTAGACCGGCGCATACGAAACAAGCGCCAATTTCGTCAATCTATCCATAATGCGATGCGCTACGGTGGGAGTGTTATTGTCTTTTGGTTTACGCTCGAGACAGGCTCTCAGTTGCGGCCGCCTGTCAGGCGCCAAGTCGGGTCGTTATGGTATGCTTCTTGAACTCGCCGACATTTACAAACGGCGGTACTTGTGCCAAGCGCGCTTGAATGCGTGTCAATTGCCAAGCGCCGTAAACGGCCAAACTTCGATCAGGGGCGTTGCAACTCATGACTATCCTCGTGACCGGCGGTGCTGGCTATATCGGCAGCCACATGGTGCTGGAACTTCGCGACGCAGGCGAGGACGTCGTTGTGCTCGACAATCTGTCGACCGGTTTCGCGTGGGCTGTCCCTGACGACGTGCGCCTAGTTATCGGAGACGTCGGCGACCAGGCTCTGGTCCAGCGATTGATTTCCCAGCACCACATTGACGCAATCATTCACTTCGCTGGTTCCATCATCGTACCGGAATCGGTCGAAAATCCGCTTCACTACTACCGCAACAACACCTCCAATACCCGCAACCTGATCGAATGCGCGGTGACCGGGGGGGTCAGGAACTTCATCTTTTCCTCCACAGCCGCCGTCTACGGAAATCCCGTGGAAAACCCCGTTTCCGAAACCGCGCGCCTGCAGCCCGTCTCCCCTTACGGCTGGTCGAAACTGATGAGCGAGGTGATGCTGGCCGACACGGCGGCGGCCCATGACTTCAACTACGTCGCTCTGCGTTACTTCAACGTCGCCGGTGCCGATCCGCAAGGGCGCACGGGACAGTCTACCCCTAACGCCACACACCTGATTAAGGTTGCTTGCGAGACGGCACTTGGCCGCCGCGCCGCGATGCAGGTGTTCGGGACCGATTATCCGACACGGGACGGCACCTGCATCCGCGACTACATTCACGTCAAGGACCTCGCCATGGCCCACATGGCGGTGCTCGGCTACTTGCGCAATGGCGGCAAATCCGAAGTATTCAACTGCGGCTATTCGCAAGGCTTTTCGGTTTCCGAAGTCGTTACTGCCGTTAAAAAAGTCAGCGGCATCGATTTCGAAGCCCGATTGGCCGAACGCCGTCCTGGCGATCCCGCGGCAATCGTCGCCGCCTCCGATAAGATCCGCGCGAGACTTCAATGGACCCCCGCACATGACGATTTGGAGGGGATCGTGAGGAACGCGCTGGACTGGGAACAGCGCCTGTCGCTCATGAAGGAAGTCTGTTGAACGGGGCACCGAAACGCAGGACAGCAACATCGCGCCCCATTATGGCCCTGAATCCCTTGGTTATCTCACCTCTCATTGCAGCGGGAACCAAAGGACAACCTCTTGTCAACGGGCGCAGCGCGAAAACGTAGCGAGCCTTGGGCTGGCGGCTTCGCCGTCATGATGCTCGTCGTTGCCATCACCTTGGCGATAAGCACGGGTCAGCGCCTGCACGCCGAACAAAGCCAGTCTTTCGCCGAATTTATCGAAAGCCTTTGGCCTGAGGCCCGCGACAAGTTCCAGGTCTCGCATACGACGTTCGATCGCGCGACCAAGGGTCTGAAACCGGATCTATCGCTCCCCGATCTGGCCTTGAAGGGCAAACCGCGCACGGTGCGACAGGCCGAGTTCACTCGTGCGCCGTCCGAGTACCTGGATTCCGCCTATCTGGGGCGATTGGCGCAGACGGGCCGTGGCCTTGCCGCGAAATTCAAATCCGAACTCGCTGAAATCGAAACCCGCTTTGGTGTCGAGAGCGCAATCGTGCTGGCGATCTTCGGGCGCGAAACCGCGTTCGGCGCCTATACGCCCGAACACGATGCGATCCGGGTGCTCGCGACGCAGGCTTGGACTGGCCGGCGCAAGGAGCGCTTCCGAGGCGAATTTCTCTATGCCTTGAAGCTGCTCGAAATGGGCGTGCCGCGTGAGAAGATGCGCGCTTCCTGGGCCGGCGCCATGGGGCTGACGCAGTTCCTGCCCTCCGAATTCTTCACCCACGTCCACGATTTCGGGGGCGATGGCTACGCGGACTTGTTTGATTCGGTCCCAGATGCACTCGCCTCCGCCGCCCGCCAACTGAAAAACCACGGCTGGGTCCGCGATCTCGAATGGGGCTACGAACTCGTCATCCCGCAATCGGCCGACTGCGCCATGGAGGGCCCCGCCGGGTCCATGACTTTCGCTCAATGGATCGAGAAAGGCTTCAAGCGAGTGGGAGGCAAACCCTGGCCGGCCGGTCTCGACAACGTCCAGGCCTACCTGATGTCGCCGGCCGGCGGCCACGGCCCATCGTTCCTTGTCACCGACAACTTCAAGGCGATCCGCGAATATAATACCTCCGATCTTTATGCGACGTTCATCGGCAACCTTGCCGACCGCATCCGCGGCGGCGGTGATTTTCAAACGCCGTGGAAAGCAATCGGACCGCAGAAAACGGCGGTAATCCGCGCCGTTCAGGAGGGCCTGAAGGCGCGTGGCCACCCGATCGCGGTGATCGACGGGTTCATCGGTTCGAATACGCGCCGCGAAGCGGGCCAGTTCCAGCGCGCCAACGGAATGAAGGTCGACTGCTGGCCCTCGGAAGATTTGGTGCGAAAACTCAATGCTGGATGAGTGATGCGCGCCTGTAGCGCTGTGCCGACGAGCAATTATGCTATAAGCCCCACGACGGTCCAATCTGCTCTAGTGGCCCGTCGCGCTTAAATCGCATCATAGCCGCAACCTCGTTCGATTTAGGCGCGACGCCTCACTAGTGTTCCGGTTCTGACATTTGGTTCCCATTGCGGCCAAGTTCGGAGCAAATGTCAGAACCATAAGGAACACTAGCAACTCTTTGTTTCTGCACCTGACGTTTGGTTGAGAAGCTAGCCGCAGGTGGGTACCAAACGTCAGGTGCGCTACACTAGCCTTCAGACCGATAAGAGAATGTGGCGATGCGCCTTTCCAGCACCAAACGTCTTCACCAGTTCACTCTGGCGCTCGTTGCAGCCGCGCTGGCGCTTGCGGCATCGCGACTTGATGCGCAGGATACGGGAAGCTATGTCACGCCATTCCCGCAAGGTGACAGCTACATTCTCGAAGTCGTTGGCGATTCCCTTGCCGAGGGAGTGCTCTACGGCCTGCGCGAGGAAATCGGCCGCGACAGCCAGGTTCAGGTCGGCAGCGCCGTTGGATCGCTGAGCCGCATCACGTTCAACACTTTCGACCAGAAGCTGGCTGAGTTGAGGGCCGAACTGTTGACGAAGAAAGCCCATATCGGCGTCGTCATGCTCGGCGTCCAGGATCAGTCCCGGATCGCGGCCCCCGACGGCAAGCGCCATGCCTTCGGCGCACCCGAATGGCGCGCCGAATACGCCCGACGGGTTGATGAAATGATCAAGACCTTGAAAGGCGCCGGGATCGCCCTTTACTGGGTCGGACTGCCCAACATGCGCGACCGGGCCGCCGATTCGGCAGCACAGATCATCAACGACATCATCCGCGAACGCGCCTACATCAACGGCATCAAGTTCATCGACATCTATTCGAGTTTCGCCGATGAACAAGGCGCGTATTCCGCCTTCGGACCCGATACGGCGGGCAACGAAAAACGCATGCGCTGGCGGGACGGGGTGCATTTCACCGGTACCGGGTACGCCAAGGTCGCCCACTATGTTGCCCGTGAATTCCGCCGCGATGTGGCCCAGGCGAAATCCGAAAGAACGATCCCTCTCGCGGGCTCCGAAACAGAGCAAGCCGCAGTTCGCGCTGCCGTCGCACCGGCGCCGGAAAATGACGAGGCGGCGCTGACCGGGTGGCAGGCTGACGTCGAACAGACCAAGCAGAAGCTTGCCGAGCAGCAGGTTCCCGGGGCCTTCTTCATGAATGCCGCCGGCGGCGAACAGAGCCAGGAGAACGGTCGCATCAACCTGAAGGCTGTTGGGGCCAACGGCCGCGAACAGATCGTTTCACTTGAAATCCTGCGCCCGGCCATTCCCGCATCCGTCGTCGCGCTGGTGACCCGCAAGCAGAGCCGGGCGCGCAATGCCCAAATCGGCGACACGCTGGTTGACGAGACGACCAACGGCATCAGCATCATGAGTACCATCACCCCGGCAAGCGACAGCGTTATCTCCGGAAACCGCCGCAAACTGTCTCTTGCGCAGACGCCGTTCTTCAGGGTTCTGGTCAAAGGCGAACGCCTTGAGCCGCGCAGCGGTCGCGCCGACGATTTCGCGTGGCCGCGCCCGGAACTGCCAGCGCCGCCCGTCGTCGTGCCCGCGGCTTTGGACAATTACGAGGCCGATGCCGAGGGCGGCATTCCACTGCCTTTCCCGAGTCCCTTCCGTCCGCGTGCGTGATGGCTCGAGTGCATTTGTTCCGGTGAAGGTCGGACGCATGCTTTCCGGCCCCTCGCCGACTTCGCTTGGCAGGCAATAACCTCTTCGGGCGCCAGTTCTAACTTTTCAGCTTCTCCAGTTCGGCCTGGCGCAATTCCTTCTTCGACAGTTTCCCGATCATCGTCTTGGGTAACTCGTCGCGGAATTCGATCTGCGCGGGGAGTTCTATCTTGGAAAGCTTCTTTGCCAGATGCGTGAAGATTTCTTCAGTCGTCGCGACTTCCCCATCCTTCAGCTTGATGAACGCCTTCGGCGCCTCTCCGCGGTAGTCGTCCGGGATGCCGATAACGGTTACTTCGGCAACCTTGTGATAGGTATAGATCGCGTCTTCGACCTGACGAGGATAGACATTATAGCCCGAGCAGATGATGAGGTCCTTGATGCGGTCCTCGATGCTGAACATTCCATCGGGATCCATCCGTGCAACATCTCCCGTTCGCAGAAAACCATCGGGCGTGAACACGTCTGCGGTCTCATCGGGACGCTGCCAGTAGCCCGGCATCACCTGCGGACCGCTGACGCAGATCTCGCCTTTTTCACCCTGCGCGACTTCGCGCGAGGGGTCCTCAAGGTCACGCAGGCTGACGATGGTCAGCGGCAACGGCATGCCGATCGATCCGGCGCGCACCGGTCCAGCGACCGCGTTTGCAGTCACTACAGGGGCTGCTTCCGAGAGGCCGTAGCCCTCAACGACGCTGCACCCTGTCAGGGCCTCGAATTGCTCTTTCACCGTAATCGGCAGAGGGGCGCCGCCAGAAAGGCAATATTTCAGCGAGCTCAAATCAAACTTTTTGGCCTGCGGGCAGTTCAAAATGGCGTTGAAAAGCGTCGGAACGGCCGGCATCACCGTTGGCTTGGTCTGCTGGATGAGCCTCAGCGCGGCCATCAGTTCGAACCGCGGCAGGATCACCATGGTTGAGGCCTTGCGGATCGCGCAGTTCATGACGACCGTCATGGCGAAGACGTGGAAGAACGGCAGCACGCCGAGGAATCGCTCCTCGCCGGCAACAAGATGTGGGGACCAGCGCGATATCTGCTCGGCGTTGGCATAGACGTTGTAGTGAGTCAGCATGGCGCCCTTGGGCGTTCCGGTGGTACCGCCGGTATATTGCAGTACCGCCAGATCTTGCCGCGGGGAAATGTCGACTGGATCCGGCATGGATCCGCGTTCGAGCACGTCGGCCTCGATGATGAGCCGGTCGGTAACCGGAGAGGCCAGCGGGCGTGCCAGATCCCGGGCCTTGAAGAGTTTGTAGAGCGCCGCCTTCGTTCCAGGGAGCAGTCCGGTAAACGAAGCAATTATGGCACGGGGAAGAATGCCCTCGGCGATCAGCGTTTCCACCTTGTCGCACAACGTTTTGAGGTCGAGAGTGACCATCAGTTCGACGCCGCTGTCGCGCGCCTGAAAGGCAAGCTCATCGTGGGTATAGAGAGGATTGAAGTTCACGACGATGCCACCGACCTTTAATATTGCGAAGTAGTAAACGACGTATGTTGGTGTATTCGGCAGTAGCAATCCTACCCGCATGCCCTTTTTTATTCCAAGCTTCTGTAGGGCTGCTGCCGCTTCATTAACCTTGACGCCAGTTTGTTTGTAGGTCTGTTTGCGTCCCAGGAAATTCGTGCAGACGATCTCGGGGTGACTTGCAACAGCATCGTCAATAAGGGTGTAGAGCGGCCTTTCGGGTATGGGATCGTGCCAGTCGATGCCATCTGGATACGTGCCGAGCCAGGCGAACGACGGCCGGTCGGTGGGATTCTTCAGGGCATCTTGACGGGTCATGGGCGTGTTCCTCTCAACGGTCTGCGCCTTGTCCGCCTTGATTTCCGGCGGCGCCGGACGGTTCATTCAGGCGCATGCGTTTCGAATTGGGCAATTTATGGCGATGATCGATCCCTAACTCTTTGAGCGTGCGACTATTCAACACCTATTGAGTTGCGGCTTCCATAAGTATTGCTGAAATTCATGCCCGTATAATGCGCTGAGAAGGATTGGCGTTTCGTAAGGAACAGCTTCGGCACGCTTCTTGCGGGATGCTTTGTACCGGTCTGAACGAGGACCTTGCCCGTGTCGAACTGCCAAGGTGGCGGTGGCTGGACTTGGTGGTGGTTTGCGTATATGTGACGCCACACAAAGTTGCAGCCCTGAAACCTTGGGAAATCTGGCCGGATTGCTGAGGCCTCTTTGCCTGCTCAGAGCAAGGAGAGGAGAACGAGATGGACGAAGTCGCCACCAAAATTGTTGACATCCTGAAAAAGCATATGAAGGAACCCCGCGATGATATCGCACTTTCGACAGAGCTTCAGGATCTCTCGATCGAGTCGCTTGATCTGGCTATGATCGTCTTTGACATCGAGGATAGCTTCGGCATCGAGATTCCTTATAACGCGAACGAAGAAGTTGAAGACTTCAAGACCGTCGGTTCGGTGGTCGATAAGGTTCAGGAACTTATTCAGAACAAGGGCAGCTCTGCTGCAGCGGCGGGCGCCTGAGCAGTCCCGCGCCCAAACGCAAGAGGCCGGGCACTTGTTGACGGCATCGTGGATGCCGGCACAAGCCTGCCTATGCCGGCTCAGCTGGCGGACACTGTTCGACCCTGATTGCGAAGTCCCGTGCGGTTCGGTGGAAGTTTTCATCGCTCCGACCTGCTCGCCGGCTTTGATTACGAGACCTTGCATTTCGCCCGTGCGGCCCCTGACGGGTGGCTGTTGAACCCAAATTGGGAAATAAATCGATGACGAGTAAGAACGCTACGCGCCGCGTCGTGGTGACCGGCATGGGGGCTGTCACGCCCATCGGCCACACGGTGCCAGAACTCTGGGCTGGGGTGCGCGAATCCAAATGCGGTGTGAGCGAACTCGGCGGCTTTCCGCTGGAGGACCTCAAGGTTCTCATCGCCGCCCAGATCAAGGATTTCGACCATAAGGCGCGCCTGAAGCACTTCGAGCGCGACAAGATCGTCATCCACGCCGACCGCTTTTCCTGGTTTGCGGCCGCTGCCGCCGACGAAGCCATGAAGCAGTCCGGCCTCCAGATTCCCGTCGACGACCCCTACCGCGCGGCTTGCATCGTCGGTTCGGGTGCAGGCGGCCTGACTACGTTCGAGACCGCCTACCGCGATCTCTTCATCCATAACAAGCGCGCCACCCACCCGCTGACCCTCCTGCGCATTATTGGATCGTCGGCAGCCGCCCACGTCGGTATCGAGTTCGGGGTCAAAGGTCCGACATTCGCCACTTGTTCTGCATGTTCGACGGCGACTCATGCCATCGGCCTTGCCTATGACTACATCCGCCACGGAATGGTCGACCGGGCGATCGCGGGCGCCTCCGAATCTGTTATCAATTACGGCACCATGAAAGCCTGGCAGGCGCTTCACGTCCTGTCTCCGCAGGGTTGCTTCCCGTTCGCCAAGAAGCGTAACGGCACGGTGCTGGGCGAAGGTGCGGGCATCCTCGTTCTCGAATCCCTCGAGCATGCCGAAAAGCGGGGCGCCCGGATTCTCGCCGAACTGGTCGGCTACGGGCAGACGTCCGACGCCAAGGACATGGTCAACCCCGGCGTCGAAGGTCCTCGCGAAGCCATGCGCATGGCGCTCGCGGATGCCGGACTGGCCCCTGAGAAGATCGATTATCTCAATGCCCACGGCACTGCGACGGCGATCAACGACAAGAACGAGACAAACGCCATCAAGGAAGTATTCGGCGAGCATGCCTACAAACTCGCCGTCTCCTCGACGAAGTCGATGCACGGTCATCCGCTCGGCGCCGGCGGTGGCATCGAGGCGACATTGTGCATAAAGGCGATGGAAGAAAACTGGGTTCCTCCGACCATCGGCCTCGATGAATCCGATCCCGACTGCGATCTCGATTACGTGCCAAACCAGGGCCGCGATCGTGAAGTCAATTATACCATGTCGAACTCGTTTGCGTTCGGCGGGCTGAATACGGTTCTGGTGTTCGGCCCCGCACCAGCCTGATCGCTGTGATCGGGCGACAAACCCGGACACCGAGACCATGCCGACCAACTACCTGCGGCGGAGTTCGAAGAGGGCTCCGCAGCCTTCGCGCCCGCCCTCCCGCACTGAAGCGGCAGCCGCGGCGATTCAGTTGACGATCGCCGGCATCGCTTTGCGAGTTAGAGTCGAACCAACGCCCTCGGCTGACCGGTTGCTGGCGGCACTGCCCCTATATTCGATTGCCGAGACCTGGGGCGACAGCATTCACTTTGGAATCCCGGTGCGCGGAGGGCGCGACCGAACGGCTCGCCTCAACGCCGAAGTCGGCGGCCTTTATTACTGGGCGGAGGATGAACGCTTGATTCTCGTCTATGGCCCGACACCGATTTCGGGAAAGGGCGAAATCCGCCTGCCGCGCCCATGCAACCTGATTGGCCGCACCAGCGACGATCTGTCCTTGTTGTGCAAGGTACATCCCGGGCAGAAGGTAACGCTGAATCGCATCTGAGCGAACCGTCTCGAACGAAAAGACGCTTGCGACGCCCAGTCCCGATCCTGCGCTGCACAATTATCCCTCCCGCTGGCCGAATGTCGCCCTTTCCACCAGCGAAGCGACGCGGTAGGAACTCTCAGGTGTGCAGCGGCGCGGGCTTTGGTATACCAGCAGCCGCATAGGCGGCAGCGGTTCCACATTGTTCGACCAAGCCTGCTTGCACCGACCGGCCATATCTCTCTCAAGGAGCGGCAATGCCGAAAAAGCTGATCGTCGACGGCAATGAAATCGAAGTCGAAGATGGGATCACCCTGCTGCAGGCCTGCGAGATGGCTGGCGCCGAGATCCCCCGCTTCTGCTACCACGAGCGCCTGTCGATCGCCGGCAACTGCCGTATGTGCCTCGTCGAGGTGGCGGGCGCGCCAAAACCTGTTGCGTCGTGCGCCCAGACCGTCAACGACCTCCGACCCAATCCGGACGGCAGCCCAAATATCATCCGCACCACTTCGCCCCTCGTCAAGAAGGCGCGCGAGGGCGTCATGGAATTCCTGCTGATCAACCACCCACTTGATTGCCCGATCTGCGACCAGGGCGGCGAATGCGACCTTCAAGACCAGGCGATGGCCTACGGAGTAGGCGGTTCGCGCTATCAGGAAAACAAGCGCGCGGTCGAAGACAAATACATAGGACCGCTGATCAAGACGATCATGACGCGCTGCATCCACTGTACGCGCTGCGTCCGCTACATGACCGAAGTCGCGGGGGTCGAAGAACTGGGCCTTGCGGGCCGCGGCGAAGATGCGGAGATCACCACCTATCTCGAAAACGGCCTCCTCTCGGAAATGAGCGCCAACGTCATCGACTTGTGCCCAGTCGGCGCGCTCACCCACCGGCCATGGGCGCACAATGCGCGTCCATGGGAATTGAAAAAAACCGAATCGATCGACGTCATGGACGGCGTAGGCTCCAACATTCGCGTCGACACCCGCGGCCCGGAAGTGATGCGCATCCTGCCGCGCAACAACGACGCGGTGAATGAGGAATGGATTTCCGACAAGACCCGTCACATCTGCGACGGCCTCAAAATGCAGCGCCTCGACCAGCCCTATGTGCGCCGCGACGGCCGCCTCGCTCCGGCGTCCTGGGACGAAGCCCTGGCCGTTGTTGGAGAAAAGCTGCAATCGACGCCGCCTGCGCGCATTGGCGCGATCGCGGGTGATCTGGCCGGTGCCGAAGAAATGTTCGCGCTGAAGTCCCTGATGGAAGGCCTCGGCGTCACCAGCATCGATTGCCGCGCCCCTGGCGAAGTGCTCGACGGGTCCTGCGGCCGCTCAGGTTATCTCTTCAATACGACCATTGAAGGCATCGAGGCCGCCGACGCCATTCTGCTGATCGGCACCAACCCGCGCCTCGAAGCACCAGTGCTGAATTCGCGCATCCGCAAACGCTGGCGCATGGGCGGGCTTTCGGTCGGCCTCATCGGCGAGCCTGCCGCGCTGACTTACACTTACGACCACATCGGCACCGGACCGGCTGCACTTGGCGACCTCGTCGATGGCACCCATGACTTTTCCCAAATCCTTCGCCAGGCAAGGAACCCAATGGTAATCGTCGGTGGAGGCGTCTACAGGCGCGCTGATGGGCGCGCTCTGCTGGCGTTTGCAGCCCAGATCGCCGCGGCTGCCCGCACAGATAGCGAAGCGGGCCATTTCGTCTTCAACATCCTGCACGCGAACGCGGCCCGGGTTGCCGGGCTCGACCTCGGGTTCCTGCCAGGCACAGACGGCCTCGACACCGCCGCGATGATCGAGGCCGCCGGACGAGGCGACCTCGACGTCGTCTACCTCGTCGGCGCCGACGAGATCGACACCAGTGCGCTCGGCAACGCTTTCGTCGTCTACCAGGGCACGCACGGTGATAGGGGTGCCCACCGCGCCGACGTCATTCTGCCCGGCGCCGCCTATACCGAAAAGAGCGCCACCTACGCCAATACCGAAGGCCGCGTGCAGATGACTCAGCGTGCTGTCTACCCGCCGGGGCAGGCGAAAGAGGATTGGGCGATCCTGCGCGCGCTCTCGACCCATGCCGGCAAGACGCTGCCTTTCGACAGCCTTACCGAATTGCGCGCCAGCCTCTACAAGGCGGTTCCGCACCTGCAGCTCATTGATGAGATCGGCCCGCGTGGTGATGATTGCCTGGCTGGGCTGCAGCAATCCGGCGGAACGCCGGGGTCGGCAGCTTTCGTCAACCCTGTTGCTGACTTCTACCTGACAAATCCGATCGCCCGGGCGTCCGCCATCATGGCGGAACTGAGCGCGCTCAAGGCGCAGAAACAATCGAGCGGCCAACTGCACGCGGCCGAATGAGAAGACGGCCAGAGCCGGCCAGCGCGGCCTGATTCACATGACGCCCCGGGGAGCGGGATCGAATGAGCGAAGAAACGCAAACCATGCTGCTGGACTACGCCATCTGGTTCATCACGTATGCCCTGTTCAGCGCGTTGGTGATGGTGACGTTGCTGCTGGCCATCGCTTTCCTGCTGCTCATGGACCGGAAGGTCTGGGCGGCCGTGCAGATGCGCAAGGGCCCGAACGTCGTGGGACCATTCGGTCTATTGCAGTCCTTCGCCGACCTTTTGAAATTCGTCTTCAAGGAACCTGTGATTCCCGCAGGCGCCGACAAGACGGTCTTTATTCTGGCGCCGGTCGCCTCTGCAACTTTCGCCCTGGCTGCCTGGGCCGTGATCCCAATGTCTGAGGGCAGTTTCTTCGGTCTGGCTGACGGCCGCTGGGTTATTTCCGACCTCAATGTCGGCGTGCTCTACCTGCTCGCGATCTCATCGCTCGGCGTCTACGGCATCATCATGGGTGGCTGGGCCTCGAATTCGAAATATTCGTTCATGGGATCGCTCAGGTCGGCGGCGCAGATGGTGTCCTACGAGGTTTCCATCGGCCTTGTGATCATAACCGTGCTGCTTTGCGCAGGATCGTTGAACCTCACCGAGATCGTCAACGCCCAGAGGGTCGGCGTCGGCTCGAGCGTGGGCCTTCCGCAATCCCTGCTCGATTGGTACTGGCTGCCGCTGTTCCCGATGTTTGTCGTCTTCTTCATCTCGGCGCTGGCTGAAACCAACCGCCCGCCGTTCGATCTTCCCGAAGCCGAATCCGAGCTCGTCGCCGGCTTCATGGTGGAGTACTCCTCCACCCCTTACCTCTTGTTCATGCTCGGCGAATACGTCGCCATCACCACGATGTGCGCGCTGACCACGATCCTGTTTCTCGGCGGCTGGCTGCCGCCTCTCGACATCGCTCCTCTCAACTGGGTGCCGGGTATCATCTGGTTCGTGTTGAAGGTCGTCGCGGTGTTCTTCATGTTCGCCATGGTCAAGGCGATGGTGCCGCGCTACCGCTACGACCAGCTCATGCGCCTTGGCTGGATGGTGTTCCTGCCGCTTTCCCTCGTCATGGTCGTGGTCGTCGCCGGCGTCCTGCAATACGGAGGGTTGGTATGACTTTAAGCCCCGCGATACTCGGTGCGCTTGTCGGCGCGGTCCTCGGCATCGTCGGCTTGATCAGCCTGCGCGCCGTCGCCGACCGCGTCGAAAATATGAAGGGTACAAATGACCCGAAGACGGCTGCCCAGGTCTTGCGCATCGCCGCCCTCGGCGACCTCATCCTTTTCCCCGTCGTCGGCTTCTTCGTCGGCCCGATGCTGTTCACGTGAGGTAGGCTTCCATGGGTATCGCTCAAGGCATCAAATCGCTGTTCCTGACAGAGTTCATCTCGGCGTTCTTCCTGACGATGCGCTACTTTTTCACGCCCAAGAAGACGCTCAACTACCCCTTCGAGAAGGGCCCGCTGTCGCCACGGTTCCGCGGCGAGCACGCGCTGCGCCGTTATCCCAACGGGGAAGAGCGCTGCATCGCCTGCAAGCTGTGCGAAGCGATCTGTCCCGCTCTCGCCATCACCATCGAGGCGGGACCGCGCCGTAACGACGGGACACGGCGCACGACCCGTTACGACATCGACATGACCAAGTGCATCTACTGCGGCTTGTGTCAGGAGGCCTGTCCGGTCGACGCCATCGTCGAAGGGCCAAACTTCGAATTCGCCACCGAGACGCGTGAAGAACTGTTCTACAACAAGGATCGCCTGCTATCGAACGGTGACAGGTGGGAACGGGAGATCGCAAAGAACCTTGAGCTCGATGCAAAATACCGGTGAGGACTGGAAGAGACTCTTGGGTGTTCTGACCGAAGAGGAGCTCGCGCAGTACGCACAGATGGCGTTGGACCAGGTCCGGCGCGAGACGAGCCGCGCCGCGCTCCATGTCGCTTTGCTGCTCTCCGGCGTAGGGCTGATGGGCTGGGCGGGCTGGACCATTTACCGCCTCGGCGAAGTGGGGTCACTCGTATATCTTGCGCTGGCCGCAGCCGGGGTCTGCATCTACATCCCGTGGCGCAGCGTCAAAACGCGCAAGCTGTGGCTGGGGCACTACGTGCGCGTGAAACAGGAACTGTCGCGTCGCCAGGACGGCGGCGAGGGGTCGAAGCGCGAGACGTGAGCGGATGGACGCATCGAACTTCAAGCGGTGCGCCAGGCAGTACGACATGCGAAGGACCGCCCCTCAGGGCGCAAGAAGAGAAGACAACGAAAGAAGAAACAAGGACGGACATGATTATCAAAGCCCTCTTCTTCTATCTCTTCGCCATCCTTTCCGTGGCGGCCGGCGCCATGGTCATCATCGCGCGCAACCCCGTGCATGCAGTCCTGTTCCTGATCTTGACGTTCTTCAACGCCGCCGGGCTCTTCATCCTCCTGGGCGCCGAGTTCCTCGCGCTGCTCCTCGTCATCGTCTACGTCGGCGCGGTTGCGGTGCTGTTCTTGTTCGTCACCATGATGCTCGACGTCGACTTCGCCGAACTGAAGGCAGGCTTCATCAAGAACGCTCCCGTCGGCGCCCTTGTCGGCGGTATCGTGCTGCTGGAACTGGCCGGCCTGTTCTTGCTGCACGGGTTTTCGACAGGCGCCGCCGGCGTGACACAGACCGCCATGCCATCCCTCGGATCCGGCGTCGACAACACCACGGCGCTGGGCCGCGTACTGTACACGAAATACATCTTCTTCTTCCAGGCTTCCGGTCTCGTGCTGCTCGTCGCCATGATCGGCGCCATCGTTCTCACGCTTCGCCACAAGGAAGGCGTGAAGCGTCAGTCGGTCCCCGCCCAGGTCGCGCGCAACCCGAAGACCGCCGTCGAAGTCGTCGAAGTGCCCTCAGGCGGCTCCATCATCCCCTCGACGGAGGGGCAGTAATGTCAGCCACGCACATCGATCAACTCTATCCGTCATCCCCGCGAAGGCGGGGACCTAAGCACGGATTGGAGTTGTTGAACTTACCGGACTTTGGCATCGCAGATGGACGTCCGCGGCTTGATTGGGTCCCCGCCTTCGCGGGGATGACGACGGTGGGTGCCTCTGCATGCCACTCGAATTACGGGAACCCATAAATGGACATCGGCCTCGGACACTATCTGACTGTCGCCGCGTGCCTATTCACGCTCGGCATCTTCGGCATCTTCCTCAACCGCAAGAATGTCATCGTCATTTTGATGTCGGTCGAATTGATGCTGCTCGCGGTCAACATCAACCTGGTCGCGTTTTCCTACTTCCTCAACGATCTGACCGGGCAGGTGTTCGCGCTTTTCATTCTGACGGTTGCCGCCGCGGAAGCCGCCATCGGCCTGGCGATCATCGTCGTCTACTACCGCAACCGTGGCTCGATTGACGTCGACGACATCAACATGATGAAGGGCTAGCCCAACACCGGCTTGCCGAGTGTTGGCGATAAGAAAGTCTCCCAACACCGGCTTGCCGCGTGTTGGCGCCGTGAAAAGACCCAGCGTTCCAGGGGTTAGGGATTAGGTTTTAGGGAATAGAAGGGAAAAAGGTCAGAGGCGCTGACGAGTTGAGGGGGAGACTGATCCCTGGAACTCAGCCCTAAAACCTTGCAACACGCCAATGATATACCTCGCAATCGTCTTCCTGCCGCTCATCGGGGCCTTGGTCGCCGGCCTTCTCGGGCGCGCCATCGGCGAGCGCCCTTCCGAGATCGTCACCACGACGTTCTTGATGATCGCCGCCGGTCTCTCGTGGCTGGCGTTCTACCAGATCGGCTTCGAGCACGAGACGGCGCGCGTGCCGGTCATGCGCTGGATCACGTCGGGCGAGCTCGAAGCGTCCTGGTCGCTGCGCATCGATACGCTGACTTCCGTGATGCTCGTCGTCGTCACGACTGTTTCAGCCCTCGTCCATCTCTACTCCATCGGCTACATGCAAGAGGACGAGGGGCGCGCCCGCTTCTTCTCATACCTGTCGCTGTTCACGTTCGCCATGCTGATGCTGGTGACGAGCGACAACCTCTTGCAGATGTTCTTTGGCTGGGAGGGCGTCGGGCTCGCCTCCTACCTGCTGATCGGCTTCTGGTACCGCAAGCCCGAAGCCAATGCGGCGGCCATGAAGGCTTTCATCGTCAACCGGGTCGGCGACTTCGGCTTCGCGCTCGGCATCTTCGGCGTTTTCCTGGTTTTCAATTCGGTCAACCTCGACACAATCTTCGAAGCCGCCAAGACGCTGGAGAACACCGAATTCATGTTCCTCGGCTACGAAGTCGATATCCTTAACACGCTGTGCCTGTTGCTGTTCATGGGCGCGATGGGCAAGTCGGCGCAGTTTCTGCTGCACACCTGGCTGCCGGACGCCATGGAAGGCCCGACGCCGGTCTCCGC
>LOEV01000133.1 GCA_001516065.1 Alphaproteobacteria bacterium BRH_c36
GCCAGGACAGTCCGGCGAGCGTTAGTGCGGCGGCCGTGCCGATGGCGACAACGACGACGGCGGCCTTGAGGGAAGTCCAGAAGTCGGGTTGAAGCAGGCGGGAGACAGTGAGGTCTCCGCCGGCCTGAAACTCGAGGTTGGACCAGGTGTCGACCGACATCGCCGCAAGCCCGATCAGGATTGCAGCAAGGCAGCCGAGTGTGCTAAAGGTTTTCATGGTTTAATGCTCCAAACGTTGAACCTCGAAGGCCTCCGCCCGGTGCGCTAACACCGGGGCAAACGGGGGCCTTCTTTAGTTTTCCAACACGTCGGCAAGCCGGTGTTGGCAATGCCTTCGGGGCCGCATACGGTTGCCCGTGCCGGCCCCTGCCGCCTTTGAAACAAGCACCAGAAGGGCGGCGGCCCCTCGATGGCTAGAGCCGCCCGAAAGCGGCGAGAACGCAATTCACAAGAACCAAGACCACGGCCATCGTTGAGATGGCCACGCCGGCGGCAATCATGGTTTGCTCCACGTTGAGTGACCGGTGCGCTAACACCGGGGGAGGAATGATCCTCACCGGATGCCGTCCCGCTTTGAGGCGAGGCGGACACCGCTAAGGACCGTCAGGAGACGGTGACGTTGACTGGCTGATCTGTGTCCGGAACCGCAACCGCGACCTCCGTCGGCTTCGGCAGAGGCAGCGTCACCTTGAAAGCGAAAACCCGGGTGATGCCGCCGATTCCGTTGGCGGCATCCTCGGCGCAGTCGGTGTCGACGCAGAATTCGCCGTCGGCATCGATCGCGATCCAGAATTCGATCTCTTTTGTCTCGGTCATGTGGTCGTGCTCCATGGCTTGAAGATCCGACGGGCTAACGCCGGGGGAGGCGATCCCTAGCGGCTCCCGGTGTTGGGAGCCGTCCGTGATGGCCTTTGCAGAGCGCTAAGGGGGCGTTCGGACATGCTTCGCCCTCCGCTTCCCTCGGGCCTCCGGGTATCCCTTCCGTTTCCGTTCCCCTGCCCGGTTGGTCCGGGCTACCTCTTCGGCGTCTTCTGCGGGGTCTGTTGCGTTTCGGGGCCGGCTGGCCGTCTCTTAACCTGCCTCTACTATAGGCCAGTATGGCCTATAGGTCAATATGACCTAGCCAACAGTTGAGGCCCGCAAAGTTCACGATTTCGTGATTTCTAGGCCAATGTGACCTGTGTTATTCACGTTTTTGGCGGTTTCAGGTGACAAAATGACCATTTTAACAATGACAATGGATCGGGATGAATATCGACAGGCGCTTACACATCTTGGCCTAGCTCAGGAGGAGGTTGGGCGGCTTCTCGACGTCGGCGGCCGAACGGCTAGGCGCTGGGCGTCGGGCGAAGTCGAAGTGCCCGGTCCAGTAGAGATGCACATCCGGCTTTGGCTAGAGCGGCCGGAGCTTTTGGGAGTTGTTCGCCAGATCGCGGCGCGACGGGATTCATCGTGAAGGCGTCTCGACTTCATCAAGTGCTAAATCGAAACGAGAAAGGGCCCGACTTCAATGGATTCTCGAGAAAATGAAACGACCTCCCAAAATATTTGCAAACTCGGCCGCCTAATGGGCCATGAGGGCGTCGCCTGCCGATATGTCTTCCGCGAATTGACCGCAGGCACCTACGGGGATAACTGGCCCTTCGGAAACGATACGGTGCTGCTGGTCCGGCCGGAAATCAATTTCGCTGCGATCTTCGTCCTCAACGGGGAGCCTTACGCAGCAAACGGTTTCACGAGGACCTTCGCTAAAAAGTGGAGCTTAAAATTGGAAGTGGATGGCGAGATGCGACCGGTGCAGCCTTACGATGGCCGGATCGGCAACATTATCGATTTCATCGATGGCAGTCGCGCGGCTTAGCCGATCGGCGTGCCTGCCGCTCCGATGAAGTTGCGCGGTGAGAGGAGTACCCGCCAAATGAGTGACCGTAATATTGAAGATGATGTGCGCCCCCTCAGAACCGATGAGTTTACTCCCGAACTCGTTGAACAGATCCGCAAAGGGATGGCCGAGTACGACGATCACAAGGAGCGCTTGGAGCGACTTCTCGAAAAGCTGTGCTTGGTGCTGGATAGGGACACTGCCGAGCATCTGGCAGACGCTTGCGCCTGGGACCCCTGCACGTTCCGTGTTGAAAGGAAATTGCGTCTCGCGGGCCTCGAGCGGTTGGTAGATCTGGCCAGCGGCCCAGCCAACTCAAAGCCGGCCGCCCAATCTGATCGGAGTAACTGAAAATGGAAACGTTAGAGTTTGCTGGAAACGCTCGCCCCTTGCGTGAAGTCGAAATTACACCAGAAGTTCGGGCAGAGTTGGCGGCAGCAAACAGCGCGTTTGAGGCCCACGAAAGGCGCGTCCAGAACTTGCACGAAAAACTTGGCGAGCTGGTCGGCGCCGATGCCGCGTATGAGATTTCCTCAACTTGCGAATGGCACTGGGTGAGAAGAGCAGACGTGTCGCTACGGTTGGCGGCGCTCGAGCGCCTCCTGGTACTTGCGCAGCGTCCGAAAGCCTAAACGGTTCGAAGCCGGCCCGCGAAAAGGTCGGTAACTGGCCGATCAGGGGAACCAATTTGTGCAGCATCCAGCGCCAGACGCGGCTCTTGAGGCTGATATCGTGATCCTCGGAAAAAGGGTCGTGGCAAAACATATACCGCCAAGGGGCTTGTGGAGTGACTTCTCGACATGCGTCGCCGCTGTGTTCTTGAAAGCCTGCTGCAGAGCGGCGGCGAAGCAACGCGTGAAGAGATTTGTCAGGACCTTCGATGGAATCCAACAAGCGGCCATCCGAAGAATGTCATCGGCGCGACAAGCGCGCCGACGAGACTGCATCTTGTTCATCTGTGTTGAAGTAGCGGAGTCTAGCCTAAGCGGAGCAGCATTGGTCAGTTTGCATTTTCCAATGCCCAATGGTCGCGCTTCCAATGAGCCGTCGCTCTTCAGCATCTTTCGCCGCGTCTAGCACACGCGTCGTGTGCAATAGGTAGTCGATCAGGTCTTCAAGCTCTGGGTGGAAACGCTCATAAAGATGCATGTCGCCTTCCTCAACCAGCTTCCTAAGATGCTTCATAAGTTGGGAGAGTACCGTCACCTGCAATAGCCGTTGGTTAGCCCACGGTGCCGGTTCGCGGTCACATTCGTAGGCATTTACCGTTTTTCGCGTGAGGCCGAACTGATCAGCCAGCTCCTGTTGGGTCAGGTCAAGATACTTCCGCAAGAAACGCAATTCCATGCCCGCCAACGCTCGACGCAGCAACGACAGGCGGAACGCGATCATTATGTAGAGGTCATTAACCCCTGTCACTGACGTGTACATCTCGCCGTCGACTTCTTCCTGAATGAAGCCACTGCACAGATACACGTTGTCCAGACCGCATGCCCTGTAGTGCAGCGGTTCACGGACCGGGTTTTCGCCCAGGAGGCCGAAGACCATAGGTTCCATGTTTTGCTTCATCTTTTATCCTTCCACATAACCGTCTTAACGAAGAGACGGCTGCCACGCTGAACTATCGTTACGACGCCAATGTTCCGACTTCCCCTTTCTTCAGTGCCAGGGAACACGACTTCGCATTTCCATTCGCTGGATTTGTCTCCAGGCAGGATTGGCCCTTTGATGTCTCCGATCCGAAACCCTCGGAGCACATCCCGGTCGGAGTAGCCTCGGCTCAAAAGGCGCTCAATTGCATGGTTCGAAAAACCAATTGAACCGTCGTCCTGCTTCGCAATTTGTCGAATCTGTTCGATCAATTGCAGTGGCGACGGAGGTTCGTCAGGCCAAGTGCCGAGGGTCAGATCATTGCTCATGATCATGTAACATAAGGTTACACTTCCACAGCTTGTCAATGACGATCTAGGGTTAAGACCACTTTAATTTATTGAAGATGCAGGGTTGCGACTTCTTGTGATCCAATCCCGGATCGACACAGAGGCTTTGTCCCGCCAGGTCTCAGATACGCTCTACGGCCCCCGCACGACCGACCGTTCTTCATTCGGTCCTCGGGGCATGCGCAGGGCGACCGCCAGCCTTGTAGGCGGCGATCGAGGCCGCGATGATTATTGCGATGATCGCTGCGTCGGTTGGAATCTTCCGAGTGGTCGGAGCATCCGGCCTCGGAGCGGTTGCGCTGCCGGCGTGCGCCGCCATCGGCTGAACCATCAGCGTCACAGTTATTGCAGCAATTACCAGAGGCTTTAACATGCCGCCTACCTGAAGGATTTCGAGTGTGCAGCTACTATCCGTAACAGGCAAGTCTTCTGACAGACGCTGGCGTCCAGCGGCCGCGACCCATGAGTCAAAATTGGGTCAAAGTGGCTTGTCGCTGAAGTCTTCTGGAAGGTAAGTCATTGAATTCACTGGAGGCCACGCCCGGAATCGAACCGGGGTAAACGGATTTGCAGTCCGGCGCGTAACCACTCCGCCACGTGGCCATCCACGATCACCAGGGTCAGCGACCCGGCGAGCGAGCGATTGCTGTATCACAAGCCCGTTACGCAACGCAATCGGCAAGATTGGGCGTGTCGCGACGGTTTCAAGCCGTTCGCAGGCGTGCTGGACAAAGCCTCGGTGTGCGGCTCATGGTCAATTTTATGGACGCTTCGATTGGGCTATTCTGCGCACGATCGCGACGGCGTGATTTCGTCAGGGTCCAGCGAAGGGGAATTCGGGATGGCCGACTACGTACAGCAACGCAAGAACATGGTCGAATCGCAGGTGCGGCCAAGCGACGTCACCGACCGGCGCATCATGCGTGCGATGCTGGAAGTGCCGCGCGAACAGTTTGTGCCAACGGCTCTGAGGCCGCTGGCGTACATGGATCAGCAGATCGGCCTGACGAAGGAGGGTCCAGGGGGCGAACCGCGTGGACTACTTGAGCCGCGCATCCTGGCAAAAATGGTGCAGCTGGCTGAGATCGGCCCTGGCGATGTGGTGCTCGACGTCGGCTGCGGACCTGGATATTCGGCAGCCCTCCTCGGCAGGCTGGCTGAAACCGTGGTGGCGCTGGAGTGCGATGCCGAACTAGGCGCGATGGCGGCCGAAGTGCTGCCCAACCTCGGCTTCGACAACGTGGCTGTCGTATCCGGGCCGCTAGAGGCGGGATTTGCGGACGAAGGTCCCTATGATGCAATCTTTGTCGGCGGGCGCATCGAAGACATGTCAGAGGGGCTGCTCGATCAGCTCAAGGATGGTGGCCGGCTTGTCGCGGTGCGGGGCACGCCAGTCCATGCGCGGGCGGTGATCTGGCGGCGCATCGGGGCGAATTTCGACGTCAAGGAGGTCTTTGAGGCCGCCGCGCCCCTATTACCCGGTTTTGCCAAGGCGAAGTCGTTCGCGTTCTAGTGAGGCGTCGCGCCTTAATTGACCGGCGGTGCGGCGAGGCCGGTGTCAATTAAGGCGTGATAAACGCCTCACGAA
>LOEV01000134.1 GCA_001516065.1 Alphaproteobacteria bacterium BRH_c36
AAGAAGGGCAACCAGTGGTATTTCGGGATGAAGGCGCACATCGGCGTCGATGCGAAAAGCGGCCTCGTCCACACCGCCGGCGTGACGACGGGCAAGGTGCACGATGCCAAGGTGATGGATAATCTCATCCGCGAGGACGACCGCGCGGTGTTCGCCGACAAGGGTTACGTCAACGAAAAGAAGAAGCGGGCGGCGCGTCGGGCTGGGGTGTTCTGGGGCGTCAAGGAACAGCGCAAGCCGGGCCGGCAATTGTCGGCCTCGCAGAAAAAGCGCAACCGCCGCCATGGCGCTATCCGCGCCAAGGTCGAGCACGTCTTCCGGGTTCTCAAATGCCAGTTCGGCTATCGCAAGGTGCGCTACCGCGGCATCGCCAAAAACGGTGCGCAGGTGTTCGCGCTGCTGGCGCTGGCCAACCTGTTTCTGGCGCGACGACAGCTGAGGTGCGCCTGAATGAAGGAAATACCGCCGCCATGGCGGCTTTTCTGGCCCGATGAAAGAGCAACGGCAGCACTACCGACCTGCATAACCCCACCTGCGGCCTTCAAACCGACCTGTTCAGACGTTCCCTAGATAGCCTTCCTTTTCAATCTGCTTCGCGACCCGAGGATCGCGGCGGTACCAGGGTCCTTCGCCCGCGGCGTCAGTGTTGCGCTTCTTCCACGCCTTTGTCCAAAGCTCGGCCTTGTTCCAATCGGTCTCGCCCGACAGGCGGATGAACTGTACCATGTAGACCTTCGCCTTGACGCCCGGATCCTCGCCGATCAGCAGGCCGTCGACATCGACGCTCTTGTTGCAATAGGGCAGCAGATCGTCGACTGCGCCGTTGAATTCGAATTGCGCATTCTTGGAAACCACCACGAGCGCATTATCGGGGGCGCGCACGATCCCGAGGTTCCGGTTTCCATCGCCGCAGTTTACAGGACAGTCCCCCGAGAGCTCGCACAGAATATCGACGACCTTTCCCGAAAACATCGCCTTTTGTTCGCCGCTGAGACCGAAGGTGTTGGCCTTGCTGTCCTTTGAGAAGTCCTCCGCAGCAACGATAGCAGTGGTCAAAGCCAGACTTGAAGCCGCGGTCAGCAGCACGACAATCAGTTTCATGTTCATGATTTTCGCACCATCATTTCTTTTCAGGAATTGCAAAGCCCGGTACGACGCCGAAGTCCTCGTGATTGCGGTTTGTGATGCCATCGTTTGAAACGACGTTTGCTACCACGAGATAATTGACGCCGTCGCGCACGTAGTGCTGGCCATTGGCAACGATGCTGTCGCTCTGCAATTCCAGGATCGTATCGCTCAGCGCCAGCGGATCCTCGCCCTTGATCTTCAAGACCATGTAGACGGTGCCGTCATCCGCCCGCACTCCAACCGGAATGCCGCCCGCAGCGCACCACAGCGCGCAGGTGTGATGCGCGCTCCCGACGACGGCATCCGTCCCGCCCATGACACCCGACAGATAGCACCAGGTATCGATGATCTCGCCCTTGACCTCGACTGTCTTGGCACCGGCAGCGATGGCAATCTGCCCGCTCAAACCGCCAGATACGAGGAGGCCAGCCGCGAATCCTGCCATCGCTAGGAGCAAACGTTTCATGATAATAACGTCCTTCATTCTCGGTCGACTACAACGCGGGCTATGCCCGCCTCTCCGGCAACTGTCCCTCGTTGGGAAGCAGGCTAGCTCACGTATTTGCTCAACTGCCCATGACAAGTTTGTGAGGGTCCCCACAACTTCGTGAGGATGCCCGCCGCGCCGCAGCACAGCGCCTCCCGCCCCTGTCAATGCGGCAGGCTTGCGGAAATTGCTCCTGCGAGAACGTTCCCCAGGCAGTCGTAGGACGTGTCGTTCAAGTGGAACTGGTCAGAGGCCAGCAACTCATCGATGGTGAACTGCGCACTTTCGACAAGATGGGCCATGAGTTTGTAGCGCTTGAAAACGGGCACGCCATGTGCGGCACCGATATCGCGAATCAGGTCCAGGTATTTCTGGTAGCCTGCCACCTTGACCGATCCTGGAAAGAACTGCTGATCAAGCAATATGACATCGATTCCAAGAGCGTTCATTTGCGCCAGCCCCATTTCGACCGTGCGTCGAAACGCGTCCGGATCGACCTTGCGCAAGGCGTCGTTGACTCCGGTCTGCCAAATCACGAGTGCCGGATTCATCGCCAGCACGTCACGTTCGAGGCGGGCCAGCATCTGCGCTGCAAATTCCCCACTCCGGCCCCGGTTGACGACTTCGAACACCCGCCCCTTGAAGCGCGCGTTGAGACCCGCCTGCAAGCGCGCCGGATAGGTCTTGTCGGCCGCACTCGCACCGGCACCTGAAGTGCTCGAAGAACCGAACGCGACAATGCGAATGATTTTATCTGATTTGAAAACCTTGGCGAGGCCGGGGATCGGTTCCGAGAAATAAGCAACAGAGTCGGGCGCTTTACAAACTGGCGCCGCGACTGCGCCAACCGTAACGGCGCAATATAGAACGAAGAACAGTACACCGGCCACAACGCGACCTGTCCTGCCGTACCCAGCCTGAACCACGCCCCGTCCTCCCCAACGCCACGAATTGCGCAACTCTTCTAGCAGACCATTGGTCGAAGATCCGCCACGAAGGCTAAACCCGCGTTTCAATCTAATCATCGTTGCCGGGATGTCTCCAGAAACATGTGCCGAACACGCAGATTTCAGTTCCGGTGAAGGACTGCGGCCCGGTACACCGGCCAGCCGCGACGCTGCCCGCCAGTCCAGGGGTCGCCAGTGCAGCACATTTGGGAAGGCCACAGATCCATCCAAAAAGTTGCATAGGGAGGCCTTTAAACCCGTAAACGCGGACCTATTGTCCGGGGCGCTTCACTCCTGGCAAAGTGCTCAGCAGGTTCTTCCCGGGACAGCTCGTGTCGGCCAGGTCCCGATGGGTCCTGACGTCATTATCCGCAATGGCGTATTTTACACGCAACCAGCACAACAATGCTTGCAACGCCTTAAGCTGCTCGGCTTGCGGTTGCTCGTTGGTGAAATCCCCTTCAACAGCGATCTGAATTTTATCCGACGGATTATAATTCGTTCGGGTATCGCCAGCGAATTCCAATCCCCGCCCCTCGCCAATTCGCCCGTCGTAACCGATGAAGAAGTGATAGGGCATATCCCCTAGCGCTCGTTTGGGACGGCCATTCTCTCTTCCGGGCCTCTGTGAATATAGCTGCAGATCCCTGAGTTTCTTTTCGAGCGGCAGGTGCGGATGGGACTCGACGCCCGTATGATGAATGACGATTGATTTTGGAACCTGCAACCTCATACGTTCGCCAACAGGTGGCGCCGCAGACCAGGCGGCACGCGAAACGATCGCCGGCCTCGGACAGTTTGCCGGCTCCGCGAGGGCATCCTGCGCTACGAGCGGATTCCAAACGAGAAACAGCGCGAAAGCTGCGCGAACGCTTCGCGCGGCCGGGAAACCTGCGGTTGATTGAAAGCCGAGCCGGACCATTCGGAGATCTCCAAGGATAGGAATGCTCGACTCTACCGCCAGGATCGCGGCAGGTCCCGCACCGATGTCGTGATTGCCAGTTTGCAATAGAATCTATGGCCTGCCGGAAGGATGCAGAATGGAGTGTCGCATCCAAACACCGGCCACCACACACCCGATTGCAATCATCAGCGTGCTGCTTGCCGCACGCATTTATCGGCTCGCAATCCTGCCAATTGCCGTTCCCCGCACCTCCGCTGTCGGCCTGAAAATCCGCGACGACAGGTCGTCGGGATTGCCTGCGCGCTGGCCGCAACTACCGATTATTTCGTTAAAATCTGCTGACTTCACGACAGCTTCAAAACGAATTGACGGAATTTGGAACTTCATTGTCGCCAAGCCGTTGTCGAGTCACTGCGCGAGCGGCGACGCCCCACTGTGCAGTGCTATTTCAAATTACCGTTTAGGAGTTCGACTATGAAACGCCCTATCACGTTCGCCGCTGTGACGACGGCTACCGCGTTGTTCACAGCCGGCACGGCCTTTGCAGACTGCAAGGACGATCTCAACAACCTTCCCCGCAACTTTACGGATCGGGTGGCTGAAGACGGCAATCTCTCTTCCCGTCAGGTTAACCGCCTCCATGCTGCCGCCAAGATCCTTTCGCGCGCCGGGTATGAAGATGCATGCGCTGAACTTGTCGACGTTCTCAGCGGTGACGCGGCTTCTAGCCAAAGCGCAAGCGGCAGCCAACGCGCAGGCGGCGGCAAACAAACTGCTTCGCGCGATACCGACCCCGAGATGATGCAGAAAGCCGAAGCCGCGCGGCCCGTGATGGACAAGGAGGGCCGGTTCTCCTCGAACGGCATGATCGGCAGCGAGGTCTACTCGGCCGAAACCGGTGAGGCTGTCGGTGACATTGAAGACATTCTCATGGGCAAAGACAAAAACTTCGTGATCATTGGACACGGCGGCTTGCTCGGCATGGGTGAAAAGCGCAT
This sequence comes from Alphaproteobacteria bacterium BRH_c36, assembly GCA_001516065.1. Taxonomy (GTDB): domain Bacteria; phylum Pseudomonadota; class Alphaproteobacteria; order Rhizobiales; family Hyphomicrobiaceae; genus Filomicrobium. The sequence continues at coordinate 4,465 of LOEV01000134.1, forward strand.
CCAGGTCTCGCTCCAGGATCTGAGCGTTTACCCGCGCGACAACACGTTCTTCGTCGATCTTACGAACCAGGAGATCGAAAACGCGCAAGCTGTCGTCAAGAAGGATAACCGTTGGGTCGCCAAAGCCGGAGCCGGCGGTCGCCAAAGCAACGCGGCCGACGACGAACGTGACACGCAGCGCCTTGCCGAACGCGACAGTGACGAAAGCCGCCAGTCGAACGACCGTTCGACAGGCGAACGCATCGCGGACAGAGCCTCCAAAACGATGCAATCTGCCCAGCGCTCCGCAGAACGTTTGGTCGATGATGATCGATCGGCCGCGCGCAACCAGAATCGCTCGGATCGAGTCTCGGCGCAAAAGCTGTCGTCCCGTTCGGATTTCTCGGCGAATGAGCTGATCGGTAGTTGGGTCTACGCGTCCGGCTCGGCCGAAAGAGTCGGTGAGATCGAAGACTTTATCGTTACCCCTTCCGGCGGCAATTCTTCGGTCGTCCTCGGCCATGGTGGCTTTCTTGGGCTCGGCGAAAAGCGGATCAAAATCGACGTTGGTGACATCCGCTACGATCAGAGCGACGATCGCTACTACGTGGATTTCTCCGAAGAAGAGCTGAAGAACGCGCCCGCCGTCAAAAAGGTCAATGACCAGTGGGTCGGAAAGTCGCTTGGCCAATCCTCAAGCGATACCTCGAATACGGACGCCAACCAAACGAAGTAGGCGCCGGCTCGCACAAATGCTGGTGACCGGTCGCAGACTTGATTGAGCGTCGGTCCATGATTTGACAACAAGGCCGGGACCCGGTTTTACCGGTCCCGGCCAGATCCGCGTGGAATGATGATCCGCAATCCTCAAGGGAGCTGCGGCATTCTGCGGAGTGGCACGGTCATCATCGCGCAGTGCCGGGACAACCCGTGCCCACTCAGCGACAACAGGCCGTTCTCGTCCCATGTTTCGTGGAGTGCATTTCATGGCGGACATAACGGTCACCCATGTCGACCGGGGCAGCAAAGGTCGCTACGTCGCTCGCGTCGATGGCGCCGTGGAGCCGTGGAGCCGGGCCAACTTATCTATTCGCGTGTCTCAGGTAGGCTGATTATCGTCGATCACACAGGCGTACCGGACAGCTTGCGAGGGAAAGGCGTCGCCACGGCGCTGGCCAAACGCGTCGTTGAAGACGCGCGGGCCGGCGGCTTCAAGATCATACCGCTTTGTACTTTCTTCAAAGCACAGGCTGTGCGCAACCCCGACTGGACGGATATTCTGCAAGACTAGGCGCTGCTCTGAACGCCGGAGGAGACAAAGCTGAGTTCGATCAATCGCCCCTCGACAAAGGGCTTTGCTCTTGCTTCGCTTACACCGGTTCTGAAGAACGTCGGTTGCCCGTAATATTGTTCTAAAACACAATGATATCAACGGGTTGAGGATAGATCATGGCGGAGACGGTGGGATTCGCTCAGGTTAAAACATAGCTATTATTCAGTGTCTGAGGGAACGTCTGAACAGGTCGATTTGAAGGCCGCAGGTGGGGCTATGCAGGTCGGTAGGGCCTCGCGCTTCGTCTGCTTCTTCTTGTTCCGGTGATCAAGTGTCGCAAAGCTTAACTGCCTCATGGCAGGGCACCCCTCGAATCAATTCTCAGATTGTGCCATGGTTCGGAGCTTCCCTAGATCATTTCAGGGCGATACGGCTAAGCCTAGGTTCACCATTGAGTTGCCTTCTAAATGAGTATGGAATATCCGTATTCCGTTGTTGTCGCCCGACCAACCAGTGAAATCCCGTTGCTTCACGTCATGCAAATCTCCAGCTTTTCCGATCTCACACTTCGTATCCTGATTTGTCTCGGGATGCAGAGAGACCAAAACGTTTCGACGCGTGAGATCGCCAGCGCGTTGAATTTGTCCTTCGACCATCTGGCCAAGGCGGCTCAATTGCTTAGCCGCCATGGCTTCGTCAGTACCAGCCGCGGGCGCGGTGGCGGCATGCGTTTGGCCAAAGATCCATCCGAAATATCGATCGGGGAAGTTTTGCGGCTGACTGAGGCAGGGTCTGGCTTGGTCGAGTGTCTGCGTTCCGGGCCGATTCAGTGCAAACTAAACCCCATTTGCGGCCTCAAGAGCATCTTATCCGATGCCAACGAGGCGTTTTTTGTAGCGCTCTACGACAAGACACTTGCCGATGCCCTACCAAACCCAAAGAGTTTTCAACGACACATCGAGTTCGAAATGCGTGCCACTGCCCAGTCGTCAAGGGCATAACACTGTACTCTGACATCCTGCCATGCCACTCCAGGCAGCGATCTACCGGAACGCGTTGAGGCAGGGTATTTGCGTTCGCGCAGCCGGCCAGCGAAGCTGCAGGAGCGCCAGCCGTTAACTCAGATTAGTTGTAGTCAGCCGCACCGTCGAATATTCGACCCGCCCTGATGCCAGACGGCGCTCAGCCAGAGCCCGCCATGATGGCGGAAGTCCGTTGAATTTAACGACCCCGTGATGGGACCCTTGTCGATGGCGCTCGGCTCACCGTTGGGGCCGAAGGGCTGCGCGCTTGCGACGCGAACCTCACTCACACACGCGGATTGTCCAACGATCATTTGGTCGTCTGGTCCTCACCGCCAGCAGCAGCTGGCTTTTGTTGTCTACTCACGAATTCAATCTGAGCAGGTCCCAGGGGTTTTCCGTTCTCGTCCACTATGTAACGAAGGACACGATTGCCGAAAAGAAAATTGAGGCGATAGCGTCCGGCATCCGCGTCTTGGCCAATCTCGCAACGCGACGTGATGGAGCCTGAACGCATGAGAGCTTGCAGCCTTGATTGCGACAGGCCAAGTCCCTCCGCGACCAGCGCCGCGTCCACTGTGATTTCTCCATCTTCGATTTCGATCGTACTCATAGAACCCTCGCACTTGTTCTTCACTGTTGTTATGCCGGCGCAAGGAAACGCTGCGATCTCAGCCCATCGAGATCAATTCCTCTGGATCGTCTCGGCCCTCTCGAGTGAACCGGTCGCCGCACGGCGAGCCGGTCGGTTTTGGTAACGTCTGCCACACACGCTCGGCCTTCTCTCAAATACGTATTTACAGTGCGTATTATTAATGGAATGATGGATCTTGTAAATCCGCAATGAGGATTGATGAAGCCATGCCTGACATTCGATTTCCAAAGGCCACTCCCGCATATGCTGAGCGCCGCCGCGCCCTTTCGCCAGAAGCCGATACCGCATTTCAAGCGTTCTCGAAGGCCGTCTTTGCAGACGGTGCACTGGATGCGCGCACGAAACAGCTGATCGCTGTTGCGGTTTCCCACGTGACGCAATGTCCGTGGTGCATCGAGGGGCATGTCAAGGCTGCACGGCGGCAGGGAGCATCTGCCGAACAGATCATGGAAGCTGTCTGGGTAGCCGCTGAGATGCGGGCTGGTGCGGCCTTTGCCCATTCGATCAAGACGCTCGATCTGCTCGGCGAAGATGACAAACAATCAGGTTAGCAATGTTGAAAAGGCTTCATCCTATCCGACTGAGCCGCGTCTATGATGAGCTTGGAGAGATCTCGGGCGCGCGAGTGCTTGTTGATCGCTTGTGGCCACGTGGTCTGTCGAAGGAGAGACTACAGCTTGACGATTGGATCAAAGACGTCGCGCCCAGCGAAGACCTCCGCAAATGGTTTGCACATGAACCGACGAAATGGGCTGGCTTCCGTGAGCGATATTTTGTCGAGCTTGATCAAAACCCCGAGGCCGTCGGAGAGTGCGTCTCCTGGTGCGCAAAGGGACCGGTCGTATTGCTATTTGCAGCCAAGGACATAGAGCACAATAATGCCGGCGCACTGCGTGAGTATTTGATTGTACGATTGCAAAAGGACTCCCGGTCCAATGCGACATGAGCACCGACTTCAAACACCGCTTTGCGACCTCTTGGGCTGCGACGTTCCGATCCTTTCGGCAGGAATGGGCGGAGTCGCCCGTTCTGAACTTGTCGCGGCAGTGGCCGAAGCGGGCGGGTACGGCATTCTCGGCATGGTGCGGGAGGCACCCGAAATGATAGCGCTGGAGATTGACGCGGTGCGCGCCCGCACCAACCGGCACTTTGCTGTGAACTTGATCCCGGCTGCTACCGATCCAGCTCTGCTGGACGCACAAATCGGAATCTGCATCGACCTTGCCGTGCCCGCCATGTGCTTCTTTTGGGATGTCGTGCCAACTGCCGTGGCACGCGCAAAGAACTCAGGATGTCTTGTGCTTCACCAGGTCGGCTCCTTGAAGGCGGCGTTGGAGGCAGAGGCTGCCGGCGCCGATGTGCTGATAGCACAGGGCGTTGAGGCCGGCGGGCACGTGCATGGCACCACGGGCTCCATCGTCCTGGTCGAACAGGTGGCAAGTGCTACATCGCTTCCTGTCGTCGCTTCGGGCGGCTTTGCAACCGGGGCAAGCCTGGTCGCCGCCTTGTCGCTAGGTGCGCAGGGTATCCAGTGCGGCACCGCATTCCTGGCCACGACTGAATCCTTCGCGCACGAATACCACAAGGCCCGCGTGGTCGCGGCAATGGCTGAGGATACCGTTTTTACCGACGCCTTCGCGCTGAACTGGCCACCCCACAGCCCAGTGCGCGCTATTGCCAACTCCGTAACCGATAAACTGGGGAGTCGATTGATGGGCCATCATCCTGACGAGCTACCGCGCGAAGTCATCGCTGCGGATGCCGGTCGCTCACTCCTGAAGTACAGCACCGACTCGCCTTTGCGTTCGACGACGGGCAGTCTGGAGGCAATGGCACTATTCGCCGGACAAAGTGCCACTATGATTGAAACTATCCCCACCGCTGCCGAACGGATTGCTGCAATCATGGCGCAGGCGGAAGAGACATTCTCACGGCTCAGAGAATTGTAGGAATCGAGCAAGCAGGAGATCAAACAATGACATCCAACGAAGATGCGTCGCCACGGGGCTATTCCTCACCGCCCTGTCTCGCAAGCGAAATCGACCCGAGTTATTTCGACCCTCTGGCCGTCGATCCTCAACAAGCCTTTGACGTTGTGCGTTGGCGCAAGGCAGAACGCGTGCGACTACTGGCCGAGCGTATGGACCTGGAAATCGCGACCCGCAAGGCTGCGGCAGATGCCATCGCGGTGCATCTCGATGCACTCCTGAGCGAACGGTTCACCAGCATCAAGGGGCTGACGATCTCGGCCTGGTGGCCGATCAAGGCCGAACTCGATCTGCGCTTCTGGCTCGCGGGATTAGCCGCGCGCGGAGCACAGGCTGCCCTTCCCGTGGTCATTCAGCGATCTGCCCCGCTGGCCTTTCGAGCCTGGACCAAGGAAAGCCGCATGGAGCGCGGCTTTTGGAATATCCCCGTTCCGGCAAAAGATCCAGAGGTTGTGCCAGACGTCACGCTTTCCCCGTTGGTCGGCTGGGATGAAGCAGGTTTCCGGCTCGGTTATGGCGGCGGGTATTTTGACCGCACACTTGCCGCGATCTCCCCTGGTCCACTTGCGATTGGCGTAGGACTTCAAGCCGCGAAGATCGCAACGATATTCCCGCAGTCACATGACATCCCGATGGCGGTGATCGTTACCGAGGCGGGCGTACAAGGCGAATAGAATTGTAGATCGCTGCCAAAGAGTTGCGCATATGAAGCAGCCGGTTGATCCTTCCCGATGAAATCTAAGAACTTCGCTCATTGATGACCCGAAATACAATCCATACAAGCGGATCAATAAACGACGCGTATGCCAATACCGTCGCCGCAGTGACTGCAGCAAAAACGGCGAATGCGCGTATGTGCCCAATCCGAAGGATGACGCGTTTCGAGCGCAGGCCCCCAAGCGCCAGCCCAAGATAGTATGCGGCCATTACACTGCCGGTAAGAGCAACAGGAGAGTCCTCCGCTTCCATCCGGAGTGGAAGAACAATACCGAGCAAGCTGTTGCCAATCATGAAAGCAGCTGTGCCGCCCAGCAGGGGTTTCACGGAGGTGAGAACTTCGCGAATTTCGCGCGCCATACGGTGATCCATGATGGTGTTGATCGCCCGATTGAGCGCTCCGCTCACACGCCCGGCGTTGCGGTCCGCAGTATGTCCGCTGCAACTTCGCGCAGCACGCCGGCGAGTTTCGTGAGATTGGAATCGAGCGGCGATGTATCGCGCCATACTAAAGAGATTTGGCGAATGGCTATCGGATGATCAATGCGCCTGATGATCAATTGCGGATCACGCCGAACTTCAATGAGCGCATAAAGGCTTGGCAGTACTGCGATTCCCGAACCCATTTCCGCCATCTGGCGCACAGCATCGAGTGTCGTGCCCCGATATTCGGAACTGACAGTTGCTCCGGACGCCTCCGCGATGGCGTGGACTTTGAGGTCGAGACTACGCCAATCTGAGTACCCCAGACTGAGCAACTCGCATCCCATCAAATCTGATAACACTACCGGCGTACGTGTCGCAGCCAACGGATCGCTGTGTGCCACGCAGATCCAAAGTTGATCATCGAATAAATGTTGCGATTTGCAATTCCCATGATCCTCGGCTGTCGAGATTACAATATCGAACAGACCTTCATGCAAATGGGCTTCGAGATCGGTCGATCGTTCCTCGGTGACGTTGAACCTGAGATCCGGATAATCAGAATGCAGGCGCCGCGCAGCCCAGGGCAGTAGATAAGGACCCACTGTTGGGAGCACGCCAACGCGCAACTGCCCGGCCAGTTGATCCGGTGCCAATCTCACCGCTGCCTTGAGGTCTTCCACATCGCGCAAGATGAGCTTTGCACGCTTGACGGATTCCTCACCTCTAGGCGTGAGCCGCGCGCCATAACGGCCGCGCTCAAACAAGGCGACCCCAAGCTCTGCTTCCATATCGGCGACCTGGGCCGAGAGGCTGGGCTGGCTGACATGGACGCGCTTGGCTGCGTCACCAAAGTGACCCGTTTCGGCGATGGCGACCAAATATTGCAACTGTCGGAGTGTTGGGCGCATTCCATAACCTTAAGCTATCGAGAGCAGTCATTCTTTCGATTGGAACTATGAGTGCGGTGTTCCCATGTCAACAGCGTGGGGAGAAAAGGAAGGAGAAAGTACCATGATCTCGGATGCAGATTTTCCCAACGTGTTTCCATGGAAGGCCAAGTGCAAACCGGACCGAAGCCGAGAGCACGATACGAGAGACATAGGGCACAATCGAGCACCGGGGCGGTATGAAGAGTGTATCGCCCGATGGCAGGACGATGGCGGGGGCGCTTGGCAACCCTCGCAGAAGCCGGCGCGACGAACCCTTGATGCCGGTCAGCGGGACCTGCCAGATTTGGGGGTTCTGGTCCCCGGCCTCGTGCCAACTTTGGTCTTGCTGGGGGCATCCACAGGAATGCTGTCTGCCGCGAACACCCTCATGCGCAACCAAGAGCGTGCCCACGAGACGCATATGGCAATTACATAGCTGCGAACGATCAGGCTCAAACTTTCTTTCTATTTGAGTTCTGAGTAGCGCCTTTCTATTTCAGCGAAATGGGCATCAACTTTAATCAAACCAAACCGGGGAGTTAGAAATGTCGAGATTCGCACCTAAAACGTCCATTATCGCATTGGCAACCGCAGCATTTCTGGCGGCAACCAGCGTAACAGCAACTGCCGACAGCGCGGCCGCCGGGCGCGCCGCAGTCATTGCAGCAAAGGTTTCCATGTGCCAAACTATTGAAGCCGCGGGAACAAAAACTGGTGGCAAGGCGGTCCGTGCTGATATCGAATTGGGTAAGATAAAGGGATGCGAAATTGAAGTAGTCTTGCCTAATGGGAGTGAAAAAGAGGTCATGGTGGACATGGCAACTGGAAAAATTATTAACATCAAGAACGATTGACCCGTTGATGACACGTATAATTGGGAAAACGAACAGGAGTGGAAAAGTCTGGCCGCATGGTGACTATCCACTCATCGAGGTTGGCAAGCTGACACTCGATCGCAACCCCACCGATTTCCACACCCAGATCGAACAGGCAGCGTTTTCGCCCGATAGCTTGAGCGCGACGTGATGGACGATGCCACACGTGATCGGTTGGTCACCAACATCGTCGGCCACCTCAAGGGCGGCGTGTCGAAGCCGGTCCTGCATCGCGCATTCGCGTACTGGCGCAACGTCGACAAAACGCTCGGTGATCGGGTGGAAAAATTACGTGCGGGAGGCTGACGAGCATCGTCTAATCATATTGCGGGGGCATGACGGCCGTCCCCACGAGTTGACCGGGCTTTCAGTCGCACATCCTGCAAATGCCACCTGATCTAGGCCAATCCCGCATTCACGAACCTCTTCAACAGCATGCTGACGGAGTAAGATACAATGACCATTTATCCAACACTCGAAGTTCCAAACACTCTTGCGGCCGGACCCGGTCCCGGCAACACGGATCCGCGCGTCCTAGAGCGGTTCGCAAACACCGGGATTGCCGATCATATGCAAAAGGATGTCGTGCGTGGGATGCTCGAAGCCAAGGAGATGCTACGCGACCTGTGGGGCACGAAAAACGTCTACACATACGGCGTCGCCGGCACGGGCTTCTCGGGACTGGACTGTGTGCTTTCGCTCATCCTACCCGGTGACAAGGTCGTCGCCTTTCCCAACGGCACGTTTTCCGGAATCGATAGCCTGACCATCCGAATGAAGGCATCAACAGCCGAAGAACTCGCCGCCGATCCGCTCAATCCTCGCCCTGCCAGTGTAACCGTCGTCGAAACACCGCATGGCCAGTCTGTGTCCGGCAAAAATGTCGACAATGTGCTCGCAGAAACGAAGCCGATGTGGGCATTCATGGCCCACTGGGAGACCGGTTCAGGGCGCATCAACGACCTAAAGGGTTTTTCCGACGCCTGCATGAAGCACGGCGTGATGGGCATCGTGGACGCTGTATCGAGCCTGGGTGTAGCCGATTTTAATATCGACGACTATCCGGGTGTTGTCGCCTGGGCATCGTGCCCGCAGAAGGGTGTCATGTCCCTGCCGCTTACCTATGCACCGGTCAGCTTCACCGACAAAGCCATCGCGATGGTGAAGAAGCGCGGGTGCCGCACCTACGTGCACCACCCGATCCTGGATGCGCGCCACTGGGGCATTGTCAACGACAAGGACGTGCCGAATGCGGTGTATCACCAGACGCATTCGTGCTATGCGGTCGCCGCTTTCCACGAGGCCCTGCGCATCATCCTCAGCTATGGCCGTCAACGCAAAGCTGACGCTTACGCCTATCATGAAAAGGCGCTTCGCGAGGCTGTCGAGGCCATGGGATGCGACGTGACCTCGGACATGACGAGCCTCGTCGTGCTCAACCTTCCAACCGAACTCAAGGGCAAGGAAAAAGACCTCGTTGCCGGCGCACGCGCCAATGGGTTCGGCATCTGGCCGACGCTATCCGAGCCGGTGCAGATCCGTATCGGCATCCTCAACCAGTTGTCGTCAGAGCAGATCACCGAGATCGTCAGCCGTTTTGCCGACGCCATGGTGGAAATGGGCGCTGGGTTCGACAAGGCAAAGGTCATGAACGGCCTCAAATCCTATTATGCCCAGGCGGCCTGATTGAGCTGCACGACACAAACTGGCCCGGGCCTTGCGATGGCTCGGGCAGCCCCGCCTCCGTTTCGCCAGATGTCATGGGCTGCAGATTATCCAGAAGCGGCCGACTGACCATAGATGCATCGAGATTGCCCCAACTGTGCGTGTGGATCGAAAGATGGTGGCTGGCTGCCAATAGCAAAATGGAGAAAAATCTTGATCCAATTGGATGAGAAACTCGAGCCGGCCTTTGACGAAGTCGTCCGCCGAAATGCTGGAGAATTGGAATTCCATCAGGCTGTGCGCGAAGTTCTCGAAAGCCTCGGCCGGGTCATCGCGAAGCGCCCCGAATACGCAGATGACGCCTTGATCGAACGTATCTGCGAACCCGAGCGTCAGATCATTTTCCGCGTCCCATGGGTCGACGATCAAGGAAGGGTTCAGATCAACCGCGGCTTCCGTGTGCAGTTCAATTCGGCGCTTGGACCCTACAAAGGCGGAATTCGTTTCCATCCCTCTGTGAACGTCGGCATCATTAAGTTTCTAGGCTTCGAGCAGACCTTCAAGAATGCCTTGAGCGGGATGCCGATTGGCGGTGGTAAGGGCGGCTCCGACTTCAATCCGCGCGGTCGCTCGAATGGCGAGATCATGCGGTTTTGCCAGTCGTTCATGACCGAACTGCACCGTCATCTGGGCGAGCATACCGATGTGCCTGCCGGTGACATCGGCGTCGGCGGACGTGAGATCGGCTACATGTTTGGTCAGTACAAGCGCCTTACCAACCGCTTCGAGGCTGGCGTGTTCACGGGGAAGGGACTCTTGTACGGCGGCTCGTGCGCCCGGACCGAGGCGACCGGCTATGGCAACACCTACTTCGTACAGAGCATGCTTGCGATGAGAGGGCAGTCGTTCGATGGCAAGAAATGCGTCGTCTCAGGCGCAGGCAACGTTGCCATCTACACGATGGAAAAAATCCAGTCGTTTGGAGGTACGATTGTGGCCTGCTCGGATTCCAATGGTTATGTCGTTGACGAGAACGGGATCGACCTCGCGCTGGTGAAGGAAATCAAGGAAGTCCGTCGGGAGCGCATTTCAGAATACGCTCGTATGAAAGGGGCTGGAGCCCACTACATCGAAAAGGGCAGCATTTGGGATGTGCCCTGTGACGTGGCGATGCCCTCGGCGACCCAGAACGAGTTGACCGGCCGTGACGCTCGGATGCTGGTCAAGAACGGGGCTGTCGCTGTAGGGGAAGGTGCCAACATGCCTTCGACCTCCGAAGCTATTCGCATCTTCCAGGACGCTGGCGTCATGTTCGCCCCCGGAAAGGCCGCGAACGCCGGTGGCGTGGCCACTTCCGCTTTGGAAATGCAGCAGAATGCATCGCGCGACAGCTGGACATTCGAGCAGACCGAGGCCCGTCTTGCTTCGATCATGCGAGGCATTCACGACAGATGTGCTACGACTGCCGACGAATACGGTGCCCCAGGCGACTATGTACTTGGTGCAAATATCGCAGGGTTTATCCGCGTTGCCGAATCAATGCGCGCGCTCGGCGTGATCTGATCGACCCACTCGGCGTGGGACCGCGCGATCTGCTGCCGTGCAAAAATCCGACTCCCCCACCAGATTCCTGCTATGGTCGTAGGTCAGTATTTCAGCAGCCTGCTAGACCGTCCCGGCAAGCCAATTGCACGGCACTATCAGGTCGTTCATACAGCGACAATGGTATTGGCCAGTGATGCCAACGCTGCCGAATACATCAAAACCTGCCGACACGGATAGATCTTGTGGCCCGGCTCCGGCTTCGTCGTGCGCGGACGCCGATAAAGCGCCTCGATCCCCATCCGCCGCATCGGCGTCTTCACATGACGACGGCCGGCCTTGCTCCCATTGAAAACCAAAAGACGACGCAACATGCGGGCTCCCGCGAAAGGGAACTCGGTGTGCAACTCGTCGATCTGCCGCATGAGCGCGAGGTCTACCAACGAAACCGGGACTAGTCGACTTTCGGAAATCGTCCGTGGTGTATGCATGTCGTCACTACGGACTGAATCGTCGGTGACGATCGGTTTCAGTCCCCGTTCAAGCTGCTATCCTAGTTGGGAGCACTTTCAAGTCAGCTCGGCCTCACGGATGGGCAGTTACTGTAACTGCATAACTACCCTAGTGAAATGCAATTCCATTAGCGCAACCGCCTCGCTTGTCGAGCCCGCTGCGTACTGGCAGGTGGCGTACCCCGCCGGCAGCCATTCAAGCTTACCCTGGCGGAGTCGCCAAATACCGACGAGGTGTCCCCGCCTCGTAACTGAAACGAATTGAGGGCTATCGATCTCGATATCGAGATCCACACTTTGCAACGCCTCCGATGAACGCAGTGCAGTGCAGACTTGTTGCAACGACAAGGACGACATATTCTTCACGCTCCCGCTATAAACGAGAGCTTTTTAAAATGAATATCGAATTCCGACAATAATTAACGAATATTCACGCTACCTTCCCGCAAACATGACCGCAACGACTTGCGACAAATGTTCATCAAATAAGTACGAAAGCTTAGGCTTAAAGTAACGAACAGTGCTCTCGATCTTCGAATGGCCAAGTAAGAGCTGAACGGCTCTGAGGTTCCTTGCGATGAGTTGCGATGGAACTCCGCGGCCGAGAAAAAGTGGAATTCCTGCCGCGTTTGGGCGACAACGATAGTTGATGCCTGATTTGCGCGAGCGATCATGACTTTTCACGCACCGAACCCGCGACCCACCGGTCCCGTCAACGATATGGACGCCGGAGCTTTTTTTGGCGGCGTTGCCTTTCTTGCGGCCGTTGCTTTGGCGTGGCCGGCCCTTGTGCTGATCTACAGCATTCTTTCCGTCCTCTTGGGCGGTGGCGCAGTGGCACCGGTTCTGCCGAGCCTTAGCTCGGTCTTATGGTTGGTTATGGTCGCGGTGCTTACTGGACTTGTTTCTGGCCTTATTCGCCTGAAGCTGCAGAACAGGTCTCGTTATCTCGCCGATCTTGTCGAGGCTGTGCTGGGGGCGGTTTCGGCAGGGCAGATCACGTTTTCGGCGATTCTGCTCAATCTCGCGATTGGTGCCGCGATTGGTCTGACGCTTTCCTTCATGGGCGTCTCGTCGCCGTTCGATGTCCACACAGGTTCAGAGATACTGTTTGCGACCGGTGGTGCGATCGCAATCGCATTGAGCGGCGGCGGAGGCAGCTCGCCGCCGGAATGGTGGGATATCCTGCTGATGCTCTTCCTGCTGGTGAGCCTGCTAGGTGCGGTGTTCGGCATCATGACAGCGGCTCTTTTTGCCTGGATCGGCAGCACCCTGGGGGCAGAGGCCGGAAAGGGCGGCTCCGAGGTTGGGGCGGCGCTGGTATTGTCACTGACTCGGCTCTGGCGCATGCATCCCAATCCGGCATGGCAGCCAGAGAAGCCGTTGCCACGCGAAATAGGCGACCTAATGAGCGAACTTGAAGTGTTTGAACAAGAGGTGTGGCAGCGCGAGCCTCGGCGCGATTTGTTGGAGGATTACCGGAAGTGGCTCATTGGGTGCGGCCATAATGTCACCGTGCCTGAATTCATTGAGTTTCTGCCTGAACACAGGGCGTGGTTGCGCGAACATGGCACCACAAAGGGGCAGCGCTACCTTGGCGCATTTGCGGATTGGCTACATGCGATCATGACAGAACGCAGAAGGGAGATCGAAAGGCGCGAATATCGCGAGCCAGAGCCCAAGCTAATCTATTCGGATAATGCTCCTGCTTTTCTAGAGGCCGGCGAACCTCTGACATATCGCGGCTGGATTTCAGCAGCGATCGACCAAGGTCTAGTCGCCGGCATCACAACGGCATTTCTTCTCTTTTTGCTGTTGGGTAGCTTGCTCATCGTAAGCTGGTTTTGAAAGATGATTAGATAGCTGCTTTTGGAGCCAGGCCGAGCTTGAACGATTTTTCATCCAGCGGTTTTGAACCGCGCATCCAATTCTACTCTTTTTGCCCCGTGACGTCAGCGTACCATGTCCGCTGCTGGTGACCGCTGCGATTGCAGTGCAATATGTGCCCGACGCAACGGGCCATTTCCTGAACATAGTGAGCCAAGATGGTCTGTGGTCGCGTGTTCTTGAGGCCACCGAGATGACGCGTGCCTGCGCATGAAATTGCTGCGTTGCGGAACGCTATCCGCTCTTGGCCCGGGCCGTGTAGCCCTTTGCCAACGGCCTTATCACCATACCGGCGGATCGGAACAAGTCGAACCGCCCGCACGTGCTGCCGATGCCGCCTGCGAGGTGAACGACTGGACACTGCATGATTTGCGACGGACGGCGGCTACCTACATGGCGGGCCTCGGGGTGGCGCCGCATGTTGTGGAACGCATCTTGAACCACTCAACCGGGACCATCAGCGGCGTGGCGGCGATCTATAACCGCTTCCGCTACGCGGATGAGATGCGAGCGGCGTTGTCTCTCTGGGAGAGACGCGTGCAGGCGTTGGGCACGGAGATGTCACAGCAGATGGACGGATGACCAACGTGGGGTGGAGGCCATACCGCCGAGTTCCCTGATTGGCGGCTGTACACCGTAAGCCGACTGACTGGGCAAGTCAGCCTTGATGCAGGTTTCTCGAACGTCGGCGTAATGCGGATGCGGCTTACTCTTGCTGACTTCAGAGTAGCGCCCAGGAACGATGTCGTGGGAAACTTAGCAGGCCGGTGCAGCGGGCTCCATGGGGATTGGGCCGTCGGCGGTCGGCTGATCGTGACCGGCGGCCGGTGTCGGATGGACCGGTTCGCCCATTGAGGGCGTGCAAATCGTGTCGTCGCAGATGGCTTTTCTTGCCGCTGCCGATATCTGGGTCAGTTTGAAGGTGCCGTTGACATCATGGACTAGGCCGCTCCTTGGGGTTCTCCTAGGCAAAGAGTAGCGCTGCGTCGATTGGACAGCACTTGACTTCCGTTAAAACCACAGGCCGCGATTACCCGGCAATTTTTTTCTGCGCCGGACGCGACGCAGGCCGCTGCAAGTTCCTGGATTCTTATGCCTCTCGTGCAGGCAGGCTGAGTCTGGCATGACCATTCATCGAGCCGGGCGTCAGTCACCGTCTGATAGACACCACAAACGGAGCAATCGCATTGGACGAAATTGCAATCGCGCGAGCCCTTCATGTGCTTGCCATCGTTCATTGGATCGGCGGCGTCATGCTCGTCACGCTCGTGCTGCTACCTGGCATCACACGTCATGTCCCAGCCGCCGAGCGGCTCTCGCTGTTCGAGATGATCGAAGGCCGCTTTGCCTTACAGGCACGCTTCTCGACAGCGATCGCCGGAGCAACCGGATTCTACATGACGCACGCGACGGACTCTTGGGAGCGGTTCGCAGACATATCGTTCTGGTGGATGCATGCAATGGTGTTGGTGTGGACGATCTTCACCTTCGTGCTGTTCGTGGCAGAACCGCTCTTCCTCCACCGCTGGTTCCGCCAGCGCGCCACGCGCGATCCTGAGGGCACATTCCGCATCGTCATGCGCATGCATGTTATTCTATTGACCGCAAGCTTCGCGACGATCGCCGGGGCCGTGCTCGGCGTCCATGGCGGCCTGCCATGACCCCGGTACGGTTTCTTATCCGGCATCAAGAAAAAAGTTGCTTCATGGATACGACCTCCAAGCGCCGCAGGGCCGTCGCACTTCGCCACGTCTCCTTCGAGGGCCTCGCGATTCTCGCCCCGCTACTTGAAACGCGCGGATACGAAATCGAGATCTGCGATGCCGTGGATATCGGGTCACAGAAAGCAGACATCATTGGCGCAGATTTGTTGATTGTACTGGGCGGGCCGGTCGGAGCCTACGAAACTGACTGTTATCCCTTCCTCCGAGACGAGATTGACGGCGTTGCAAAGCGTCTTGCCGAACGCAGGCCAACACTCGGCATCTGCCTCGGAGCACAGCTTATGGCGGTAGCATTGGGTGCCAGAGTTTATCCGGGCCGCGCCAAGGAGATTGGCTGGGCACCGGTGACATTGTCGATGCATGGTGCAGCTTCACCGCTTACGGCTCTTGACGGCTGCGTCTCGGTGCTGCACTGGCACGGCGACACGTTCGACCTGCCGCCTGCTGCAACGCGACTCGCCTCGACTCCCATAACTGCCCAACAAGCCTTCAGCCTTGGTCGCAACGCGCTTGCTCTTCAATTCCATGGGGAGACAGACGGCACCGACATCGAGCATTGGCTGATGGGACACGCCTGTGAGGCTTGCCACCGGCGCATGTTCGCTGCTTGGCTCGACCAACTCGATTTAGGATCCTAATCTGCAGTGCGGTGACGCTTGGCGGCCGTTCCTGGTTCACGTCAGTTTGACCTTACCCTCCGCTCCAGCAGCATCTGAGGATAGAAGGATACAACAGCATTTCCCGCGGCGTCGTGGCCTTCGGCACCGACAATGAGCATCCCCCAGCCGCGAAGCGTCGCAACCTCTATCTTGCGCTCGGCCCAGCCACGAAACGCAATCTTCTCGCCGGGGCGCACCGGCCGGTGCCAACGCAGATGCTTTACGCCGGCAGCCGGACCGAGCATGGGCACTGGATCGCCCAAACGGCGAAGATGCGCGGCCTCCTGCTCGTAGTAGCCTACCATGCACTGCATCCATGCCGCCGTGACGTGTAATGGATGCACGTTTGATGCGATCGCTTGAGGCAGGCGCGGAACCTGGATCTGGTAAGTATTTTGCAGCCCGACCAATCTCGCAAACGTTTCAACTCTCTCTTCGGTGAAGGTATAGCTGCCGAGGGAAATCTCGTCGCCCGGACAAATATCATCGAATTGCTTGATCGCATGGAGCACCGGCCGCCTCGAGGCGCGTGCCGGCCGGGCACGCAGAAGCACACATGCTCCGCAGCTGAAATTGCCGTCTCCCTCAAACGGCCGGAACAGACAATCCAACCTCCATCGGATGACCATCTGGCCTTGCTGATCGATCGCCTCGACGATGGCAGACCTCGATTGCCAATGGCATGTGCACGGGGGAGCCTGCGACCACTTAACCTGGCACGTGAGCGTATCGCCCGGTCGTACCGGGCGCGACCATATTATGTCCTCTGCACCCGCAGCGTACAGATCGAGGGATTGTTCGTTGGCCGCCTCGCGCAAAAGGTTCATCACCATGGCGCAGGTATGCCACCCGGACGCTGCAAGACCGCCGAGCACCGTCGATCTCGCAGCGGTCTCGTCGATGTGAAAAGGCTGCGGGTCGAAGACCGAGGCGAAGGCAACGATGTCTTCTTTCGACATCCTGACCTGTCCGAGTTCAAGGCGCTCGGTCATCAGGAATTCGTCCCAGAGCGACTGCGCCATTGCGGTTCCCCTGCCTTCCACGGCATCTCACCCGGCATGGAAATGCACGAGTCGAACACGCTGGACTTGGCTTCAGTCAAGTCTAGCCTGAGTTATCTGTGCAGATTGGAGCAGAGCGGTTGCACACCGTCAGGTCGTTCATCGGCGTGCGCAGTAGTTCGTGCAACCCCCTTTGTCAAAGATGTCGTCTCTGGACTGGAGTTTGGTCTGGCCAATGTCGAGGCACCACTCGAAAAGCAAACGTGGCCGAGCCTCCAACCAGCATCGCGGTCGGCTTGCCAAGGCCGAACACACGAACCGTCGAATATCAAAACGACTATGGATGAATTGCCGCCCACATTGAGGCTTTGGTTCTGCATCGGTTGCGGGTCGAAGGGTAATTTCGCCGATTGCACCGGTGATTGCAGCTCCGAGCGCATCGACGTCGTTCCAGCTGAAACCTTCGCGGATCTGTTCGAAGCAAAGATGGTTCTCGTGGAACAATCCGCCATCGTTGCAAAGTTCCTGCACCAGCTTTCAGAACTCGTCGCACCTGGAGGGGCCGCAGAAGAAGTCTGGCACGGAACGAGGGACAAGGCTCGGGACGTGCTGTCCGCCCTCGAAGGGATTTCATCGCGCATGCAGCCCGTCGCTTTCGATCGGGACCAGGCTGCGGAGGTCTGGCGCTGCTCGACCTGCGGGTCAGTTGAGGCGACCCGCCCCTGTATCGGCGTGTGCCTCCGAAAAACGGTAGATTTCGTTTCACTGGAAACCTGCGAACTGCTGGTCAAGGATGTGGCCGATCTCTCGGAAGCCGTGGACGCGGCGATCACGATGTTTCGGTTTCTCCGTGGTGTCGCGCCGCGCGATGGGAAGTGGGACCTCTGTGTGAAGCATTTCCAGACCGCGGCGAGTGATCTGCTAATTTCGCACCGAAGTCTTGAATTACCAGACGCATACTCCGTGCCGGCCTGAACAGCTTCGCGCAGAGGGCAAGATGTACTCGTCACGTCCAGACCGAAAGAGGTTGCAGACCACTGCGACCGCAACGGCTTTCATGCAACATTCCAAAGCGGCATCGGAACATGAGAAAGAACCAGCCAACAGCCAGGATAGCTCGAACTTATCGATTCGAGGCGGCCCATCATCTGCCGCTTGTGCCCTCGACACACAAGTGTCACCGCATGCACGGCCATAATTACCGCATAACCGTCATCCTGCGTGGCCAACTTGACGACCGGGGGTTAGTTACCGATTTCGGCGAACTCGATGACGAGATCGCTCCCCTGCTGAAGCAGCTCGATCACGAGCTGCTAAACGACGTGCCGGGGCTCGAAAACCCGACGGCGGAATTGATCGCGTTCTGGTTGCTAGAGCGCCTATCGCACGCCGTGACGATTCGGGTCTACGAGAACGATGACAGTTGGGCCGAGATCTCGAGAGTTTGATGCATTGTGCCTGTCCGGGACGTCGGATGACCCGGGCGGGTTATCCCGCTGGTCGCGTCGATGCGATGCAACGCGGTAGGTCTCGTGGCAGGCCGTACAGTTGGCTGATATCTCACCGAGTTGTTGGAGTATCCAACGTGTCGATGATTTGCGAGCGTTGTCGGCCAATTCGTCGAACTTTTGGTGGGTATCGGTGGCAAGCAGGACGAACTGGGGCGGCAGCTTCAGAATGGCCAATCGCGATACATCGTTGACCGCATTCATGCCAACTTCCCGCGCGCTCCCGGAAACCGCATCGTAATCCCTTTCCGCGAGTGCGGACGTGATGGAATGCAGGGCTGAGAGAAAAGTACGCATGCCCGCACGAAGATGCTCTGCCTCCAGTAAGGATAGGTACACCGCTTCTCTGTGTTCGCCACTTTCATTGCCGCCAGCATCCACCACTTTTGACGTCTGGCACCCCGACAGCGCCAGTGCGGTAAACGACGCTATAATCAACAACGCACTCGTGCCGACATACTCCCGTCTTCGACTCACATCGTGATCCATCGTTGCCCTCCGCCAGCCATCGCAGCGCTTTGCCGCCGATCGTTCCAACCGCAAAAAACTAAAGTACAGTCGGCTCCTTGATCTGCATTTCGATCAGCGATGTAGGCCGCCACGTAACCGGCTGAAAGACGAACACCTGAAGCGTCAACAGCGATTAGAGTTGAGGCGGTCCATGCCACGGATGGAGGCGCACATTCGCGCCTGCGGGAAAAACGCAATCGATAGACCGCGCCGGACCATTTGATCGACATACGAAGCTGCATCGTGTTCTCTTCCCGACCTGTCGTCGCTTCCATCTGCGTGGCGAATGCCCTTTGGTGTAGGGCTGGAGGGGTCCTTGCTGATGTCGCTTCTCCTTGATATGGCTTGCTGTGTGGCAAACCAAGAGAAACGATATATCATTTCTAAAATTTTGAATTCCACACAATCGGCTTTTCATTATTCTGTTCCAAGATAGGCGTTCATTGGCAAATAGTTGCGTTTGAACGCAATTGATTTAACCAAAGGCAAATGGTTCGAATAAGGGTGCGGCATAATCCGGTCCCGGCGCTTGATCATACCGGCGCAGGAGAACGACGAAAACAGGAGGAATTACCGCGATGAAACTTATCGATCCGGCCGTCTTTGTAGCACCGAAGCCCCAGACCTGGGTTGCACCAGCCTACTGCGACGTCCGCCTCGGTTTCGAGGTTACGGCATACGTCTACGTTCGATAGCCAAGCGAGGGGTCCTTGCGGCCCCTCCACCCCTTTTATCGGTCGTCATATCTCGCATCACTCGGGAGCAGTCGATGCATAACGAAGATCGGCTACAGCCGAGCGACATCATGGTGCTCAATCCAAACTTTCATTTTCGCTGGGAGGAACCGCAGCAGTCGCATGTCCTGCTGTACCCGGAAGGCATCGTAAAACTGAATGCGACGGCCGCCGAAATTCTTGAGATGTGCGTCATGCGAGGACTAACCGTGGCAGAGGGGACAGAACAGCTTGCGCACCGCTACGACGGCGCCGACTTGATGTCCGATGTCATGCAATTTATGGAGCTGGCATATGCCAAAGGCTGGATCCGGCCTAAGTCTTGACGGCCTCGGGATGCCGCTGTGGCTTGTGGTGGAACTCACCTATAAGTGTCCTCTCAAGTGTCCCTGGTGCAGCAACCCGGTCGACTTCGACCGCTATCGCAACGAACTCAGCACCGAAGAGTGGAAGGATTTGTTGCGAGAGGGACGCCGGCTCGGCTCCCTGCAACTTGGCTTCACTGGCGGCGAGCCAACCCTGCGCAAGGACCTTGAGGAACTCGTCGATGAAGCTAATCGGCTCGGTTACTACACCAACCTCATCACCTCTGGCGTCGGCCTCTCCCCGCAGAGAGTCCGCGACCTGAAGCGCGCCGGTCTGAAGCAGGTTCAGCTTTCCTTGCAATCCTGCGATTCCGAACTCAGCGAGAAGCTCGTCGGTCTCGACGTCTTCGCCCATAAGATCGAGATCGCTCGCACCATCAAGGCTGAAGGTTTTCCGATGGTGATGAACGTACCTGTGAGCCGTTACAACATCGACCAAACCGAGGCCCTCATCGATCTCGCCGCCGATTTAGGAGTCGAATACCTCGAGTTTGCCAACCTCCAATACTACAACTGGGCGCTCATCAATCGCGCCGACCTCCTGCCAACACGCCAGCAACTCAAGCAGTCCGAAGCCGCTGTCGCGGCCGCGCGCGAACGGCTCGGCAAGCGATTGACCATCTACTTCGTCGTGCCCGACTATTTTGACGAACGGCCCAAAGCCTGCATGAACGGATGGGGCGCGATCCACCTCACCATCGCGCCCGACGGCACCGCACTGCCTTGCCAGGAGGCGCGCCTCATCAAGGACATCGATTTTCCCAACGTCCGCGAGCATAGCCTTGATTGGATCTGGCGGGAGTCGCCCGCATTCCGCCGCTTCCGGGGGGACGACTGGATGAAGGAACCATGCCGCAGTTGTGACGACCGGGAGAAAGACTTCGCCGGTTGCCGATGCCAGGCATTCCTCTTAACCGGTGATGCTGCGAACACTGATCCGGTCTGCTCAAAGTCGCCGCATCGATACTTGATCGATGACATCCTGCTCGAAGCCGAGAATAGACAAGAGCGGGCCGGGGCGGATGCTCTCATCATGCGCGCGAGATGCCGTTCATGAGGAAGTCCGGGAAACGCTTATCTGCGCTGCTGCGCCGAAGTGTCTATTAAAAGCTTCACAGGAGCGAGGGATTTCATGATCGATGAGGCTGCCCGGATCCTGCACATCATGGGCGTGGTCGTGTGGATCGGTCATAATTGGTCGAATGTCGTCCAAACACCCGTCTACCGCCCAATTCTCCCGGCTGAGCCAGAGGCCGCGGCACGCGAAGTCGCCCTCGCGGCCTCGAAGCGGGAGCACGGGATTTTCCGTTACTCGTCGGTCGTCGTACTGGCAACGGGCCTATTCATGCTCTGGCGAAACGACGTCCTCGTCGACACGCTCACATTCTCCGGACCATCGATGGCGCTCGGGATTGGGGTATGGCTGGGATTGGCAATGGTTCTCAACCTTTGGGGCATCATGTGGCCTCACCAGCGGAAGGTGCTCGGTTTCGTCGCAGCGCACCCCTCGGAGCGACTCCGCTGTTCACGCGTAACCTTTCTTTCTTCGCGCATGAACACGGTGCTTTCCATTGTGACTATCATGCTCATGATCGCGGGTGCACACGGAGCCCTTTGATGGCCTGCATCAACGGAAATTACCCGTGATGGACGTACACAGTTTCGCTTCAGGTCCTTCCATGTTGCCGCCAAGCGTTGTCGAAGCGGTAGCACGCGACATGGTCGATTGCGCCGCGTCGGGGCGCTCGCTGCTGGGGTTGCCGTTTACAAGTAGAGAATTCACCGAGATCCTCGGGAGAGCCGAAACTTATATCAGACAACTCTTAGCTATCCCCGATGGCTACCACGTGCTGTTTCTGCAGGGCGGAGCTTCGAGCCACTTCACCTTGCTGCCGATGAACCTACTCGGTAATCTGAGGCAGGCCGACTACGTCGAGACTGGGCTGTGGTCGCACCGTGCTGCCGAGGCTGCTCGGCCGTGGTGTGAGGTGAATATATCCGCTCGCGGCAACAGATCAGCGATGCCGCTGCCAGACGATTGGCAGATTTCCGCACAATCCGCGTACTGCCATATAACCACTAACGAAACCGCCGAAGGCCTGCAATTGCACACGTGGCCAGAGAAAATCGACGTCCCTCTAGTCGCCGACATGACAGCCGACCTTCTGACACGGCCGGTCCTCATGGAGCGGTTCGATCTGGTCTACGCAAGTGCGCAAAAAAACCTTGGCGCGGCGGGTCTCACCATAGTGATCGTTCGTGAAGATCTGCTCGGTAAATCCAGAGAAGGCACACCGGCGCCACTCGACTACACTCTGCAGGCAACAGCTCACAGCAAGGTCAACACGCCGCCGACGATTGCTGTCGCGGTTGCCGCACGCATGCTCGAATGGATCACCAGGCAAGGTGGGCTAGCGTTAATGGAAGAACTCAATAGGAAAAAGAGCGATGCGATCTACGCGATCATCGACCGAAGCGGCTTCTATCGTTGCAACGCCGCCCCGCCTCATCGCTCCATGCTCAATGTCTGTTTCAAACTGCCCAATGCTGAGCTCGACAAGCGCTTCCTAGCCGAGGCAACAGCCGAGGGTCTGCTCGACCTTGGCGGACACGTCGACATCGGTGGAATTCGTGCTTCAGTCTACAACGCCGTTCCAGAGCAGTCAGTCAGCAAACTTGTGTCGTTCATGACCGAGTTCGAGGCAAGGAGGGGCTGAGCCCGTGAACACCCTTGATCGCCAAAATCGTAAATCCACAACCGACCGCGAGCCGCGCGGCAGGATAGAACATTCCGCTGCCGGGCTGCATGTCGAGGCGATGGGTCTTAACTTCATGAACCCCATTGGACTAGCGGCCGGCCTGGATAAAACGGGCGCGCTTTTCTCAGAATTCGCCGCGACCGGAGCCGGACACGTCGAGATCGGCACTGTCGAAAGCCCGTTTCGACAACCTCCGGCCTATCGTCAACGTTTTCCACACATCCGCCTCGGCATGAACATCGGAAGCCGACGCAAAGGCATCACGACCGATGTCTTAAAGGATTACGCCACAGCTTTCACCACAGCGGCGGGTTCAGCCGACTACGTGGTCGTGAACCTTACCTCGACGGATCGCGAACGCCACGCCGACTCGCCAGGGCTCGAAGCCCTGCTTGAGCGGCTGAAGCGCGAGCAGGAGCAAGCGGCAAGGCGAACGCCCTTACTCGTCAAGGTTTCGGCTGACGCGGTCGCCGCGCCACCCTTCAGAGCCCTGTATCTGGCGCGTGATCTCGGCCTCGACGGTGTCGTTCTGGTCTGCGCAAGGCTTCAGTTTATTGAAGCTGTGGCGCGATTGCTCGACGGCTTGACGCTGGTGTCGGTCGGCGGCGTCTCGAACGCCGAAGACGTTCGCTGTCGATTGACCCTTGCCAACCTCGTTCAGATTCACTCGGCCTACATCCAGTACGGGCCTACTCTGATCCCGCACCTACTCGCAGAACTCGAACTTTCGCAGCCATGACGGCGGCTCTCGATACCGTCTTGATCCTGTTGCCGATTGTCCTTTTGGCAGCTGCATTGCGTTTGTCGCTTCTCACGCGCCAGCAACGCTGTCTGCTCCGTCAACGACTCAATCTGGGCACCGACGCAGCCAATCCGGATTATCGGGGAATCGATACCGCCCTGGCGCGCCTTGATCTCGAGCGGATCGAGACCGTGGCGGAGACCGCAATCCTGTCGGCATCCGTGATCTTCCTGATCCCGATCATTGATGCGTACGGGCGCAGCTGGGGCGTGCCCTCGATCTGGCTTGCCGTTGGCGCCGTTGGTATGGTCCTTGGATCGCAGGGCCTGCTATGGCTGTTCCTGCGCGCTCGATCGGTCTACGCAATAGATGCGGCCTCAGGTGCCGGTACACCGACCGTCGGATTGTTCATGAAAGATGCGACGACGGCACTGCTGTTCTCGGCGGCGTTCATCGTTCCAGTCGTCGCCGCCACGGCCTCAATGATGGAAACCGGTCATCCGGCATGGTGGATCGGTGCCTGGATGACATGGGTCATAATAATGGCTTTGCGCGAGCTGGCACGACCGCTGGTTCTGGCATTGTTGACCTACAGATCCCGAATGCTCGATGATCGCGAGCTTTCGCAGAACCTCAATGATCTGCTGGCTCGATGCGGGCTTCCGCGTGCTCATATCGAAGTCCTTGATGCCTCCCGGCGCTCGCGCCGGGCCAACGCCAGTGTGCACGGTATTGGAGCGGTCAAGCGTATTTTCGTTCACGACACCCTGCTAGCCCTGCTGAGCAGGCCCGAAACGGTAGCCGTAATCGCCCATGAACTCGGACATGCCAGGCTGCGGCATCACGAACAGTATCTTGCAAGATCCGCGGCGACGGGGTTGCTGGCGTTCCTGGCACTCGCTGTCGCCGGCGAATGGTTGGGCGCAACGATACCCGCCCAGCTTGCCAACCTCACTGCTGTCCTGCCGGCGATCGGCTTCTTGATGCGCCCCATCGCCATCGGCGTACGACATCGTTGGGAATACGAGGCCGATGCGTTCGCCGCGCGGCATGCGGATGTCGAGGCTCTCGGGCGTGCACTCGAACGTCTCCACAACGTCAATATCGCCCCACCGCAGCCGGACCCACTCTATGCGGCGTTCCACCATTTCCATCCGGACCTGCGGGGGCGGCTCTCACGCCTCGATACGATCACGCGGATCGACAGCCGGGCGGATCAGGACGCAGCCGAGACATGCACGGCGCCGGGACGTGCGTGCAGATAGCCATTGACGATTTCCCCTGGCAGCTGCAGCGCCGAGATCCGCGCCAATTGCTCGGCCGCGTCGATCCGTCCGTCGATCAAATCCCGGAACGATTGAGCTACCGCAACCATGTCGCCGGTCTGCGGAGATAGGCGCAGGCGCGCAACATTCGCCGCCCTCAGGTCGGCGACTTCGCCCGACAGGACCGTCACGCCGCTGGCAAGCGTTTGCACGCCGTTGACAGCAAGAAAAGGCTGCCCGTCGAGCGTTTCGACCTCGAGACCGTCTGGGTCGTTTTCGCAGACGTAGCGGCACGCATCCTTCATCAGGCCGTGCGCACGGGCGTGATAGCAGCGTGCTGCCACGGCAAGCGGCGCGCGACCGAAGGCGAAGACTTCGAGTTCCGGCGAAGCCTGCGCCTTGCCAAGGACCGCGACCGACGACATAGGCAGTTCGGGAGGAAGACAGACAGTCATGGCACCAAGGGCTGCCAATTCTGAAAGAGTTGCCTCATTGTAGACGTTGAACATCGGCCCGATAACATGCGGCTGACCGGCCACGGCCGCAAGAGCGGTCACGTCGCCGATCTCTATGAGGTGCAGGCCTTCGGCTGCCGCGTCGATCTCCACGATCTCGCGTTTGAGCGTCGGCAGCGCCAAAGCTGCGATCACTACCTCCTTGCCGCCGCGCTCGAGCCGCTCGACAACAGCGCCAGCCGCTTCCAAGCGGAAGGGCGATCGCTTGGAACACACCACCTCGCCGACGACCACTCTATCGACCGGTGCTTCGTCGGCGATGCGCGCATAAAAATCGGACCATGCCAGCGTCGGCCAGTTGAACAGGACCGGTCCCAGTGTCAGCTTCATGCCCTAGTTCCCGTTCTTCGATTTTGCGCAATCAACGCCAAGTCTTGCGATAAGCGCCTGTCGTTCCTCGACCGCCCTCGGTCAACCGGCCGAGATCGTGCACCACCGGTTCGGCACTGGCTTCGAGCGCGTTGAGTGCCTCGCGAAACGCCTTGACTGTCGCTGTAAGGTACGCTTTGCCGCGCTGGCGACCCTCGATCTTCAAGGCCCTGACACCCGCTTTCCTCAAGGCCGAGAGCAGCGGCAGGGTGTCGAGACTCGCCGGCTCCTCGAAGATGTGTTGCGCCTTACCATGAACCTTGAAGCGTCCCTTGCACAGCGTCGGGTAGGCCGCCGGCTGTCCTTCAGGATAACGATCGATCGTGAACCCGCCGAGGCGAGCGGCCAATTCGCCACCCTCCTGTCGGTACTCGACATGCTCTGCCGGCGAGCAGACGCCATTCATGTTCGGCGATTCACCCGTCGCGTAGGAAGAGAGCTGGCAACGTCCCTCGGTCATGACGCACAGTCCGCCGAAGGCGAACACCTCCGCCTCGCACGAGATGGCTGCGATCAGTGTGGCGATCTCGTCGACCGTCAGCACGCGCGGCAGAACGACCCGCTTGATGCCGTAGCGCTCGACGTAGAACCGGATCGCGGCAGGCGTGGTGGCGGCTGCCTGAACGGATAGATGCAGCCGTTGTTCCGGAAACGTGCGGCAGGCCCACCCGATCACTCCGATGTCGGCGAGGATGATGGCGTCGGCGCCGGCTCGAACGGCTTCCTCGACCGCCTGCTGCCAGAGTCTCGTTCCGCCCGCTCGCGCGAAAGTATTGATCGCGACGAGGACCTTGGTGCCTCGACGGTGGGCGTAAGAGACGCCCTCGCGCAACTCTTCCGGCGAAAAATTGAGACCGGGGAAATTGCGGGCATTCGTTTCATCCTGGAAGCCGCAATAGACGGCATCAGCGCCTATATCGACGGCGGTGCGTAAAGCGTGGGGTGTACCGGCAGGGCAGACAAGTTCCATGCTGTCACTCCGTTCGGTCAGCGCTCATCGTAGATCGGTCCCGGAAGGGCCGGCTCCGGTGGGAGCTCCGAGCAAGCTGCGAAACCGCCGTGCCAAAGTATGCACACTATTGGAAACCAGCGGGGCCAGCCAATCGGGCACCCCAGAGAGCTGTCCCGGATCAAGTTCGGAGTCCTCAATCGCATTGCGCAACGCGACGACCGCGGCCGTATCGCCCTCGATCGTCAAATCGCGTGAAAAGAACAACGCATCGCCGTCGTAGATGCCTTCAAGGAGACCGGCGAGGACAATCATGGCGCCAGCGATGCGTGCATCCCACTGGCCAGGCTCTATCGAGTCCAGCACACGCAGTCTCGGCCGGTCAGCACCAGGCTCGATCAGGAAGACGAACGGACAGTCCAGCGGATCGATGGCGAAACGCTTGGAGGCGTGCGTTCCCAATCGCGCGATGAGACGCGGGTTTCGCGCTAGGATTCGGCGCATCATGACGTATGCCGCTAGTTCGAGCGGAAGCCTGGGCAGCACGCCGATTCCTCGCGCGACGGACGGCGGGAGGTGCCCCCTGCGGTGCTCAGCAAAATACGACGGCGCGGTGTCGAAATCTGTCATAACTCAGTCATTAGGGCAACGCGGCAGGGTCGCGTTTAACCGAAGTCAATCCGCCGGACAACTCGATATCGGACGAAGGGTGTGGAGGTCACTGCTCGCCATGAAACTCTTCTCGAATCGTCCTGTCTTCTCCACGCTTGGGGACTTCCTTGCTGCTCTCGAAACATCGAACCAACTGATGAGAATTTCAGAGCCCGTCTCGACCGTCCTCGAGGTAACCGAGTTGCACCGAAGGGTAATCGCCCGACATGGGCCCGCACTCGTCATCGAAAAACCGATCAAGGCAGACGGGGTGCCGTCCGAGATTCCGCTCGTGACCAACCTGTTCGGCACCGTCGACCGGGTCGCACGGGCTCTCGGTGGAAAGGGACGCGACGATCTCCTCAATCTCGGCCGGTTCCTCGCCGAACTCCGTCAACCGGAACCACCAACGGGCTTGCGAGACGCTATGCGGAAATGGCCTCTCGCCAGAGCTGCGCTTGGCTCGAGACCGGCCATCGTCACCAACCCGCCCTGCCAAGTTGGCATCCGGCGAGGCAGCGACATCGACCTCGGACGTCTTCCCGTACAGACCTGTTGGCCCGGAGAGCCGGCGCCCCTTATCACCTGGCCAATCGTCATCACGCGCCCGCCCGGCCCTATGACGGCCGCAAGCCACAACTGGGGCATTTACCGAATGCAGGTGACGGGTCCCGACAGCGCCATCGTGCGTTGGCTCGCCCACCGCGGCGGAGCGAAACACTTCCGTGAATGGCAGGCGCGCGGTGAGCCGATGCCAATTGCCGTTGCCATTGGTGCGGATCCAGCCACCTTGCTCGCCGCCGTCACACCGGTGCCCGAAACACTCCCGGAAGCAAGCTTTGCCGGACTTCTGCGCGGCGAGCGCACTCGGCTTGCCAAGGCAGTCACAGTACCACTTCTCGTTCCCGCCGAGGCCGAAATCATACTCGAGGGCACGATCGCACCCGATGACGTTGCTCTGGAAGGCCCCTATGGAGATCACACGGGCTACTATAATGCCGCCGACACCTATCCCGTGATGCGGCTATCGGCCATCACGACTCGCCAAGACCCGCTCTACCTATCGACTTTCACAGGCCGCGTGCCGGACGAACCCGCGGTGTTGTCGGAAGCCTTGAACGACGTCTTCCTCCCACTCCTGCAGCAGCAATTCCCGGAGGTCGTCGACTGCTGGCTGCCCCCCGAGGCCGCATCTTATCGGATCGCTGTTGCGTCGATCGACAAGCGTTACCCAGGCCACGCGCGCCGGATAATGCTCGGCCTGTGGTCGATGCTGCCGCAGTTCAGCTACACCAAGCTCGTAATCGTGGTCGACGACGACATCGACGCGCGTAACTGGAGCGACGTCATGTGGGCCGTCGCAACGAGGTCCGATCCGAGCCGCGATCTCCTCGTGCTCTCGGATATGCCAATTGACGTTCTCGACTTTGCTTCGCCGCTGCCGGGGCTCGGCGGCAAGCTCGGCATAGACGCTACGCGCAAGATCGGTGCGGAAACCACGCGCGACTGGGGCGAACGGCTCTGCATGGACCATGCCGTTGTCGAGCGCGTGGATGACCTCTTCGGTCGTCTCGAAACTCTTTCCCGGGCGGCTTCGGACGGGCGGGCGGCATGAGCGGCAAGCATCGGTTGGTGATCGGCATGAGCGGAGCGTCGGGGGCTGTTCTGGGTCTGCGTTGTCTCGAACTCGTGAGCGAACTCGAGCAGGTCGAGTGTCACCTCGTCGTCACGCCTGCTGCCGCCCGGACTCTCACGACGGAACTCGATGGCGACGCCCACTCGCGCGCGATATCCCTCGCAGACGTCGTCCACCCTTGCGGGGATGTCGGCGCGGCAATCGCGAGCGGATCTTTCCGTTGCCACGGCATGATCGTCGCGCCCTGTTCGATGCGCACCCTGTCGGCCATCGCCTACAGCCTTTCGGACAACCTTCTGACGCGGACAGCGGACGTGATGTTGAAGGAGCGCCGGCGACTCGTTCTGATCGGCCGTGAGACGCCCCTCCACGCCGGCCATCTCGAGGCGATGCTCAAGGTCACCAACCATGGCGCGATCATCTTGCCTCCGGTACCGGCGTTCTATACCCGGCCAGCTTCTCTCGACGAGGTTGTGACACAGATCGCCGCGCATGCTCTCGAACTCGCTGGTGTCGAGATGTCCGGCGTTCTTGTCCGGTGGGATGGAAATGCGGCAAGCTCGACATAGGTTGACCGTCACAGTGGTGGGTGCCGGTGTTATCGGGCTGTGGCAGGCTTACGAATTCGCACGGCGGGGCCACCGTGTGCTCGTTTGCGAAGCCGCACCTGAGAAGGCGACCGGCGCCGCGAGCCGTCTCGCCGGCGCCATGCTTGCGCCGTACTGCGAGGCCGAGACCGCACCGGCGCTCGTCACCGAACTCGGGCTTCGCAGCTTGGTGCACTGGCGCGAGCTTATGCCGACCCTGTCGACGAGGGGCACATTAGTCGTCACCTGCCGCCGAGACGAAGCCGAACTGTTCCATTTCGCGCGGCGGACGACCGGCCACCTGTCCATCGGCCTTGGAGATCTCTCGGCACTCGAATCCGAGTTGAGCCAACGCTTCGGTAGGGCCTTGTATTATGGAGACGAAGGGCACGTTCCTCCGAGATTGGCGCTATCGCTCCTCATAGATCGCCTGAGGTCGCTTGGCGCTGAACTTCGTTTTTCGCAGCCGGTCTCAGGGCCGCTCTGGCTTGCGGCGGGGGCCGGAGAACTCGTGATCGATTGCCGGGGGATGGCGGCGCAATGCAACCTCGCGGGCCTGCGCGGAGTGGCTGGCGAAATGGCTGTTCTCCATGCGCCGGGTGTCCGGCTTTCGCGTCCCATTCGCCTGCTGCATCCGCGCGCTCCCGTCTACATTGTGCCTTGGGGCGACGGCACCTACATGGTCGGCGCGACCATGCTCGAAAGTGCGGCAGTCGGCGGCATGAGCTTGCGCTCGGCACTCGAGCTGCTCGGATCTGCGACGGTCGTGCATCAAGGCTTTGCCGGCGCGCAGGTTGTCGAAATGTCTACTGGGATCAGACCTGCCTATGACGACAACCTCCCGAAGGTCGTCTGGCGTGGCCGCTGTCTGTCGGTGAACGGCGCCTACCGACACGGATTCCTCTTGGCGCCCGCTCTCGCCGAGATGGTGGCGGACCACCTGGAAATGGGGACCGTATTACCGCCTGAGCTGACTGAGTACAAGCGCCGCACCGGCACCATGGCCTAGCAGAGAAAACCGAGATGACGGCAAAGGCAGCGACCGATTAAGCCACATACGGCGCCATGGAGCAAGCGCTGCCGTTCGAGGTCGGCTTGATGCCTGAACTGGTCGCCAGTCTCGCCAGACAACAAAGGCCGGTGGCCGTCAACCCCGTCGAGACCGTCACCGATATCTCTTAGGCCGGCGACGAGGGTGGCATCATGTGCCACGTCACGCCCTCGGATGCCGACAGTATCGTCTTGATGTCCCTGAGCCACGTGCGTGTACCGCGCACTCTGCCGTTCGCTGCGGCCGCCCTCACCTACCAGAAACACAGAGTGAAGAATCTCAAGAAGCAATACGGGAAGCAACACTGATCGGGGCGCCGTTGGAAAAGCGATGCTGGACAAACCGGACAAGACCGCCCGCTTCGTGGCGATGCTGAAAGCAGCCCTGCCGTTCGAGGTTGAACTGCTCGCCTCGACGCTTGCTCGATTGCGCGAATGCAATCCAGACATGCGGATCAGCAGAAAGGAGACGGTCTTCGAGGTCACCTATGAACTAAGCCATGGCGGCATCATCTGCCTCAATGGCACCGACAATCTGGTGGCGACTGCCCTTACCCATGTCCGGGTCCATCCAACCCTGCCATTTGCAGCGACCATAACAGACTACCAGAGGCATCGCCGCAAGAATCTGCGCAAGCGCCAACAACTACTCTCTCCGGTAACGCTCACCCTTCGCCACGGCCAATACCGCGGAGCGGTTTAGTGCAATAAAAGCTCTGCGACCCACCATCAAAGAAGCGGCTCAGTTGAGCCGTTTTTCGTCGGCGCGTTCGCTGCTATTCGATGACTTCGAGATGATGGTGCTGACGGTATTCGATGAGCCATGTGACAGCGCGCTCGATTTCGTCTTCGTAAAACAGACCGGTCTCCCGCAGCTTGCCCGGAATTTTGACACGGATCGTATGCTCGCTCATT
>LOEV01000135.1 GCA_001516065.1 Alphaproteobacteria bacterium BRH_c36
ATCAATGGCTTAGTGAGGCGTTTATCGCGCCTTAGTTGACTCAAACTTCGCCGCACCATCGGTCAACTAAGGCGCGACGCCTCACTAAATAGTCAGGGCGGTTAGCTCAGCGGTAGAGCACACGCTTCACACGCGTGGGGTCACTGGTTCAATCCCAGTACCGCCCACCATTTCTGTTCGACCTTCATCCGCCAATCTGCTCTGAAACGTCGTCTGTAGTGGCCGGAAGCGTACTTCAGTTCTTCTTGCGGGGCGTACCTGCTGCGGTTTCCGGTGTGATTTTCCAGATGGTGCCTACCGCATCGTCGGCGACAAGGGGTCCTCCGTCGGGCATGAAGGTGACATCTGCCGGTCGGCCCCAGACCTCCGCGCGTTTGTTGCCGGCGAATCGATGAAGGACATGTTCGCCTACGCCGGAGGCCGTCCTGACGGTGTTCGAGACGTCGAGGATGAACCTGGGCCGATTTCGGGTTCATGACATCTCATTGATCGAGACGGCGAACTGCAAGTTCTTCGTTGCGCGAATTTACGCTGATTGCTTCCTGAAAGACCGCGTAAAATGTTATAGGAAGCCGTATTGCGTAGAAACCCGGCGAGGCTGATGAACGCTCCAATTACGATACCCGGAGTCGACGAGAGAGGCAGGCTGTACCCCATTGAAAAACTCGCCGCCCACCGCGGCGGCGGGGTATTGCATCTTGCCATTTCGATTTTTGTTTTCTCGCAAGGGCGCCTGCTGATTCAACGCCGAGCGCAGGGCAAATATCACAGCAGTGGACTTTGGGCCAATACCTGCTGCACCCATCCCGACTGGGGAGAAGACATGCACACCGCCGCGCATCGCCGCTTGCGCGAGGAATTGAACTTTGACGTTCCCAATCTCGAACAACGCGCGGTCATCGATTACCATGCCAGGGTTTCCGCCGATCTTTGGGAGCGTGAGCGCGTCCACGTCTTTCAATACGCCACCGATGAGCTTCTCGACACGCCGATGCCGGTAACTGATGAGGTGTCCGCAACCCGTTGGATCACTGTGTCCGATCTACGCCGTGAGATGCTGCAGATGCCGGAAAAATTCGCGCCATGGTTCCGCATCTACGTATCGCGCTGGAACGAACTGTCGCTGATAACCGGCGCGGAACCGGATTGAATGGACCGTTGTGCAGGGGTCGTCAGCAAGCCCCTCATCGCGCTTGCGGTTTTGGGCGCGAAACTTATTTTCAACGCTGCGTGGTCCTGGCTGATGTTCGGACGTCACTAACTCTTCGGCTTCACGAATCTCAGCGTCATGCGATCGCTCTCGCCGATGGCAAGGTATTTGTCGCGGTCCTTGTCTTTCAACCGCAGGGCCGGAGGAAGGGTCCAGACGCCCTCCGGGTGATTGCGGGTATCTTTCGGATTGGCGTTGATCTCGGATTTTGCGTCGAACTTGAACCCGGCAGCCTCGGCAATGCCTATCACCTGCGCCTCCTGCACATAGCCTGAAAGGGCCTGCGGATCGGGAAACTCATCGGGGTCGGCGCGATGCTCCACGATGCCGAGAACACCGCCCGGCTTGAGGGCCTTGTACATCGACTCGAAGATGTGCCGTTCGAACCCGAATTTCATCCAATTGTGCACATTGCGGAAGGAGAGCACCAAGTCGGCGGAGCCAGCAGGCGCGATCTCGCCTTTCGTTCGCGACAGCTCGGTGACGATCACTTCGGCGTATTTGTCGGGACGCTCGGCCAGCTTGGCCTCGTAGCGCTCGATGGATTTCCGGATGCGTTCGTCCTGCGTGTCGCGGTTGCGGTCGGCGGCGTAGTATTTCCCCCTCCCTTTCACGAACGGCGCCAGAATCTCGGTGTACCAACCGCCCCCAGGCCAGATTTCGACGATCGTCATTTCGGGACGGATGCCAAAGAACAAAAGCGTCTCGAGCGGGTGGCGAAATTCGTCGCGCGCAGCGTAAGCGGGCGTGCGGTGGTCCGAGGCAATCGCGGCTTCGAGTTCGGTGCGGTTCCGGCTTTCGGAAGCCTGCGTCAGCGGACCTGCCAGGACGACCGGCATACTCAGGAGGACCGCGAGCGCGATGCGGAATCGGTGAGCGAACTTCATTGCCGTCCGGTCGTCCTGCATAGCAACCTCCGCACCGCCAACTGCAAAAATGGTGAGGCGCCTCCCGCCAGATCGGTCCGCGCTTCAGCAAAACGCATCAAGCGGTGCGAAAAATCAAGAAAAGCGAGAGCGTGGCAGGTTTGCTACCTGCCCCGACATATGCTCGCCACCGGACAGACCATACCATTGCGGCCGATCAGCCGCGCCTCGCGACAAACGGCGGTTGCAGTTGCTGCCGCGGCCGAGGGAGGCCGTCACGACGGCCCCCTACGCAGCACGGCGGGAGGATCGTCAGCCGCTGCCTCCACCCCCCAGCCGGGTTATCGTCCGGCCCGGCTGCCGTGGGCCAGCCACTCGGCGCATTCGTCGCCGAGATGCTTTCGGACCTCGGCCTCGTACCACTTGATATCTTCTTGCGAGAGCATATCGGCCCAGCGTCCGTTCGTTCCCTTATGAATGAACGTCTTGGCGCCGCCCTCCCAGAGCGCGCCGTTAAGCGGAACCGTGGCAGCAGCATTTTCTTTCATGTAGTCGAAGCTGCAGTGCTCGAGAATCGCTGGCCACTTTTCTTCCTTGATCGGTATTTCGAGGAACTCGGCAATCTGCCGGATGGTGCCGGGCAGATCGGCTTTCATATCGGCGAAGTGGAGAGTGAGCAGGTTGGGCAGGTCGCGGATCTCCCACCAGGTGCGAATGTTTTGCCAGAATGGCCAGTAGGGGAAACCATCCTTTTCCACGAACTCGCGGAAGTATTCGACGACGTCGCCCTTGGGCGGTTCGAATGCCGGACCGACTCGACCCGGCGAGTTGTTGACGGCGTCGTAATAGGCCTCGTTGGCGTTCTTGTGGTGGTTGTAGAAGCTCCAGGCAACGTCGCGGCCGTCGCGGGCGATGAAAATGTACTTCGCCTGCGGAGAGTAGACGATTGCATCGGCGGGCAAGTGAGTCTTGAGGAAGCGGCGGTGGGTCTGCTTTTCGAGCTCGGGTAGCTTCACTTCCTTGGGAGGCACGCGCATATCGACCCATGGCGACATATCGGCAGCGGCAATGCCCTCGGCGCCGTCGTGCAGCAACTGGCTGACGATCTGCTGCGTCCAGGTCGTGCCCGACTTGGCATAGGTCGCGATGATGATGTCATCGGCACGGAACTTGAAGTCGTTCCAGATCGTCGAGTCGGTATGGTGGTCGTGATACTCGCGCGTTTTTTTCGGCCATTTGATATCGGAAGGAGTCATCCTGGCATTTCCTCGATTTGTCGTGCAGCCGCTTCGTCGGGCCGATAACAGCGGCGAAGAATAGGCGACCAGGTGTCGCAAAAATATCCCCCGAAGGTCTGTGCCTCCGAAAGCGCGTCGCCCTTGGCGAAGCGGCTTTTCCGGCGGCGGAATTAAATCCAGCGGCGGGTTCTGGCGTAGTATTGGCGATAGGTTTCGCCGTGACGGGAGAGCATGAATTCCTCTTCCAGGCGTGCCTCAATGCCAAGTACCGCGATCAGCACCGCGGCGGCGGCAGCGGAAAGCGCGCTTGGCATCGCCAGGAACAAGCCGATGCCGAGGAGGCCGAAGCCGAAATAAATCGGGTGGCGGGCGCGCTCAAACAGCCCCGTGGTGACGAGATCCGTGGGATGATCCCGGTCGATCCCAACCCGCCATGATCTGCCCATCTGGTGCTGGGCAACAGCCCCGAGAACCAGACCGAACACGGCCATCAAGAGGCCCGCAAGCCGGATTTCGCCGGTCTGCAACGCGGTCAGCGGGCCGGTCATTTCGTATGCGCCGGCCAGTCCGTCAGCGGGTTCCAGCGACAACCAGGCCGCCAGGCGCAAGAGCACAATGTTGATGGCAAATGCCAAGGCGATTCCTGCCAACACGAGGTGAACGAAGCCGTGCGCTGTCTCGGTGCCATGAATGCGGATGGGGAAGCGACCGGTGGCGCGAAAGACAAGCGCCGTCCTGACGACCATGAGAACGAGAACGACTAGGCCGAAGCGACTAACCCATTTGTCGCCAATCAGAATTTCCATCCCACCTTACGCAACTGTGATGTTCGACGTCACGTCCAAACGTAATACTTTCAACCGAATGCGGATGATAGAACGTCAGCCAAGAGATGGCCAGTGTGGCTTTTAAGATCCAGAAATTCGCTCGGTGCGTGCTGCAGGGGCGGTGCGAATTTCTGAATCACAATACTCGACCGGTCTATTCATGGTGTCACGGCATTGGAAACAACCGGTTTGCCATTTCAGTGTAGGCTGTATTGGTCGTTTGCCACCGCGCCACGCATTGTCGTTGGATCTTGAGGGCCTAGCCGCACGTGGGTATCAAACGTCAGATGCACTACACGAGAGAGGCGGATGACGAGAAAGATTCTTCCTATCGCCGCCCTGCTGCTGGGATCGGCCTTCCTGCTGTTTGCTGGCGGCATCAACGCGCTGATTCTGCCGGTACGCGGCGCGGGGGAAGGCTTCAGCTCATTTTCGCTGGGCCTTATCGGCACCGGGTGGGCAGTCGGCTATGTTCTCGGCTGCGTGCTGACACCGGGCCTCGTCGCCCGCGTCGGCCACATCCGGTCGTTCAGCGTGATGGCGGCGGTTGCCGGGATCGCGGTGCTGCTTTCCCTGCTGCTGATCACGCCCTGGGCGTGGATTCCGTTGCGCGCGATGTCGGGCTTCTGCTTTGCGGGGGCGGCCATGATTGTCGAGGGCTGGTTGAGCGAGCGCAGCGACGCCCAATCGCGCGGCATGATCTTTGGCATCTACATGACGATCAACCTCGTCGCGACGACCGCGGGCCAAATGATCCTGATGGCGGGCGATCCGATGGGGCACATGTTCTTCGTGTTGGCGGCCATGTTCTACATGCTGGCGCTGATCCCGACGGCGGTCTCCTCCTCGGCCTCGCCGCAGCCGCTGGTTCAGGCGCGGCTCAATCTGCATGAGCTTTACCGAAACTCTCCGGTGGCCGTCGTGGCAGCGTTTTTTGTCGGCATCTCGAACGGCGCCTTTGGGACGTTGTCAGCGGTCTACGCTACAGGCATCGGGCTCGACCTGAACTCGGTGGCGCTGTTTGCGAGCGTGCCGATTCTGGCAGCCGCTGTCGCCCAGGTTCCGATCGGCATGCTGTCGGACCGTTTCGACCGGCGGCTTGTGTTGTTTTCGACAGCAGTGATTGCGCTCGGCGCCGATCTCTACTTTGTCGCCGCGCAGCCCGACGAAGCCGTCTTTGCGCTGTTGGCTGTTTCACTTCTCGGAGCAGCGCTGTTCACGATGTACCCGTTGCTCTTGGCGCATGCCAACGACTTCGCCTCGCCCGACGATTACGTGCTGACGAGCGGCAGCCTGCTTCTCGTCTTCGGCGCCGGCGCCATCTTCGGCCCCTTGATCGCGGGCACGGCCATGGAGACGATCGGGGTTCGGGGGCTGTTCATGACGATGGCTGCGGCCCACGTCGTGATCGGAGCCTATACGTTATGGCGCACGACAGTGCGCGCACCGCTGCCAATTGAAGAAAAAGCAGTCTTCGTTGCAATGCCCATTGCCCGCACTTCAACCCCGCAGACCGCCGAGTTCGCGCCGACACCGGCCGGTGCAGATCAAGAAGCCGAGGCGCATTGAGATCGTTAGCGACGGCACGGGTCGTCAACAGCAAACAGGCCGCGGAACGAAGGTCGAGGCCCCCCGATCCAGGCCTCGTGGCCCTCTTTACTGGCGCAACTTGTGCACCGAGCCGCCGGCAGCCTGCGCCACTTCGGCTTCATACATCGTCATCTGCGGCTCATCGAGCAGGATCACTTCTTCGTAGGTGCCATAGCCATTGAAATGACCGGCAAGCGCGCGGCCATAGGCGCCGACGTTGCCGATCTCGATGTAGTCGCCTTCGGCGATGCACGCGGGGAGCAGGAACGGCCCTGGCATGTGGTCGATGGAGTCGCAGGTCGGCCCCCATAGCTCGAATGCGCTCATGGAGGTGTCGGCATCAATTTCGCGGGAAACGAGGCGCGAGGGATAGACGAAGCCGAGGTGGGCTGCGTCGAACAGCGTGCCGTAGGCGCCATCATTGATGTAGAGGTGGCGGCCGCGGCGGGCATCGACGCGCACGATCAGGCTCTCTGCTTCGGCAACAAGCGAGCGGCCCGGTTCGCACATCAGCCGCACGTCTTCGCGCACGGGGAGTTCCTCAATGCCTTCGCGGATTGCCTTCATGAAAGCGTCCATGGGGGCGGGCTCGCTGTTGGCGTAGCGCGATGGGAAGCCGCCGCCGACATCAAGGCGGTCGAGGACGACACCGGCGTGGACGATCAGCTCGCGCACGGCCTTGAGGGCATGGACATAAGCGTCGGGCGTCGTCGTCTGCGAGCCGACGTGGAAGGTGATGCCGAGTTCTGCTGCAACCTGCCGGGTCTTGACCAGAAGCCTGGTCGCCGGTTCGCCGGCGATGCCGAACTTGTGCTCCAGGGGGATCAGCGAATTTATGGCAGGCACCGCGACGCGCACGTAGAGTTGCAGGTCGCGCGCGTTGCCGTCGGGACCGCTTGTCTCCTCGACGATCTTTTGCAGTTCGTCCTCGCTGTCGAGCGAGAACGAGCGCACGCCCAGTTCGTAGGCGCGGCGGATGGCACGGCGCGCCTTGACCGGGTGCATGAAGTGCAATTCGGCATCGGGGATGGTCGCAGCGTCTTCGATCTCCGGTAAAGAGGCGACATCGAAGTGACGGATGCCTGCACCGTAAAGCGCGCCGATCAGGAAGACGGAGGAATTGGCCTTGTAGGCGTAGGCGATGTCGCCTTCGAAGTTCTGGGCAAACCAGCGCGCCGCGCGTCCGGCCGCGTGCGGGCGCAGCGCCAGCACCGGTTTGTCAGGGCGGCGTGCGGCGATCAGCGCTGCAGCACTTCGGTATCTTTCCATCGCATCGGACCTCCGGTACGTGATTGTGCCAACACTGGGCAGGCCCTTATCGTGCTGGCTGCGTCATCTTCAGTGCTCGGGCTCAGCGTTCGGGCCTTTGGCCCCGCCGAGCTTGTTCGAGCAAGTTCGTCTCAGATCGACTCATCCTCGCGAACGAGAATCAGAGACGGACTGACTCTGGAGCGCATGCCCGAAGCAGACCGCGGAATCGCAAAGGGACGGGGTAAATAAGGGCATACACTGCCGGCGTAAAGACCCTGTTCAAAAAAGACAACTAAGAGACGGATTATGCGGTCCTGGCGCTGGGCAGCGTCACGGCTTGGTTGCAGGGTCCGATTCACGTGAAACGGGCGCAACAGTCGCTTCGTGAGCTGAACTGGCGGAAGCGGCACCGGGCTGCGTCCGGGCAGTGATCGTTATCATTGCCCAGTCCTGCGGCAGGGGGAGTTTGGTTGACCGCGCCGGCAGCGGTTTGACACGGCGGCCACGGTAGCGGCGAAGCCGTGTCCTCCTGACGGCCTTGCCGGCCTTCTGGCGCTCCGCCGCGTCGGCCGCCAGAGCCCGGGAAATATGTTCTTGCCAATCGCCGAGCAGGGTGAAGGGCTGCAGTTCGAAGTCGTGGACGATGCCGGGCGGGGCGGCGCGGTCTCCCGCCATGCAAATGCCGATGACAGACTCGCGGCCCGGCTCATCGATGCGCAGTCGGAAACCGTCACCGGCCGCAGGGACCGCCAGCGTGCTCCCGGGCTCGATCCGGTTGTCGTCCTCGAAGTCGCTTGGAAATATCACGACGGCGTCGCCGCCGGCATCGACGG
>LOEV01000136.1 GCA_001516065.1 Alphaproteobacteria bacterium BRH_c36
GGCGCGGCGCCCGCTGATGGCGACGCGCTCGACGCCGGCGATGCGGGGAAGTTCGTTGCGCCAGGCATCAATGACGGTCTTGGTGCGGATGGCGCGGGACTCGCTGGCGGTAAGCTGCGCGGAGATTTCCGCAACGTTATCATTCTGAATTCGCCCCGCCTTGCCGATAATCGTGAAGACGGCCTCGACAAGGATATCGCTTTGTTCCGCGGTTCCGGCCGGGCCGTCTTCAAGTCCGATCCAGTGACGGGCCGTTCCGATCAGCTCGTCATAGCCCGGTGTGGAATCGCTTTTGTTTGTACCATCCGCCGGATTTCCCGCCGCGGCGCTGCCGTCGGCCGCGATCAGTTTCTTCTCGGCGCCGTAAAGGGCCTGTTCGATCCGGTCGAGTGCGGCCATCTGCTGGGAGCGCGGAATGCCCGGGGCGAATTCGACGGAAGCGGAGACGTTCTCGGACTCGGGCGAGGGAAAGAACTGGAAGCCGACGCGGCCGCCGGCGATAAGGCCGATGGCAATGAAAAAGCTCGCGACCAGGATCGACAGTGTCGTGTAGCGCCACGCGTAAGCCGTCTTGACGAGCCGGTCCACCGGTCCGTCGCGCAACCATGCAAAGGCGTTATCGAGGCCCTGGCGGATGCGGTTGCGCGGCTTCGTCTTATCTCCGCCGTGGCGCAGGTGGCCGGGAAGAATAAGGAAGCACTCGATCAGGCTAGCGATCAGGACTGCAATGACGACCAGGGGAATGGCAACCAGAATGTCGCCCATGCGGCCGCTGATGACGACGATCGGGAAGAACGAACAGAGTGTCGTGATCATTGCCGCGGAGACGGGTGCCAGCATACCGACGGCCCCCATTTGGGCGGCTTGCAGGCTTGGATAGCCCTGCTCCTCCAGCGTGGCGGTCTGTTCGCCGACGACGATCGCGTCGTCCACGATGATGCCGGTCATCATGATCAACGCGAACATGGAAACCATATTGATCGACTGACCGGTGACATACATGACGCCAAGGGCGGCCAGCAGTGCGACGGGGATGCCAGCCGCGACCCAGAATGCAATGCGCGCGTTAAGGAACATAAACAGAAGCAGAAGCACGATGGCGAGGCCCTGCAGACCGTTCTCGATCAAAATGGTGAGCCGTTGCACGACCAGCTTGCCGCGGACATCGTAGATGTTGACCTGAAGTGTCGGCGGCAGCGTCGGCCGCTTCCTCTCCAGATAGTCGTTGAGGATATCCATCGTTTTCAAGGTATCGGCGTGCTGGGCGCGCTGGACGGAAAGTTCAATGGCGGGGGCGCCCCGCATCATGCCGATCTTGCCTTCGCGATCGAAGCGCGTGTCGATTTCCGCGATGTCTTTGAGGAAAACCTTCTCGCCGGACGGGCCGGATTTTATTTCGATGTCGCCGATGGTCTCGGGTGTCTTGCGCTCGGCGCGCGCGCGCAGCTGGATCTCGGCCTCGCCTTCAAGCTTGCCGGCCGGCAGGTCCTGGGTGTTCTGGCGAACGCGTTCAGACACGTCCTGCAAGGTCAGCCCCAGGCGACGCAAGTCGCCTTCCCTTAGCTTGATCCAGATTTCCTCGTCGCGCGCGCCGTTGAGGGTCACGCGGTCGATGCCGGAGGCCAGTAGTTCGTCGCGCAGCTGTTTTGCGTAAGTCTTCAGGACCTGTTCGGAAAACGGTCCGGTCAAGGCAACAGAAGCGACATCATCGAAGATGACGGCGCGTGAGATTATCGGGCGCTCGGAATCTTCGGGCAGAGTCGTGACGCGGTTGACCGCCTGCTCGACGTCGGCCTGGGCCTTCTGGAGATCGGCACCGCTGTTGAATTCGATCGAGATGACACCCGAGCCCTCGCGAGCGATCGAGGTCACCTCGTCGATGTCGTCGAGAAAGCGGAGTTCGGGTTCGAGGACTTCGAGGATGTTGGTTTCGACGTCCTCGGCGCTGGCCCCGGGCCAGGGCACGGAGACGGTGATTGCAGGGACCTCAAAGCTCGGGAAGAACTGCCGGTTCAATCGCATCAGTGAAAAGACGCCGATGAGGATCATAATCGCCATGAGCAGATTGGGCGCGGTGGGGTGGCGCACGAAAACGCCGATGATGCCGCCACCGCCAGGCTGGGAAGGGTCGCCAGCTGAGGGATGCATCATAAACGGACGATTCATGGGGTTGCCGCCTCGTTGATCTTGACGCCGTCGCCGGGGGTCGAAATACGCGTCAGCATAACCCGGTCACCGTCCTTCAAGTCGCCTTCAAGGAGGAGGTCTTCCTCGATGCCGCCGACGACACGGACCTTCCGCGTGACGAGGCGCTCGTTCTCAATGGCGTAGACCCTGTCGCCACTGTAAAGGGCGGTCGAGGGCAGCCGGAACACATCTTCATATTGGGTGTCCGGGACATCGATCTGGACGAATGCGCCGGGGCGCAGCGGAACGGGCTCGGTCGGCGACTTGATGCGGGCGTAGACCTCGACACCGCCGGTTGCCGATGAGATGCGCGCTCCAACGCGTTCGATCACGGCGGAGTAGGAGAAGGTGTTGCTGCCGAGCACCCAGCGCACGGTGACCTCGCGGCCGGCAAGGCTGCCTTCCTTGGCGACGATGCGGCCGAACTGGTCGTCGGTCAGGTTGAAGCGCGCTTCGATCCAGTCGCGGTCGATCAAGGTCGCGACCTTGTCGTTCGACCCGACCATGCGTCCGACCTGGGCGCCGACCTCGGTTACGTAGGCGGAAAAGGGGGCGCGTAGTTCGGTTTCGGCAAGACGCCGCTCGGCACGTTCGATCGCCGTTTCAAGGCGCGTCACAGCTGCCTTCTGCTGTATGATGCGGGCTTCCCAGATCTTGAGGTTGTTCTTGATTTCGTCGGCGGACTGGCGGCGTTGGAAGAGAATCTGGCGGCGATCGTCGACGGTGCGTTCGGAAACCGCGCCACGCACTGCAAGAGGCTCGGCGCGTTCCAAATCAATCTCGGCGAGCTTCAGCTGATCTCGGGCATGGGCGAGCGATTGCCGGCTCGCGGCGAGCGAACTTTCAAATTCGGAGACTTTGGCGCGGGCCTCGGCGCGCTGTGCCCTGAGTTCCGCCAGCGCCGTGCGGTAGTCGATCGGGTCGATCTTCAAAAGCAGCGCGCCGGCTTGGACCTGGCCGCCCTCGCGCAAGGCATCGCTGGTTTCGACGATCTGGCCCGAGACGAGAGCGCGGATATCGACCTGCCGGCCGGCGACCGTCGAGCCAAATAAAGTCATGACCGGCTGGTAGTCACCGGATTGGACGATTGCGGACTTGATAGCATAAGCGAGTTCCTGCTTGGGCCGCACGGGCGCTTCGGGCTTGCTGGCGACAAGCGCGCGATAGCCAGCGTATCCGGCCGCCACCACAGCGAATGGCAAAAGCGTTTTCAGCCCGATCCGCAGGCTTGCAGCGAGGATATGACGGGCAGATCGGCCGGAATCGGGCCCTCGTTGCCGATCCGGGGTCACCACGGGGGATGCCTCGCCTTTTTGCTCCTGCGGAGGAGGAACCTCCTGGAGGGCTGGTTTTCGGGCTGGGGGGTTGGCCCCGGTCATTGCTAGTTTCTTCCTGTCTTGAACGTTCGTTGTTGCTTTTGAAGGCGTTTTGGCGATCACCGCATAGAGCCTGTATTCGTCGGTGGCATGCTTTCCCGACATAACGATGGTCTGCGAGAATAGGATCGGGCCGCATGCACCATGAATGCGGCTCGAAAGAAGAGGCCAGCCATCACATTAGCGCGAATTCGTTCGGCCGGGCTTGCCAGCCGCACATCGTAAACAAATACGGAACACTTTGCCGCAGCGTTGCTGGAGTACAAAGTAATGTTAACCGGGCAGGTCGTCGGGGCTGTCTATGTCCCTGAAGATGTGGTCGTCGGCAACCGGGACCACAATACGCTTGAGCGAGCTGCATGCGATGAGGCTGCGGGCCCCCCGGTCGGCGTTAAGCATGCGAAGTTTTGCAAATTCGCTGCGCGGCCAGAGTACGGGGTTGCGCTGTTGGCCACTTGCAGTGGTCGGATAGACCACGGCTTTTCCGCCGGCAGCCGCGAATTGCGAGATCAGCCGGTCTATCAAAGCCGATTCCATCCATGGCATATCGGCGGGCAGGATGAGAGCGCCGTCGGTGGAGGCTTGCAGAGAAGCGATGCCTGCGGAAATCGAGCTGCCGATGCCATCGGTGTGTGCAGAGTTGGGGCACAGGGTCACCGCAAGGCCGTTGAGCGCCGAGCTGATCTGAGCGGCATCCTTCCCGGTGACGACAACGACCCGATTGCACCGCGTATTTAATGCGCAGGTCGCCGCACGCCGTATCAGTGGCTGGCCGCCGACCTCGACCAGCAGTTTGTCGGTTTCGCCGAAACGGCGGGACAGACCGGCTGCGAGAACAATGCAGTCGACTTTCATCGTGCCGCCTGGTGTTTCGGCCCGCGGAAGGCCAGCACCACTTCAGCGGCAATCGCGAGAGCGATCTCCGTGGGGGTGATGGCGCCGATGTCGAGGCCGATGGGTGAGCGGATGCGCCCGATTTCATCGTTTGAAAAGCCAGCTTTCGCCAGCCGGTCCATGCGTTTTGCGTGATTGCGCGCCGACCCCAGAGCGCCGATATAGCGGGCGGAACTGCGCATGGCGCAACTCAGTGCCTCGTCGTCTATATGGTCGACGTGGGCGAGGGCTATGACCGCAGTGCGGGTATCGAGGCCGATTTCAGAGAGGGCGTCCTTCGGCCAGGCGTGGGCGATTTTCGTACCACCGAAGCGGGCCTGCAAAATGAAACTTTCGCGCGGATCGATGACAGTCGGCGCAAGGCCCACAGTCCCGGCGATGGCCACGAGGGCCTGGGCGATGTGGGTTGCGCCGATGACGAGAAGGCGGGGGCTGGGGGTGAGCGAGTGGGCGAAATACTCGCCATCACCACTCGCAACGATGCCGCTGCGGCCCGAGCGGAAGAACCTCGCGAGAGGGTCGCGCAGGTGCTCGGTGCTTTGGTGAAGGGTGAGTGCTCCCGTTGCAAGGTCGGTTTCAACGAGGATCGGCCGGCGGGCGTTGCGGGCGCCAATCAGCTCAT
Source organism: Alphaproteobacteria bacterium BRH_c36 (assembly GCA_001516065.1). Taxonomy (GTDB): domain Bacteria; phylum Pseudomonadota; class Alphaproteobacteria; order Rhizobiales; family Hyphomicrobiaceae; genus Filomicrobium. The sequence continues at coordinate 5,080 of LOEV01000136.1, forward strand.
CGACGTACCGCAGCGCCGTTTCGCCTTCCAGGGGCTGGACGAAGACTTCGATATTGCCGCCGCAGGGCAAACCCGCAGTCCACGCGGTTTCGTTCCTGACGCCGTACCGCAAGCGCTGAGGGGTCCCGGTTTTGAGGACTTCGCAGGCGGCAACGATCACTTCCGTCTCGACACAGCCACCCGAGACCGACCCCTGGAAGTCTTCATCGTCGGCAACGATCATCTGGCCGCCGACGGGAACCGGGGCGGACCCCCAGGTATCGATAACAGTGGCGAGCGCTAATTTCCGGCCGCTGGCAAGCCAGTCGTGAGTGGTTTTCAATAGGTCGAGACTATCGCGTGGCGTTTCTGGCGTACCATCCGGCATAGAGCTTCTCCGTCTACGGCGGATTGCAGGGCTGAAGCACCGCTTTTCGCCATTTGAATCGCTGCCCGGGGGGGGGCTTCCTCCCGACGCGGACCGATGGACCGGCGGTTCATTCTCAACGAAGACCGGGCCAAGTTCCTTCATATGGAATAAATCGCATTCCATTACGTCCGCACCCGACCATTTTTCTGCCGACGTGTTTCGATAACCTCGGAAACGCATATCGCAAATTTCAGACCGTTTCGGAACATGTGGGCGTTCCGGCGGCTTCTTTTACAGTCATCTGGGGTTCAACTGGGATGTGCTTGAACCATGGCCGTCGACCAGCATGGTTCCCAACAGAGATGGCGAAAGTTGCCGAAGGTTCAACGACAAATTCGCTGGAGGATGTTCTCGTGTACAGACTAGCTCTCATGGTCCTGGCTTTGGCCTTGTCCGTTTCGGTCGTGTCGATTTCGCAGGCAAGAGATACCAGGGGGGGCAGCAACGACGACTGGGTCCGCCTCTTTGTTCAAGAACGCTCCCGGATCGACGTCATCGATGTCCAGCCCAAAATGGGGCGCTTCGACAAGATCCGCATCATTGCCGTGAACGACGCCATCTACGTGAAGTCGGTGCGGCTGAGAACATCGGGTGGCCGAACGAGCGATGTTACGGTCGACCGCGTCATTGCAAAGGATTCAGCAAGCGTCGTGATTGATTTGCCAGGTGAGCGCGACACCATCGCCTCCGCCGAGGTCGAATACAAGGTTCGCCTGCCGAGTTCCGCGTATGTGGCAATCGAAGGTCTCGTTTCCGGGGAGCCGGGTGGCTACGAAGTTCTCGAAAGCAAGATCCTCGACACGAAGGACGATGTGGTGACGCTGCGCGTTGAGGGAAATAAAGGGCCGGTATCATCGATCCGCCTGCGGGCCTGGGTGCAGCAGGTGAACGTCCGTCGTGCGGAAATCGTTTTTGGCAACGGGGACCGTCAGGAAGTGCGTCTGCGCGACCGGCTGGAGCCAGGACAGGCAACAGACCCGATCAATGTCGATGGCCGGACGCGCAACATCAAGAGCGTCGTCCTGACGTTGCGGCCGCAGCGCGGTGAAGCGGAACGTGCACGCATCGATCTACTCGGCAAGGTCGAAGCGGCTGATTATGGCCGCCGCGGCCGGGACGGTCGCGATGACCGACGCGATGGCCGTCGCGGCGACAACGATCTTGGCCGCGACTGGCAGCTGCTTGGCACCGGGAAGGCTGCGATCTTCAGCAAGGACGACGACAGGATCAAGGTCGGCAAGTCGGCGGGATTGTTCAAGAGTATCCGGATCCGTGCCCGCGGCGAAGATGTGCGCATGTATGGTATGAAGATCCGCTACGGCAACGGCAGTGTCGAAGAGGTGCCGGTTTACGGCACGCTCGCAGCGGGGCAGATCACGCAGCCATTCGACCTCAAGGGCAGAAGCCGCTACATCGAAGAAATTACCTTCAAGTACCGCACGAAGCTGAACATCAAAGGTCCTGCCGAAGTGGAACTGTGGGGCCAGGAGTCGGGACGATAAGCCGACGGATAGCGGGGATCAGAAAAAAGGGGAGCGGGAAACCCGCTCCCCTTTTTTCGTTCCGGGCCTGTTTGATCCGGTTGCCCGGCGGCGCGGATGGGACTGCAATTCGCTACATTGCAGGCGGGAATTCGGTGCGTTGGGTTCGCGCTGGCGGTATCGCTGTGCTAAGGCGGCTGCAAATCTTGATGGGAGCTGCCAGAACATGGACGACAACGAACTTCGCGCCCTTGCTTCAAAGCTGACGGGAACGGTCCTGCGAGCCGGCGCCGTGACGCTGCACTATTTCAAGAACGAAGCGCAGGATGCGACCCGTAAGGCCGACGGCAGCCCGGTAACGCTCGCCGATCAGGAGGCCGAAGTCCTGATCCTCGACGACTTGAAAAAGGTCGCGCCGGATATTCCCGTTATCGCGGAAGAGGCCGTCAGTCGCGGCGAAGTGCCCGAGGTGGGATCGCGCTTCTTCCTTGTCGATCCACTCGATGGGACGCGCGAATTTACCGGAGGGTCAGGCGAATTCACAGTGAATATCGGCCTCATCGAAAACGGCGAACCAGTATTCGGCATAGTCTATGCGCCGGCGCTGGGCGACATCTACGTGACGCTGGGGCGCAATGAAGCCGCGATGGCGAAAGTGCCGCTTCCCCGCGATCCCGGCGACCAGGAACTGAGTCCGCTCGACCTGACGCGAATTGAGGCGCGGGCCGTGGCGCAGGACGGCCTCACGGTCGTCGCGAGCCGGTCGCATGGAACCTCGGAAGGCGAGAGCTATCTCGAAGGCCTGCCGCTGCCGGTCGCTGGCAGGCGCAATATCGGGTCGTCACTGAAGTTCTGTCTCGTGGCGCGCGGCGAAGCCGATCTCTACCCGCGGCACGGACCGACGATGGAGTGGGATACGGCAGCGGGCCATGCGGTCCTGCGGGCGGCGGGCGGGCTTGTGACCACGGTCGACGGTCGTCCGTTCCGATATGGCAAATCGGAAACAGGCTACCGTAATACCGGCTTCATCGCCTATTCGTCGAAAACGCTGCGCGAGCGGCTCACTAGAGCAACATCCGACTGACGGAACCGCCGAAGGCGATTCCTGGATCGGATAAAGTTGCTCTAGAATCATAATGTTAGAGCATCTTTATCCGACCATCCGATCGCTCTTTGCGGTCGCGTATGGTCGGATGATGCTCTAGTGTTCCGACTCCGACGCTTGGTTCCCAAGCGCCTCCGCCGGAACACTAGGCAAGCTCTTGTTTGTGTTCTGGATTCACTAACGCTTGACGACCTTCGCCCGGGAATCAAGCGTTAGATCCAGAACACTAG
>LOEV01000137.1 GCA_001516065.1 Alphaproteobacteria bacterium BRH_c36
GCCCTTGCCGCCCGCGCGCCCCGCGCCGCCGCAGGACATAACGCCGCCTACCTCGAAAGCCTCAACCCCGAACAACGCCTGGCCGTCGAAACCCTCGATGGCCCGATCCTCGTACTTGCTGGCGCGGGCACCGGCAAGACCCGCGTGCTCACGACGCGCATCGCGCACATCCTCGCCACAAATTCCGCATGGCCCTCCCAGATCCTCGCCGTGACCTTCACCAACAAGGCCGCCCGCGAGATGAAGCAGCGCATCGAAAAATACATGGGCGACTCGGTCGAAGGCATGCCCTGGCTCGGCACCTTCCACTCGATCGGCGTCAAGATCCTGCGCCGCCACGCCGAACTCGTCGGCTTGAAGCAGGGCTTCACCATCCTCGATACCGACGATCAATTGCGCCTGATGAAACAGGTCATCGAAGCCGAGGGCCTCGACAAGGACCGCTGGCCCGCCCGCCAGCTCGCCGGCTTGATCGATAGCTGGAAGAACCGAGGCCTGACGCCGAACAAGGTGCCGCAGAACGAAGCCTACGGCTTTGCCGCCGGCAAGGGCCGTGATCTCTATGTCGCCTATCAGCGCCGCCTGAAGGAGCTGAACGCCTGCGACTTCGGCGATTTGCTGCTCGAAAGCCTGCGCCTGTTCCTCGAACACCCCGACGTGCTGGCAGGCTACCACCAGCGCTTCAAATACATCCTCGTCGACGAGTACCAGGATACCAACGTCGCCCAGTACATGTGGCTGCGCCTCCTCGCCCAAGCCACGCCGGAACGCGGCGGCAGCACCAACATCTGCTGCGTTGGCGACGACGACCAGTCGATCTACGGCTGGCGCGGCGCCGAGGTCGACAACATCCTGCGCTTCGACCAGGACTTCCCCGGCGCCAAGGTTATCCGCCTTGAGCGCAATTACCGCTCGACCGGACACATCCTGGCAGCCGCCTCCCACCTCATCACCGCCAACGAAGGCCGCCTTGGCAAAACACTCTTCACCGACGGCGACAATGGCGAAAAAGTCACCGTCATGGGCCTGTGGGACGACGAGGAGGAAGCCCGCACTGTTTCCGACGAAATCGAAGCCGCGCGCCGCGATGGCCATTCCTTGAACGAGATCGCGATTCTCGTGCGCGCTTCCTACCAGATGCGCGTCCTCGAAGACCGCTTCATCACGACCGGCCTGCCCTACCGCGTCATCGGCGGGCCGCGCTTTTATGAGCGCGCCGAAATCAAGGACGCCATCGCCTATCTCGAATTGACGGTAAACCCCGACCACGACCTCAAGTTCGAGCGCGTCGTCAATGTCCCGAAGCGCGGCATCGGCGATACCTCCGTCAAGCGCATCCGCGAACTTGCCCGCGCCGGCGACGTGTCCATGTTCCAGGCCGCCCGCAGGATTGTCGAAACTGACGACATCGCCGGCAAGGCGCGCCGCTCGCTCGCCGGCCTCCTTGCAAGTTTCGAGCGCTGGCGCCAGCAACTGAGCCCGCTCCCACACACCGAGCTTGCCGAGTTGATCCTGGACGAGTCCGGCTACACCGCCATGTGGCAGGCCGACAAAAGCCCGCAGGCCCAGTCGCGGCTTGAGAACCTGAAGGAACTCGTCCGTTTCATGCACGAGTTCGACTCGATGGCCGGCTTCCTGGAGCACGTCTCGCTTGTAATGGATGCCGATAAGAACAACGACGGCGACCGCGTCTCCATCATGACGCTGCACGCCGCCAAGGGCTTGGAGTTCGACACGGTCTTCCTCACCGGCTGGGAGGAGGGATTGTTTCCGAGCCAGCGCACGCTAGACGAATCGGGCAAGGCCGGACTCGAGGAAGAGCGCCGCCTCGCCTACGTCGGTCTGACGCGCGCCAAGAAAAACGCCCACGTCTCCTTCACCCAGAACCGGCGCACGCGCGGACTCTACCAGTCCGCCATGCCCTCCCGCTTCGTCGACGAATTGCCCGAAGCCCACGTCGACGTGAGGGAAGCCTCTTCCCCGTTCTCCGGCCAGTACAAGAACTTCGCCTCGTCGAGCCCGTTCGGAAACCCTTACGGTCAGAGCCGTTTCGATCGAGCGGCTGCGAGTACTGAATGGCAGGAGCGCGCCGACAGGAGCTACGACACGCCGGGCTGGAAACGCGCCCAGGCCTGGCAGGCCGAAACCCGCGCCGAGTTCGACAAGAAAGCCAAGCATCACAGCGCGAAGAGCTCCCATGCACCCAAGACCATTGAAGGCGAACTCGTCGCCTCCTCCACGATAGTCACCGACTATGTGAAGGGCGAACGCGTCTTTCACCAGAAGTTCGGCTACGGCGCCATCACCCAGGTCGACGGCAACAAACTCACCATCGACTTCGAGAAGGCTGGCGAGAAACGCGTTGCGGCGGACTTTGTGGAACGGCATTGAGCGGCTCATTGGCCAGCCATGCCTGAGCACAGCAGCGCTCCCTCTGTCCCGGGGCTGCAGGCCGCGGCTGCCCGATGCCAGGCACCCGCACCATCTCGCAAGCCATGCTCGAAAACGTCGTTGCAATTCAGCCGATCGGCTCCGGCATACCAAGCAATTAAATTTTTGACCCCGTCTGAAACCCATCGACCATCTGATCGTAGCTCCTAGGCGACCGGACCACGAGGCTGCCCAATTTGGCAGTCCCGACCGGGCATCGCCCGCATGGCGCAACGTTGATGTTGCGTCGGCTGGACGAGTGCCGCTCGACGGACAGGGGCGGCTTCCTTGGCTGCAAGCGAATTTGGAGATGACGCAAATGATGAAGCGATTGATGGTAACTGGCGCACTGCTCGTTATGGCGGGCGCTGCGGCAATGGCGGGACCGGAGCGGATTCAGTTCCCCAAAGGCTATGAAACCACCTTCTCCAACTACATGAACGCAGAGCGCCAGAACAAGAAGCAACTCGCGCGCTTCTACGCCAACGACATCGCTGTCGAAGGCGCAAAGAACGGCGGCGAACTTCCCGACGGCTCCATTCTGATCATGGAAGTCTACAAGGCGAAAGCCAACGACGCGGGCGAGCCGATGAGAAGCAAGAACCTCGACCGCCTGATCCGTGGTGATCTGGCTGCTGTCATGGTCAAGCAGAAGGGCGCCGGTTGGGGCAAGGACTACACAGGCGACAAGATGAATGTCGGCGACTGGGAATTCGCTGGCTTCAACGCCGACGGTAGCCGATTGGACAAGAATTTCGCCGACTGCCGATCCTGCCATTCGGCACTCAAGGATTCGAATTTCGTATTCTCACGCGAACATCTCGGGAAGTAATCCGTCGAAGTTCATATGGTGGCGCACTACGGATGCGGGATCATTTCGTCGCTCGCCACCAGCAACTGGGTGCACCCTGCGGGATCGAACCGGTCCTGCAGGGTTCTCCAAGTTTGGAGGAGTGCTTCCGGTCACAGATTGGCAACGAACGCGACCCATGCCGACAGAGCCACGGCGCACACGATCGTGTAGACACCGTTCCATTTGAAACCGACATGCCACGCACTGAGACGCGCAATGTGTCCGACAATAAGGGTCGTTGCCGTGTAGGGGGAGCTGGCGCCGCTGAGAGCCCAGCCCGCTGTGAGTGCGGCAGTTATCGCTGCAGGGGAAACATGCATCGCCGAGGCAGCCGGCAACAGTGGCGCGATCAGCGACACCGACAAAATCGGGTTCATGCCCAACTGGCCGGCGATAGGAATGATCCACACCAGCGACACCAACACCAGCCAGCCCGGTAATAACGTCAAGTCGAATCCCGACGCCGCAACAAGCGGACTGAGAAGCATCGATCCGAGCGTCCCGATAAAGCCGGCCATGCTCAACAGCAGTATCTCGGTCCGGTATCCGGGAAGGTCCTGCAAGACGTACTCACCGATGCGCGAAAAGGCATTGGCGAGAGGCCGGTCCCTGAAATTCTGCAACGCGATCCAACCCGCAGAAATGATCGGCACGACAACCATGACGACGCCGACGGCTCGGATATCTGTGAGGATGTGAAGCCCGCCGACAGTCACGACGAGCACCGTGAGAAGCACCCAGAGCGGCGACAGGCTCGCCCATGAGCCAACGGCGGCTGCACGCGCCGGCGCTGGAACGGAAAGTCGCGGCTTGAAAATCGTATCGAGCGCCCAGCCGATGCCGGCAAGGATCAACCCGCTGACGATGCAGTACCCGACGGCGTCAGCCCAGCTGGCACCGGGCACTAGCGAAGTGGAAATAGCAACAGCGAAGGTCAGCGGAGACCACGGCAACATCGAAACGAAACCACGTTGGATAGCCAGCAACATGCGGCGTATCCGATGCGATCGTATTTCGTCGTTCGGTTCGCGTCGCGCACTGGCTTCGGCAAGCCCGCCGAGCAGCGATATCGCGCCGTAGTTCAGGATCAGTGCAAACAGGTGTCCGCCAACCGTCAGTGCGGCGTAGCGCCGGCCGGGTGGCTGTTCGGCAAGAAACCGCCCGCACTTTTCAATCGAAGTCGATGAAGAAGACGCATTTCGCAGGAAGGTGAGCGCGGTAAAAAAGGCTGCGATGAAGGCGGCGCTGCGCAGCGCGGCTTCTATCATCTCCGGCCAGGCGCTGCGAGTCATCATGGCGCCGAGCGACAGCGCAACGCCGATGGCGACAAAAACGATACGCGACCAGGCGATGACCGGTGTAGCGAACACGATGAAGGCAATGACGCCCACGCCGGCCAATTGCCTATAGATGACCCCGCCGCCCCATTCGGAAACGACTTCGAGCACGGTCACGGCAATCAGCACAATACCGATCAAGCGGTCGGTCAAGGTCGCCAAGGTTGCCGACTTCGCGCCAAGCTCCATAAAAATTTGTCCGATTAGGTGAGCGATTAAATGACGCCACGCATGCCAATCTCTCTGGACCTTGAGCGAGAGGGCCAACTTCCCGGTGCCCCCTGTGAGCAACACGCTCGGTGTGCTCAGCCCGCTCCACACGTCGCGCAGGAGCGGCGCGGCAAACCTACTCCGCCGCTTGCCGCTGCGGCTTTATCGCGGCAAGCTCCAAATACCCATCCCGCGTTTGCGGCGTTTTCATCCCGAGCAGTGCCCCTGCAATTTGGGTGCGAAGGACCTGCGCCGTGCCCCCGCCAATCGAGAACATGCGAACGTCTCGCGCCATGCGTTCCAGCGGCTCCTGGTCTCCATAGCCACGCGCACCCAGCATCTGCAGTGCATCGTTGACGACCTTGATGGCGGTCTCGGATGCGAACACTTTCGCTCGCGCGGCAACCGTCTTGTCGGGAAAGCCCCACGGGCTCGTGTCAGCCGACCGCGCTGCCTCGTGCAGCATCAGCCGCGAAGCATGCACGCCGATGTCCATATCCGCCAGCATCCATTGCAGGCCCTGGAACTCCGCCAGCGGCCGTCCGAATTGCTTGCGCTCCAGGAGATAGCGCCGTGCATGCGCCAACGCTCCTGCCGCAACGCCCATGGCAATGGTGCCGGCTCCGACCCGCTGGCTGTTGTAGGCATTCATCAGGTCGGCAAATCCGCGCCTGAAACCCGATGGTGGCACCAATGCCATGTCGGCGGGAACCTCAACGTCTTCGAACGTCAGTTCGGCTTCAGGCATCCCGCACAGCCCCATGGTCCGCTCGCGCCGCGTAACCGCGAAGCCTTTCGGAAATGCCTTGGCCGATGGATCGGCGACGACGATGAACCCGCCGATCCCTTCCTCGCGCCCCGCAGCCGAAACAACGCGCGCGAAAACGAGATGCAGTTTCGAAACCCCGCCGCCGGTGATCCAGTGCTTCGTGCCGTTGAGGACATAGCGGTCGCCAACTCGTCGTGCGGTCATCGCCATTTCGCTCGCCGCACTTCCCGCTCCCGGTTCGGTAATGCAGATTGCCGGCTTGTCGCCGGCCAGCACCAAGCCCGCGCAAAGACGCTTCTGGGTTTCGCTGCCATAAGCCATCACCGCGCTGATGGCGCCCATGTTGGCTTCCACTACGATGCGCGCCGTTAGCGTGCAAGCCTTTGCGACTTCCTCCACGACGAGGCAGACGTCGAGGAAGCTGGCGCCTTTGCCGCCGTAGGCCCGCGGGATCGTCATCCCCATCAGTCCGGCCTCGACGAGATCGTCTATGTTTTCCCAGCAATACTGGCGGGATTGGTCCCATCCCGCCGCGCGCGGCGCAAAGCGCGTTTCGGCAAGTTCGAGTGCTTTCAGTTGCAGCGGCGCGTCGGCCATCGGCTTATCTCCCCAATTCCCTTGAAGAACACCACGCGGCAGCGTTTAATACAATTAAACAAACATGAACGTTATATTGAGGCTTCATGAACTTAAGAGAACTTCGCACGCTCGTAGAGATCGATCGGATCGGCTCCTTCGCGCTCGCCGCCGAGCGGGTCGGGCTGACGCTGTCCGCGGTCAGCCTCCAGATGAAAGCTCTCGAAGAAGATCTCCAGCTTTCGCTCTTCGACCGCACGCACCGCCCCCCGGCGATGACGCCGGTCGCCCGCCAGGTTGCCCGCCATGCCCGAACGATTCTTTCGGAGGTTAATTCGCTCCGCGCCATCGGCACCGAACCCGGCGTCCTCAGAGGGGAATACCGCATCGGTTTCGTTGCCACCGCAAGCGTACGGCTGATGCCGGAGTTTCTCGCCAATTCGGCTCAACGTCAGCCAAAAGCCCGCTTCGTCGTGGAGAGCGGACTGTCGAAGGTACTCTTGCAGAAGGTCAAAGCCGGTTTGCTGGATGCAGCCGTGATCACCGCGACTCCGGATATGCGCAACGACGCGTTATTCATTGCATTGCGCACAGAAGCATTCGTGCTGGCGGTTCCTCAACGTTTAAAGGGTTACGGCATCAGGCAGTGTGCCAGCAAACTTACTCATGTGCAGTTCACCCCGACCACCGGCATCGGGCTGCTCGTTGCCAACTACCTTGCGCGGCACGATATTGCGCCGGCAAAGACGCTTGAGATCGATTCCGTTGAGGCCGTTATGGGGTGCGTCAACGCCGGTTTTGGATTTGCAGTTCTGCCCGAGCCGGATGCCACGCGTTACGCCGAAACCGCGCACCTCACGCGCCTCGATGCAACAGGACTCGAACGTCAATTGGGGTTGATCGTACGACACGATGGGCCGATTACCGAACAGGTGCCGACGCTCGCCGCCCTCTTCGAGGAAGCAACAAAACCAGCCGGGCGGATTCGCACGGCCAGGCAGCGCAACCGCACCGCCAAGAACGAAAAATGAGCCGGATTGAGATTTGCCGTCAGCGACGCCTCGGCGCCAACTCGTTCCTGTTATTCCACAACCCGCACGTTGAAGGTCTTCGTCGCGGTGCTGCCATCCGGCGTCGTCGCGGTCACCGAGAAGGTGTCATCGCCGGCCATGCCATTGCGGGCGGTATAATAGATGCCGGTGCCGGCAAGGCTTGTCCCGATGCAGTTACCCGAATTGCTGTGCCGGATGGTCGTTGTCTGGTCGGGCTTGAAGCTGACGTCGCCCTTGGCTGGCGCTTGTACGACGGCGAAAGTCGGCGTCAATGCCGTACAGTCCTTCTCGCGGAAACCGGCCCACACAAACATCCTCGCGGGCCGCTCGGCCACGACCGGCGTGCCCCGCTTCGGTCCCGAAGTCGCAGCGTCTTGCAGCGCCCCTGTCGTGATCGGCTGCCCCGGCAAGCTCGGAACCGGCAGCGAAGAACAGCCCACGATCGATAATGCCGGTATCAGTGCAGCAAGCACCGCACGTGTCTGTCCCATTGTCGCCGCCCCTCTTTTTTTGTCGGGTCCCCTTATTGTGAATTGAACATAACCCCATTCAACTGAGTCGGTCGATTCGAGATCAATGCGGCCCGGAAAAAACACATGCGCTGATTAATGTCGTATCGCGGCTAGGCAAAAATCCGCTCGATCCCGGCTTCATCCAGCACTCGGAATTCACCTGCGGCGAGGTCGTCCGGCATTTGGAGCCCGCCGAATCGGTCACGGTGCAGCGCGCCCACGTGGTTGCCGAGGGCGGCAAACATTCGCCTCACCTGATGGTAGCGCCCCTCCATCAGCGTCACGACGACTACCGGACCATTGGCATCGACCTCCGCTTTGGAGAGGCCGCCGCACTCCGCCTCGGTGGCGATCTCCATCTCGACAGGCAGGAGCGGCTTGGCTTCGCCTTCGAGCATCAACGTCCCCGAAGCCAGCACCTCGGCTTCATCGCCGCGCAACGGCCGTGCCAGCCGTGCAAGATAACGCTTGGCAACCTTGCTCTTTGGCGCGATGGCCCGATGCAGCAAAGCTCCATCATCGGTCAGCAGCAACAGCCCGGAGGTATCCTTGTCGAGCCTTCCGATCGTCGATATCGCCGGCTTGCGCGCGCGCCATCTTTGCGGCAGCAGATGATAGATGAGCGGCCCCGCTTCCTTGTGGCTGCAGGTGACGCCGAGCGGCTTGTGCATCATGAGAACGAGCCCCGGCGGCGGATCGAGGCGCGCGCCAGCGATCGTCATCCGCTCGCTCAGTTCGCGGGAAACCGCAACGTGCTGGCCTGCATCGGTCAGCGGCGATCCGTCGAGCACCACGCGCCCCCGCTTTACCAGCGACTGGATGTCCCTGCGCGAACCATAACCCAGGTTGGCCAGCAGTCGGTCGAGCCGCATGGACTTTGCCGCCGCGCTCATCGACGCGCCCTCGCCGCGCGGTCCTT
>LOEV01000138.1 GCA_001516065.1 Alphaproteobacteria bacterium BRH_c36
ACGAGGTTGCGGCTATGATGCGATTTAGGCGCGACGGGCCACTAGAGCGCGCTCACTTTTTATGGGCTCGCGGTCGCGCTCTCAGTCTTTGTTTCGTCGCATGTTCGAACCGCAAAACCGCGTACACTTTTGCTGAACATGCTCTGGAGAAAACCCCGCGGGCTTTGGCTCGCGGGGTTTTTGCTTGCCGGGGCGGGTTCCTGTTTCGGCTGATCAGGCGGCGGCTTCCATAACCGAGACGACGGCGCTTTCGAAGACACGGCGGCCATCGGTGCCGCCAAGCGCGGGTTCAAAAAGGCGCTCGGGGTGCGGCATCAGACCGAGGATGCGTCCGGTCGGATCGGTGATGCCGGCAATGTTGCGCTGGGAGCCGTTGGGGTTGGCCGCATCAGTGACTTCGCCGTCGGCGCCGCAATAGCGGAAGGCGACGAGGTTTTCGGCTTCAAGTCGATCGAGGGTCGCTTCATCGGCAAAGTAATTTCCGTCGTGATGGGCGATCGGAACGCGCGCGACTTCATTCTCGCGATAGCAGTTGGTGAAGAAAGTCTTGTTGTTGTCGCAGCGGATGAATACGTCGCGGCAGATGAACAGAAGCGAGGCGTTGCGTATCAGGGCGCCGGGCAGCAGGCCCGTTTCGAGCAGGATCTGGAAACCGTTGCAGATGCCGATGATGGGGGTGCCGGCCTTCGCCTTGGCAATAACGTCACGCATGATCGGCGAGTGGGCGGCCATAGCGCCGCAGCGCAGATAATCGCCATACGAGAAGCCGCCGGGCAGCACGATGAAATCGCTTTTCGGGACTTCAGAGTCGCCGTGCCAGACCATGTTGGCCTTGGAGCCAGTGACGGCTTCGGTGGCGACCTTGACGTCGCGGTCGCAATTGGAGCCGGGGAAGACGATCACGGAGGCGCGAATCATTCTTTTTTGTCCGTTGCTGGCGGCGGCTGGGCCGGTTCGACGGCACCTTGAGGCTGTTCAGCCGGTGGCGTCTCAGGCGATGACGGCTTCGCCCCGACCGGCGGCGGTGAGCCTTCTGAAGACTCAGGCGACTTTACTCCAGAGTCGGCAAGCTTGCAGTCGCCGCGTTCGAGACCGGCGAGTTCTTTTTTGCGGAATGTGGACGCCTTCAGTTCGAAGGATGTGGGGTTGATCGTCACAAGAACCAGTGAGGTCTGGTCGTCGAGCTGGGTGAGCGCCAGGGGTTTTGGCGACCAGAGCTGGAGGCTGCCGTCTTCTCCCTGTGTAAAAGGGCAATCGGGAACGCAACCCGCGCGGCTGGCAATGATGAACGAGGCTGTGTGGTCGCCGGCACTTTCGGTAACTTTCCAGCGTCCGGGACCCTTTGCTTCGCCGGGATCGTCCAGCCGGATTTCGAGGGCAAGGGTGCCCTTGCTGGCTTCGAACGGGTTAGCGTCAAGCTTGACGGCGCTTGTTTCGCAGGTGATCGCAACGGGATTTGATAAATCGATTGCGGATTTGGCGGCGCTTGCCGGGATGCCAGCGGGCAGCGTCCAGATTGCCGCGGCAACAACCAGCAAGGCTCGTCGCGCGCGGGGTATCATGATAGCACCCAGAAAGCAGTCGTCAGGGCCACCACCAGGGGAACCAGCACGAAGATCGTCACCTTGACGGCCATATATTTCACGGCGCGGACGGCGTCGGCCTCGTTATCTTTTATTTTCTCGTCCGCGAGAGGCGGCATCTGAAGCTCCGCGGTGGCTGGTCTGCCGTCAGTTCACCAGCTCGAACGAATAGTTCTCGATGACCGTGTTGGCGAGCAGGTTCTGGCACATGCGTTCGACTTCAGCGCGCGCGGCAGGTTCATCGCTGGCGGCCAGCTCGAGTTCAATCAGCTTGCCCTGGCGGACGCCGGAGATACCTTCAAAGCCAAGTGCGCCGAGCGCATTCTCGATGGCCTTGCCCTGGGGGTCGAGAACGCCGTTCTTCAGCGTGATCTTGATAAGTGCTTTCATATACGCTCCCCGGTCTTGAGCGCGAGCAAGCGTGCAACGAAGCTTGTCGCGGGCGTTCGCAGCCGCTCCGCCACGAACGGCGGAGCGGTCGCGACCAGATCAGTGTGGCTTGCCTTCGGGTGTGTTCGAGGAGACGAGCACCGGAGTTGAGCCGACCGCCGGGCGGTTTTCGTGGAGGATGCCAAGGCGGCGGGCGACTTCCTGATAGGCTTCCAACATGCCGCCGAGATCCTGGCGAAAGCGGTCCTTGTCCATCTTGTCGTTGGTCTTGACGTCCCACAGACGGCAGCAGTCCGGGCTGATTTCATCGGCCAGCACGATGCGCATCATGTCGTTTTCCCACTGACGGCCGAATTCCACCTTGAAGTCGACGAGGCGGATGCCGATGCCGAGGAACAGCCCGACGAGGAAATCGTTGATGCGAAGCGCGAGCTGCATCATCTCGTCGATTTCCTGGGGCGCGGCCCAGCCGAACGCGGTGATGTGCTCTTCGGAGACCATCGGGTCGCCGAGCTTGTCGTCCTTGTAGTAGAACTCGATGATCGACCGCGGCAGGGCTGCGCCTTCTTCCAGCCCGAGTCGCTTGGCGAGCGAGCCGGCCGCGACGTTGCGCACGACGACTTCGATCGGGATGATCTCGACTTCGCGAATGAGCTGCTCGCGCATGTTGACGCGGCGGATGAAGTGGGTCGGCACGCCGATCTCGCCGAGCTTGGTAAAGATAAGCTCGGAAATGCGATTGTTGAGCACGCCTTTGCCCTCGATCAACGCGTGCTTTTGCGCGTTGAAGGCGGTGGCGTCATCCTTGAAATGCTGAATGAGGGTACCGGGCTCGGGACCCTCATAGAGGATTTTGGCTTTGCCTTCGTAGATGCGGCGGCGCCTGTTCATGCCTGGTCCTTTTAGAATGATCGAGCTCATGCCATACGCTTGTTGTTCTACCTATATATGTCGGCACGCCCTGGGAACATTGTAAGTCCCAAAGGCCTGTGGACGCCGTGGCGGGTGTCTCCATTGCGCGTCTATCGCCACCCCGGTTTGCAGCTTGCATTTGGGGGTCGGTGCGGGCAGGAGAGACTAGCCGATGGCCACCTGTGAAACAATGTTAACGATTGCGCATCCTGCGGGCATCGCTGACCTGGAGCCAAGCCATTGAATTGATTGGCGTTAGCGGGTAGGCAGGCCCTGTGAGACGTGGCCTTCGGGTGCGGCGTTAACCAAACCAGGGCGCGAATATGTCGCGCTGTAACTACTATCGGTGGAGACCACTCATGACGACCTTTGACGATCGGGAAAAGGCCTTTGAAAAGAAATTTGCCCATGACCAGGACCTGAAGTTCAAGTCGGAGGCCCGCCGCAACAACATGCTGGGTGTCTGGGTCGCCGAAAAGCTCGGCATGACGGGCGATGAAGTCGCTGCCTACCAGAAGGAAGTGCGCCGCGCCGACCTCGCCGAAGCTGGCGATGAGGATGTGTTCCGCAAGGTCCGTGCAGATCTCGACGCCAAGGGCGTCAGCGTTTCGGACGAGGAGCTGCGGGCGCAGATGATCACTGCCATGGAACAGGCCATCGCCCAGATCGAGAAAGAGCGCGGCTAGATCATCCCGCCATTGGTCTTCCTTCCGCTGCAAGCGGCGGTGCGCATTCGCGATCAGGATTTGAGCCGGTGAAGGCTAGTGGCCCGTCGCGCCTAAATCGCATCATAGCTGCAACCTCGTTCAATTTAGGCGCGAGATGAGGGCCACTAGCAACATCAATGACTTAGTGAGGCGTTTATCACGCCTTAATTGACACCGGCCTCGCCGCACCGCCGGTCAATTAAGGCGCGACGCCTCACTAGCCCAGGCCTTTCATGAACAGCCCGAAACGCAAAAGCCCTTCCGGCCAAGGACCGTGGCCGGAGGAAACGTTCAAGTGCCCGCATTCGCCGGCTTCGATGAATTCAGCGCCCCAGCCGGCGGCCATGTCCCTGGCGCGCTCCAGCGAGCAATACGGGTCGTTGGCGGACGCGACGAGCATGGCGGGGAAAGGCAGGCGCGCCGTCGGCATCGGTGAAAATCCGCTAAGCGAGCGGATGGGATCGTAACCTCGCGTGAGCGGCCATTGATCGGCATGGTCGACATCGGCGGGCGCAACGAAATAGGCCCCGACCACTTTTCCCGGCGGCAAAGTGGCCGCGGCATGCACCGCAGTGGCGACGCCGAGGCTGTGGGCCACCAGGACGACCGGCAATACGGCTTCTTCAACCGCGGTCTGGATACGGTGCGTCCAGGCTGTGAGGCTCGGCTGGTACCAATCCTCCTGCTGGACGCGGCGCGCGGTCTTGAGGCTCCTTTCCCAGCGGCTCTGCCAGTGGTCTTCCTCGGACCCAGACCAGCCCGGGACAATCAGGATATCGGCTTCGGCGGCGCGCATGGGTGGGACGGGCTTTCGGACAGCGTGAGGGCGAGGAGGCGTCTACTGTGTGCCGATGCTGCGATAGATCTCGGACAGCGACAATGCCAAGCCAAGGTCGGGAACCTCGATAATTCCGTCGCGGCCTGCGATTTCGAGCGGTTGCTGCGGCATTTCACCGACGGCGCCGCCTTGTGGCTGTCCGCGCGACCAAATCCAGACGATCGGTTCTTCCTGGCTGGCTACGATGTAGGCTTTCAAAGTGGGCAGCATGGCGTATTCGGCGGGTTTTTCGGTCATGTCGGTTCCCACCGAGGACGGCGAGAGAACCTCGACGAGAAGTGCCGGCTCGGATGTCGAGAGGTCTCTGCCGTCACGGCCGGCCGATTCTACGAGGACATCGGGGTAGCGAACCGTTTCACCGATTTCGACACCGAGATCCGCGATGCAGGCTTCCCATGCGTTCCGGTCGAGTTGGCCCAAAATTTCGCTCAGGAAACGCGCGCAGATAATTGCGTGACCTCTGGTCGTTCCGGCCTGCACAGTGACGATGCCCCCTTTCAGCTCATAGCGACCTTCTCGTTCCTGGACCCAGCGCAGGAACTCCGGTTTGCGAAGTTTGAGATCGAGTGGGGCGTTCATGGCAGCCGTCTCCTCACCAATGTAGTGTACCGGCACCGCGGACGCGCCGCAATTGTCCACCCCCCTAAGGACAGAGAAGGGCGCAAGCGGCGGCTCAGCCGAACACCCGCTTGAAGATCGTGTCGACGTGCTTGAGGTGGTAGGCGATGTCGAACATATCGTCGAGTTCGGCAGCCGAGAGGTGTTTTGCAACCTCCGGGTCGCTTTTCAGCTCGCTGAGGAAGTCGGCACCCTCATTCCAAGTCTTCATGGCGTTGCGCTGGACTGCGGCATACGATTCCTCGCGCGAAAGCCCCTTCTGGGTGAGTGCGAGGAGGACGCGCTGGGAATTGTGCAGACCTGAGAGCTTATCGAGATTTTCCTGCATGCGCGCGGGGTAGACGACCAGTTTCTCGATGACGCCTGCGAGGCGGTTCAGGGCAAAGTCGAGGGTGATCGTTGCATCTGGGCCGATCATGCGCTCGACGGAGGAATGCGAAATGTCTCGCTCATGCCAGAGGGCGACGTTTTCCATTGCCGGAAGCGCGTAGGAGCGGACCATGCGGGCAAGGCCGGTGAGATTTTCGGTCAGAACAGGGTTGCGCTTGTGCGGCATGGCCGAAGAACCCTTCTGGCCGGGCGAGAAATACTCCTCGGCTTCGAGCACTTCGGTACGCTGCAGGTGGCGGATTTCGGTGGCAAGGCGCTCCATCGAGGAGGCAATCACGGCGAGGGTCGCGAAGAACATGGCGTGGCGGTCGCGCGGGATCACCTGGGTCGAGACGGGTTCCGGGCTCAGCCCCATCTGTTGGGCGACGTGCTCCTCGATGCGCGGATCGATATTCGCGAAGGTGCCGATGGCCCCGGAGATGGCGCAGGTGGCGACCTCCTTACGCGCGCTGACAAGGCGGTCGCGCCCGCGCTGGAACTCGGCGTAAGCGAAGGCCAGTTTGACACCGAAGGTGGTCGGTTCGGCGTGAATGCCGTGGCTTCTGCCGATCGTGACCGTGTTCTTGTGTTCGAGCGCGCGTGTTTTGAGGGCCGCGAGGAGCTTGTCGAGATCCGCCAGCAGCAGGTCCGCGGCACGGGTCAGCTGGACGTTGAGGCAGGTGTCGAGGACGTCGGACGACGTCATGCCCTGATGGACGAAACGCGAATCCGGACCGATGAATTCTCCCAGGTGGGTGAGAAAGGCGATGACGTCGTGCTTGGTGACGGCTTCGATCTCATCGATGCGGGCGATGTCGAACTCCGCCTCGGCGCCCTTCCTCCAGATCGTTTCGGCGGCTCCTTTTGGGATCATCCCGATGTCGGCCATGGCGGTCGCCGCATGCGCCTCGATCTCGAACCAGATGCGGAACCGGGTTTCAGGCGACCAGATGGCAGTCATTTCGGGGCGGGAGTAGCGCGGGATCATAAGCTGTCTTCTTTTCGTTCTGGCCTGGACGGGGTCATAACAGTGGTCATGGGGGCTGCTAGCACTCCGTCCGCCCGTGATGCAATGACCCTTTCTATAATCCGGCCGGCGGTTCAGGCGGGATTTGGGAATCGCTCGGCGTAGGCGGGCGGGCCAATCCAGCCTGAGGGGGCGGGGGCGGCAGCGTAGATGGCGCGGGCAATGGCGCGGG
>LOEV01000139.1 GCA_001516065.1 Alphaproteobacteria bacterium BRH_c36
CTTTTCCGCCAACACTCGGCAAGCCGTGTTGGGCGCTTTTCCGCCAACACTCGGCAAGCCGTGTTGGGCGCTTTTCCGCCAACACTCGGCAAGCCGGTGTTGGCACTTTTCCGCCAACACTCAGCAAGCCGGTGTTGGGCTGTTTCAAGGATCAACCAATACCACACGGAAGTCGTTGACGTTGGTCTGAGTGGGTCCCGGCATGACGAGATCGCCAATCCGCCGGAAGAACCCTGTAGAGTCGTTATCGTCCAGAAACGCGACGGCATCTACTCCCGATGCCTTCGCACGCGTTACTGTGTCCGGCAGCACGACGGCACCCGCCGGATCGTCGGCCTTGCCGATGCCACCGTCTGTTCCATCGGTGTCGCAAGCGATGCCGAAGATGCCTTTGGTCCCACCCAGCGCGATCGCCAGCCCGAGTGCGTATTCCTGGTTGGGCCCGCCCGAGCCCTCGCCGCGCACCGTTACCGTCAACTCGCCGCCCGACATCAGCGCGACGCGGTCGCCCCGACGCAATGCGTCCTTGGCCATGGCCGCGTGGAAAGCGGCAACATCGCGGGCCTCGCCCTCCAGGGAGTCGCCAAGAATATCAACGCGGTAGCCGTCCTTTCTGGCGAGGACAGCGGCGGCCTGCATCGACGCGAGGGGACGTGCGGCAAAGACAAATCGTGAGCGCGCGAAGGCCGGACTTCCCGGGAACGGTGTCTCGTTAGCGGGAGTCTCGAGAGCGCGGGCGACCTCAGGGGGCGGCGTAATGTTGTAGTGCGCCAGGATGGCGCGGGCCTCGGCAAGCGTTGTCGCGTCGCCGACGGTCGGACCAGAGCCGATGGCATCGGGCGAATCGTGGGGAACATCAGAAATTGCCAGCGTGAGCATTTCCTTGCCGGCGGCAGCGGCGGCAAGGCGTCCGCCCTTGATGCGGGACAGGTGCTTGCGGACGCAGTTCATCTCGGAAATTCGCGCGCCCGAGCGCAGAAGCGATTTGGTCAGGCCCTGATTCATGCCGAACGTCACGCCGTCGACTGGAGCCGACCACAACGCCGAAGCCCCGCCCGACATCAGGCATAATATCAAGTCATCCGGCCCGGCCGACGCCACCAGTTCAAGGGCACGGTGGGCACTCGATACGGAGTTTGCATCAGGAACGGGATGTCCGGCCTCGACGATCTCGATGATCTCGGTAGGCAGACCGAAGCCGTGGCGGGTCGTCACGAACCCTGAAATGTGGTCCCCTTCGCCGCGCGCGATGTAGTGGCGCTCGGTGGCCTGGGCCATGGCAGCTCCGGCCTTGCCGGCGCCAACAACGATGATGCGTCCCCCCTGAGGAACATCCGGAAGGTGCGGCGGCACGCAGGTCGAGGGATGGGCAGCCGAAACCGCTGCCTCAAAATATTTCATCAGTTTCGAGCGTTCTGCAGCGAATGCCGTCGTCATTCGTCCCTCGTACTTTGGTCGGATATTTTGTTCGGCCCTGATCTGCGTCGAATACGGGCAGTCCGTCAAGCCGTCGGGGACTTTGCGTTCTTCTTGGCCAACACTCCTTGACGTGACACTTCGCAAGCTCGTGGACTCGTCGTCGTGAAACTTCGCAAGGCTCGCGTCAGATACAGGCCGGTGTTGGGCTGCTGTTCCTCGGCCAACACTCGGCAGGCCGGTGTTGGGGGGGGCTGCAAGCGGGGTGACAGCCGCCGTGTGAGACAATGAGGCGGGCAGCACTGGCGCCGGTTGGCCCCGGGGCCTATCTGTGTGAGCAGGTAATAATTCAGAAAGGCCGGACAAATGACCGCATCATCACTTCCAGAGATCGACGAAAAGACGCGCACGGAACTCGAAGCCGCCGCGTTCCGCCGACTTGTTGCACATCTTCGCCAGCGCACGGACGTGCAGAATATCGATCTCATGAACCTCTCGGGATTTTGCCGCAACTGCTTGTCCCGCTGGTATCAAGAGGCGGCTGCCGAAAAAGGCTTCGAACTCAGTAAGGAAGGCTCCCGGGAAATCATCTACGGAGAACCCTACAAGGAATGGCTGTCGAAGTATCAAACCGACGCCGATGCCGCAAAACTGGCCAGTTTTGAAGTCAACCGCCCGAAAGATCACTGATATATGTCGCTTTCCTGCGCAATTTCTGGAGTGCGGTGTCGAAACACAGGTGATAACTGCGAGGAGTCCACTTCGTCCCTGTACCTTCGGATAGCGACGTACGTATATCTTGTCTCAGTGATTGGCGCTTTCTAAACGCTTAGTGGTGCCACCATGGTCTTGCTCGTAGCCCAGAACCGGACATTTCAACGCGATTTGCCCGCTTGGCTGTGTATCGCCGCCTGCCGAAACGCCGTCCTGCATTCGTTCGACCTTCGGACACATTCCCGATGGGTGACGTTTCAGCAACATAGGCGACACAGGCCCGCGTGGCCCGCTCAACCGTTGTGCTTTGCACGAAACGTGCTGGCAAGGCATGGATCTGACTTAGGATGAGTCTATCTCTCCGGAATTCGAAAGCAGGCAAATGACCTTCATGACCTTCCCGCTGACGGCGGCCCGCTCCATCGTCGCCAACAAGACAGAGGCCGAACTCGTCGAGATTGCGCTCCGACGCAACGAGGGCGCGCTCACCGCCAGCGGGGCCTTCGCAGCCGAGACGGGCCAGCACACGGGACGATCGCCGAACGACAAGTACATCGTCGTCGATGGCGAGACCGAGGGCGCGATTTGGTGGGACAATGCAAAACGGATGAGCCGCGAGCAGTTCGACCAACTGTTCCAGGATTTCTGCGCGTTCGCCGCCGACAAGGAACTGTTTGTCCAGGATCTGTTTGCCGGAGCGGATGCCGACTACCGCCTGCCGACGCGAATCGTGACGGAACTGGCCTGGCATTCGCTGTTCATCCGTCACATGCTGCGCCGCCCCAAAGGAGATGAACTCTCCGGATTCCAGCCGCAGTTCACCGTCGTCAATCTGCCAAGCTTCCGCGCCGCACCCGATTACCATGGCACCAGTTCCGAGACCGTGATTGCGTGCGACCTGTCGCGCCGAATCGTGCTCATCGGCGGCACCTCGTACGCTGGCGAGACCAAAAAGAGCGTCTTCTCGTTCCTCAACTACCTCCTGCCGGAACAGGGCATCATGCCGATGCACTGCTCGGCCAACGTTGGAGATGACGGCGACAGCGCAGTGTTTTTCGGTTTGTCGGGGACCGGCAAGACCACCCTTTCGGCGGAACCCTCACGCACGCTACTTGGCGATGACGAACACGGCTGGTCGCCGGACGGCATCTTCAACTTCGAGGGCGGCTGCTATGCCAAGACGATCCGGCTGTCGAAGGAAGCCGAGCCGGAAATCTATGCGGCTTCAAACCGGTTTGCGACGGTTCTCGAAAACGTCGTGCTGCGCGATGACCGAACGCCCGACTTCGACGACAGCAGCCTGACTGAGAATGCCCGCTCGGCTTATCCGCTCGAAGCGATTGCCAACGCCAGCCCGACCGGCACTGCGGGGCATCCCAAGAACATCGTGATGCTGACCGCGGATGCATTCGGCGTGATGCCGCCGATCGCGAAGCTGACGCCGGCGCAGGCGATGTATCACTTTCTGTCCGGTTACACCGCAAAGGTTGCGGGCACCGAGAAGGGCATGGGCAAGGAACCGCAGGCGACGTTCTCGACCTGCTTTGGCGCTCCCTTCATGCCGCGCCACCCTTCCGTCTACGGTAACCTGCTGCGCAAGCTGATCGCCGAACACGGCGTCGACTGCTGGCTCGTCAACACCGGCTGGACGGGCGGCAAGTATGGCGTCGGCAGCCGCATGCCGATCAAGGCGACGCGGGCACTTCTCAACGCCGCCCTGTCGGGCGCGCTGGCCAATGCCGGGATGCGCACCGACGAGAAGTTCGGCTTCCAGGTTCCGCTCGCCCTCGAAGGAGTCGACCCACAAATCCTCAATCCGCGTCAGACCTGGTCGGATACCGCCGCGTACGACGAAACGGCGCAGAAGCTGGCGGGGATGTTCGTGGCGAACTTTGAAAAATTCGCTGGGCACGTCGATGCCAATGTTCTTAGCGCCGCGCCGCTGTCGGGCCGCAGGGCGGCGGCCGAATAAGGTCGGTAGACCTCGAGACAACGTTGCCGCCGGATCGACTGGTCCGGCGGCTTTATTTTGGCCCGTGCTTTCCATGCCCACTCGGAATGATTCCGACACGGAGCATTCGCGAGGCCGAAGGGCATCTCCGGCGATGGAGCCCTATCGAGCTGGCCGCGTTTCGCGCTTCGATCGCTGTTTCACGGTGTGCCGGATAACCAACTTTCATATGGAACCATGCACACTTCGATGCGTTCGACTTGCAATCGCGCGCCTATTCAAGGCACGCGAAACACTAGCTGATGGAGTATTGAAAATGCTGAAGCACCTGAGTCTCTTCGCCGTCGTTGCCGCCGTTGCCGCTGGTCCGATGATTGCCACCACCGCGACGGCGCAGGACAAAAAGGCGGCGAATTACGGTAAAGATACGGTTGCAGGTTATCCGACTTTGCCCACCAAACTTGATGCGCTGCTTGAGATGCGCGAGACCTGGGGCGATGAACCGTCGAAGTCGTCAAGCTCGTCGGCTTCCAACTCGGCGGCATCCGGCTCGTCAGCATCGAAAAAGTAGCCACACGGGTTGGCACACTTTTTCTGCCTGTCTTGCTGGATTGGTTTTTGAAGGGGTTCCGCGCCACGCCGTCGCACCGGAGACAGGTCATATGATGACGTGAAATCCGCTGCTGCCGCTGACAGGCCGTGGAAGCCGCGGAGATTTGACTGGCGAGACAGGCACTAACCGGCGCCGACGACGTCTTCCCTGGTCATCAGTGAAAAGAACGGTACTCCCGCTTTTCTAAAGGCGGCTTCGGCGCCTTCCTGGCGGTCGAGAACAGTGATAACGGCAACGACTTCGCCACCTTCGGCGCGCACGACGTCGACGGCCTTGAGCGCCGAACCTCCTGTGGTCGTCACGTCTTCCAGTATTACAACACGGCGCTGTTCCATCGTTTCATCCTTGGCGAGTCCCTCGATCAGCGACTGTGTGCCATGGTCCTTTGCCTGCTTGCGCACGAAGAACGCGGATACAGGGTCGCCCTTGGCGGCGCTGACGGCTGCGACCGCTGTCGCAATCGGCACGGCTCCCATCTCGAGGCCGCCGACGAGGCTCACCTGCATCGAGTCCATTCTGTCCAGGATGAGGAGGCCGATGAGGAAGGCGCCGCGGGCATCCAGCATCGTTGGCTTCATATTGAAATAGTAAGTCGACGTCTTGCCCGAGGCGAGGCGCAGTTCCGAACCCGTTACATACGATAACGACGTAACGATACCGACGAGTTCGTCGCGGGCCTGTTGGGGAGTCGGGAAGGGAGGCAGCGGCATGTTCTCGTCCCTCGCAAATTGTGGACCGTCTCAGGCAGGCGTTTCGCTGCTTGCAATCCTTCTGTCAAGTCCGGTGCCTTATTCCGCGCCCGCGAATCAGGCAGCCTTCAAGCGGAGCAAGTCGAATCGCACCGAGGGGGGCGACGTTATGGCAGAGCGGGCGACACGCGGGCAGGGGGCGGAAGCAAGTAGCGGCGGGGCGACATCGGAGCGAAGGACGAAGGCCGCCGCAAAGAGCGGCGGCGCCAGAACGCAACCAGAGAAGTCATCGGGCTCAGCCAAGTTCGCTAAGAAAACCATAGCGCTCGTCTATGATTTCGACGGGACGCTATCGCCGCGTCCGATGCAGGAATATGCGTTCCTGCCGCAAATCGGCATCGATCCGGCGCAGTTCTGGGCGGAGTCGAACCGGGTCGCGAAGGAGCACAAGGCCGACCCGCTGATCACCTACATGCACCTTCTCTACAAGAAGGCGAAGGAAGCCGGGGTGCGGATCGACCGGGAGGATCTCGTAGCCCAGGGGCGCGATGTGGAACTGTTCCCCGGCGTCTTGGAATGGTTCGACACCATCGAGGACTACACCAGCATTCGCGCGCAGAGCCATGGCATCACGTTGCGCCATTATCTCATCTCATCTGGACTGACAGAGATCGTGGAAGGCACACCCATCTACCATCGCTTCCATAACGTCTTCGCTTCCGAATACTGGTTCGACGCTTATGACCTCCCCTATCCGAAGCGCGTGATCACCGACACGGGCAAGACGCAATTCCTGTTCCGCATCAACAAGGGCGTCGAAGATCTTGGCGAGACGATCAACGAGCACATGTCGGAAGCCGAACGCCCCATCCCATTCTCTAACATGATCTATTTCGGCGATGGCGATACCGACGTGCCTTCCATGGCGGTGACGCGCAAGAATGGCGGACATGCGATCGCCGTCCATCCGCCCGGCAAGGGGCGCAAGAAGTGCGTGGACCTGTTCAATGCCGGACGCATCGACTTCTTTGCGCCCGCCGATTACAGGCGCGGGTCGGACCTGTTCAATCGCACATGCCTCTTGATCGACCGCATCCTCGCAGACATCCGCGTCGCAGAGGAAAGGTGGAAAGTCGCAAAAAGCGCGAAGGCGTAGCTTGGCATTGGCGTGGCGAGATTGAAAGGTTTGTCGTTTTGCAGCCCCTACTATTTCGTACATAAAAGCCGGGAACCAAAGCTTTCCCGCGGATTCGTTCTTTATCTCTTTTTCGGAAAAAAAGTCCCTTGTCCCATTCTCACCGCAATTTTTCGTGAATAAGTCAACAGTCTGTATTCGTTGGTGATTCGCGGAAACTTAAAATCGGGGGTTGCCGTAATGGGGGCACCAATGAAAAATTCAAAGTCTCACATTGAGGAAATGCATGCGAAGCTCGCCGACGTTTCCAATAGGGAAGGCCTGCTGATTGCGGCTCTCGGCGAAGCGTTGAGCCTTGCCGACAAGAAACTCCTCGACGACGTGCGCAGCCTGACCATCGAACACGAAACGCGCCGGGGTCTCATTCTCTCCGAGCTGCAAAACCTTGCCGCCCGCATTGGTGCGTTCCCGATATCGGAGGATTGCGAGGACAGCATCAGCACACAGGGCCATCTCGATCTGCCCTACTATGAGACCGGCGAAGCACCACATGAGCCCGATGACGAGGCGTGCAAAGTCGATATGTCAGCCATGGACGGGCCGCGTGGCGGCGACTGGCGTCAGGCCGCCATGAACATCCGGGACGAACTCGGCTTCCACCTCAACGGGCGGAAAGTTTCGGCTGGTTGAGCCCCGGGGATCCGCCGCAAGTCCGCGGCCCGGCTCCCGAAGGAAGCTTGCTACCAGCCGCTCTGGACGACGAGCCGCGAGCCGCCATTTCCAGACTGCTTGCCAGTGTAGTTCAGGTTGCGGCCGAACTGGTAAAGGCCGAGCGAATTGTTCTTGCCGCTCTGATCGATTGTGGCCGAGTTGCCCCGGCCGTTCTGGCCGACCAGCAGTGAGTTGCCCGAACCGGACTGCCTGAGGGCAGCGCCGTTGCGCGACCCGGTTTGCGAGACGGCGGCGGAGTTGCCGGATTTTCTCTTGCTCGTCTTGCGCGCGTAGTTGCTCTGGGCTTGATAAAGTTTGTAGAGCTCGCGCCCCGAACCTTTGAGGCGGGCGGCCTGCTGCTTGGAATCCACTCGCAAGACAACCTGGCCAGCTTCAACTGGGGGAGAGCCTGCGGTCACAGCACCAGCGAGGGCGAGAGCGCATAAACCGATGCTCAACTTCCAGGACTTCGACATTCTCTCTTCTCCTCCAAAAAGCCGTCACCGATGTGGGCGTCGCCACGACGGGCCGGAGCCAAGGTGGATGGTAAGTGCCGGTAGGGCCGCAG
This sequence comes from Alphaproteobacteria bacterium BRH_c36, assembly GCA_001516065.1. GTDB lineage: Bacteria > Pseudomonadota > Alphaproteobacteria > Rhizobiales > Hyphomicrobiaceae > Filomicrobium. The sequence continues at coordinate 7,798 of LOEV01000139.1, forward strand.
CGATGCAGCAGCGCCCTGGTCCGGCACGCCTTGGTTTCGTTACGACCGTAGGCGCGGCCTACGGACAAATCATGAGTGCTGGCTGCACACGTAAGTTCTGCCGCCGGCGCGGACCTTCAGCTTCGCGGAATAGCCGCCGCCGACCGCTACCTGTCCGAGTTCTTCGGTCTGACCGCCAGAGGCGCTGAAGTCACCGCTCTGGACGATGTTGGAGGAGCCTCCCGAACCGGTACTCGTCACGACGAACTCATAGGTACCGGACACTGGCGAACTTGCGCGGGCAAGCCCGGTGAGCGCGGTCATGCCACCGTTGCGGGAAACCTGGATCGAGCAGCTTACGGAGCCGTCCGCGCTTGCGGGTATCGATGCACCAACGCATGAGACCGCGGCTGCGATCACGATTACTTGTTTGACATAGTTCGACATGCTGGCCTCCTGTGGGGCACTGCAGAATTTTCAACGAATAACGTCTGTTTCCTGCTCCACGCCGGGGAACCCGTTGCAGGGCTCCCCGGGATATGGAACGAGTAAAACGATCAGTCCTGTACGATTACAGCAACGTTTCCTGCACCGACCTGGCGGCTCGTTGCCGTATTGTTGCGACCGGCCTGGATGACGCCGACGGCATTTCCGCGGCCATCCTGCGAGGTCACGACTGTATGGCCGCGACCGAACTGGGCGATACCGACTATGTTGCCGGCTCCGCGCTGAGAGGCGTTAGCGGCATTGCGCGCACCGCGCTGGCCGATGACGGCGACGTTACTGCGACCGCGCTGGTTGGAGATCGCGCCGTTGCTGCGCCCGGCCTGGTAAACCGTGAGACGGTTGCGCTTGCCGCTCTGCGCTCCACCGACGCCGTTGCCGATGCCGTACTGTTCGATGCTCACTCTCGATCCGCCGGCGAATGCCTGCGTCATACCAACGCCCATTGCCAGAACGATCACGCCGGCTTTCAGAACTTTTCCCATCATCATAATCCGTCTCCTTGATTGCAGCCTCGACCTTCGAGGGTTGATCAGGTTTAGAGTGCTGCCAATGAACCGGCTCTGAATGTCAGCGTTAGCCGCCGTTCAGAATCCGGAAGCGTTATGTGGGTGAATGTCCATCGCAGCACTTCGGCACGCGCCGACGCGGTGCGGCATCGCTGAGTTGGTGGCAAAGTCTCGACGGTGCGTCAGCTTATCGACACCAGCGCCACACCGTCCGGTCGCCCCAGACAGTTGCGAGCCGGCAAGATTCCGATTACATACAAACATTCGACTATTTCGATTGTTTTCCAATGCGGAGAGCAGGCATTGGCGTTGCGCGGAATAGGGAAAAATCCATGAGGGTCGTTGAGCGTTTCGGTTTGGCCAATCTGCAGTCCGGACTCGCTTTTGCGGTCGCACTCGTTGCCGGATGCATGGCAATCGCCGGCAATGCGCACGCCCAATCCAGCGAAGCGACCGGGAAAGAGCACGACCGGCTCGTCAGCCGCGGCGTTGAAGTGTTCCAGCGCTGCTCGGCATGCCACCGCATCGGCGTCGAGGCAGAAAATCGCCTGGGTCCCCAGCTCAACAATCTCATCGGTCGAAAAGCGGGTTCTGTCAAAGGCGCGCGCTATTCTCCGGCGATGGTCAAGGCGGGAGCGGAGGGGCTGGTTTGGACACCGGAAACCATCGACGCCTTCCTTGCGGATCCAAAAGGCTTCATCGAGGAAACGACTATGGGATTGCGCGGCGTGGACGACGCTGACGACCGCAAGGCCCTCCTCGCCTATCTCGAATCCTTCTCCACCGGCCCGTCGAATATTCCTGAGACGCCGGTTCCGACACGTACTGGCATTGACGCGGGCTTGCCCGCCGAGATTCTGGCGCTGAAAGGCGACGCTGAATTCGGCGAATACCTCTCAGGCGAGTGCGTAACCTGCCATCAAGCATCTGGTGAAGACAAAGGTATCCCGTCTATCGTCGGCTGGCCGCCGGAAGATTTCGTCGTTGCAATGCATGGCTACAAAAGCAAAAAACGCGAACATCCTGTAATGCGCATGATCGCTGGCCGGTTGTCGGCCGAGGAGATCGCGGCGCTGGCTGCATATTTCAACAAGAATGGCCAATAAGGCCGAATTCCAAAAGGACGACTTGAGCAAAGAGAAACGAGCAACCAAGGAGACGGAAAATGCCCATTTCACGGCGCCGATTCATGATTAGCGCAGCACTCTCGACGTCGACGCTCGCAATGCCTTCGTTTCTGCGTGCTCAAGGCAAGCCCAAAGTTGTCGTGATCGGCGGCGGCGCTGGAGGTGGCACGGCCGCACGTTACCTGGCAAAGGATTCGAAGGGCGAAATCGACGTCACTTTGATCGAGCCGCAGCAAGCATTCACGACCTGCTTCTTCTCGAATCTCCATATTGGCGGTTTCAGAACGTTCGAATCCATTACGCACGACTACAAGACGCTCGAAAGCACTCACGGCATCAAAGTCGTTCACCAGATGGCAACAGCGGTGGACCGCGGCGCCAAGGTTGTGACTTTGGCCGACGGTTCAAAGGTGCCCTACGACAAGCTAATCGTGTCGCCAGGTATCTCACTCAAGTGGGACAGTGTAGCGGGCTATTCGCAAGAAGCCGCCGAAGTGATGCCGCATGCCTGGCAGGCCGGTCCGCAGACGCAGCTTCTGAAATCCAAGATCGAAGCGATGAAACAGGGCGGCACCTTCGTTATGATCGCCCCGCCAAATCCCTACCGTTGCCCGCCCGGCCCCTATGAGCGCATCTCGATGGTTGCGCACGTCTTCAAGCAGAAAAATCCGACGGCCAAGATCATCGTCCTCGATCCGAAGGAAAAGTTTTCCAAGCAGGCGCTGTTCCAGGAGGGTTGGCAAAAGCATTACCCCGGCATGGTCGAATGGATCCCGGGATCGATCCTCGGCAGCATCAAATCCGTGGATGCCAAGTCCGGAAAAATCGAAACGGAACTCGACGTCTTCAAGGCCGACGTCGCCAATGTCATTCCCGCACAATCCGCAGGGGGCATCGCGATCACAGCCGGACTGACCAACGACTCCGGGTTCTGCCCGATCGTTCCAGATAGCATGCAGAGCCAAATCGATGAAAACGTCTACGTTCTCGGCGACTCTTCAATTGCCGGCGACATGCCCAAGTCGGCCTTTTCGGCCAACAGCCAGGCGAAGGTCTGCGCCAACGCCGTACGAGGCGCGCTGACCGGAAGCCGCGTCTTCCCGGCCAAATTCTCCAATACGTGCTGGAGCCTCATCGCACCCGACGATGGCGTCAAGGTCGGGGCAAACTATGAAGGCGCGCCAGAAAAGATCACGAAGACAACCGGATTCATATCGAATACCGGCGAGGATAGCGCGCTGCGCAAGGCAACCTATGAGGAAAGCCTTGGCTGGTATTCCGGCATCACCCAAGACATATTCGGTGCGTGAGGAAAACGCGTGGCGCCCTTCACAGGCGCCACGCTTTCACCAGTTCAAATCGAGATGCCGCCGGTGCGGCCTTTAGTTTTGTTATTTCCCAGCCATCATGCACCCGACTGGCTCAGCGCATAGACATGCCAGGCCATGGCGGCAACCGCGAGCGGGATGCCGAGTGTGTGCACGAAGCCAAGCGACAGCTTCAGCCATTTGCGCGCGGCGACGTGCTTGTTGATACGGGCAATCGTGATGATGATCATCACGCTCACCATCAGGTAGTAGAAGAGGAATAACCGGTCGGACAGGGTGGCCGTATCCGAATCGAGCTGCGGCAGGGACAGATACAGCGCGACGGCCGAGAGGAGCGCCGTCACCTGGATGGTCACGATCGCCTCGAAGTGCGGGTGCGGTATGAAGATCGACACGTAGGCGACGATGAGAATGAACAACAGCGGGGCGATGACGCGCAGTACGTAGTCGTTCACCTCACGCTGCATCAGCCAGACGTATTGCGCCTTGTAGAAAGGAACGACGCTGGGTGCATGGGTGTAGGCATCGACGATCGGTATGAAATCCTCGCCGAGGCCGACATACTGGCCGGTTGCCTGCCAATCGTCTGAAGCGACGTCGCGGTCGCGGAGCGATTGAGGCGGCGGCTGCACGAGGAAGGCGGTGCCGGAGAGCGGCTTGATCTCGATAAAGAAGCGCTGGGTGTCGAAGGGATAGGCCTTGAGGTCCGGCTTGAACAGGAAACGGCCCGAAACTCGGTAGATCTTCATGCGGTCGGGGTAGGCTGCGTCCGGCGAACCGTCGTGGAGCTTTTCGATCGTGATCTGGCGGCCGTTGCTGCGCTGATCCACGTAGGCATTGGTGAAATCTAGTCGCTCGATGTCGGCGCCCTGGTTGGCGCGCATGGATAGATAGAATTCGGCTAGGAACGTCTTCTCGTTGTCGTCGGCACGGTGTGCGCGTACGAGGTCGATGTCGATGTAAAGCGTATCGATGCGCCGCAACGAGCCGTCGCGCAGGCGCAGGAACTGGAAGGGGGCGAGCTGCCGGCGGCGGTTCTTCGCACCGGTCGGCAGGATGATGAGGAGCAGCGGGCGCACGGCAACGCGGGTGCGCGCATCGAACGACCAGTTATTGAAGCGGCCGCGGAATGCGCCGCTGCCGCTGGCATACGTCGTCGTCAGGGCCTCGACGACCGCCATGCGCCGGGCGGCCGGATCGCTCCCCGGTTC